>NZ_WHOC01000107.1:0-89016 GCF_013141785.1 Paenibacillus germinis
GATTCACTATTTGCTTTGTTATATCCTTATGTGTCTGAAGCAGTTTAGATGCATGGGCGTATATACCGCAAAAGTTCACTTTTTGAGATAATTATATATATTTTTTGGATACTCCAGTTACAACAGAGAATTAGATATTAGATTATTAGAATTGCTTACACTGCGATTTATAAAAAATTAATTAGAGGACTTCGGCCGCTCTCTCCCATCGATAGGCCAGCTTGAGTCTTCTGACTGTAGGGGAACGTGCATTGAATTACGAGGAAGGTATAACACATCGATTAATTAATGTCGAATAATGAAATCTCATGTAATATGGAAATAGACACAATGTTCTTTTTCATGATATGGATAACGTCCACAAATTTACTACTTGGAAAGTGAGGAGTATCCATGTTAAGTTTCATCAAAACAAAGCTGCCAAATCGATCACTATATTTAACTATGGTTCTGTATTATTCGATGCTTTCCATATCTTCTTTAGTGGTGTTCGGAGGAATCATGTTTTATATTTTTTCTAATACAATGAGGTCGGACACTTTATCACACTCTTTAAAGATTTCCAGTCAGACCAGCATGAGTTTAGATAACTATTTTAAAGATATTGTTACTTCGTTGGAAATGGTTTCTACAAATCCAATAGTTATATCTAGTTTACTAGACTATAATACCAATTCCAGTTATACCAATAATGCAAATAGAAAACAAATCGCTGACTTATTGCAGAATACAAAATCACTCAAGCCTGATATCAGTAATATTTTTATATATAATCCAAGCTTATATTTTTCTATACCCAACTTAACATCAATAAATGTGAACTCACCATTTTTAAATCAAGTATGGAATTCCTTAGTAGATATGGATCATACGAAGTCCATATTCTACCCAACCCATACCTTAGACTACTACTCAAATCCCAGAGATCAGAATGTGGTCAGCATGAGTTTTCCAATACGAGATATTAGCCGTTTCAGTAAGACTAACTTGGCGATATGCTTTGTTGATTTTAATTTTGAGAAAATTGCTCAAATTATTGAACATTCCAAGCTTGGCAAAAGCGATAGCATTATTTTGTTATCTGATGACGGTATTGTCATTTATTCAACTGATCCTAGATTTAAAGAAGGCAGCAATGAATTAGGAGGGCTTTATGTTGAACAGATCCTCCAGCAGGATACCGGTAGTTACAATACAACGTTTCATTCTGAGAAATTGCAGGTCAATTATTCCACTTCTAAGGTGACAGGGTGGAAGTTGGTATATCTAAGCAAATTGTCGGAAATTCAAAAAAATGTAGATCGAACTGGAACTATAACCCTATATTTGGTATTTACCGTCATTGTTTTAAGTATAGCCATGTCTATTTTTATTTCACGTAGAAGCTCCAAGCCGATCATTAAGCTAATGAAAAATATGCAGGAAGTAGGTAGAGGAAACTTCACAGCAAGAATTCCAGAAGATGAGATCTACTCGGAGTTTAGAATCTTAAATAGTGGTTTTAATATGATGACTAATAAAATCAATGTTTTATTTGATGAAGTTTATACTGGGAAAATCAAACAAAGGGAAGCTGAATTTAAAGCATTACAGTCAAACATCCATCCACATTTTCTGAATAATACACTGCAGGTCATTCATTCATTGGCTATTTTGGAGCGCACATCGGATATCGAAAAAGTAGTTACTGCTCTAGGGAATTTATTGGAATACACAATTTATCAGAAAGAAACTAACGTGTTGATTTTTAAGGAACTTGACTATATTAATGACTATTTACAAATTCAAAATATAAGATACGACAATACGATTCAAGTTGATATCGAAGTTGAAGAAAAGGTTTCTCGGAGTTATATTTTGAAATTTTTACTCCAGCCATTGATTGAGAATGCAATTTATCACGGATTGGACAAAATAGCTAAAGAGAGAGTGCTTAGTATTAGAGGATATACGGCAGATGGCAACATTTATTTCGAAATTATGGATAATGGAATCGGAATGACGGAGCAACAATTGTTTGCTGTCATTCAGAACCTTGAACAAAAAGTTGTTCCTGAAACAAGCATTGGATTATCCAATGTGCAAGAGCGTATTCAGATCGCATATGGACAAGAATACGGAATAAAAGTCCATTCAGAATATGGAAAAGGTACTAAATTAGTAGTAGTGATCCCTATAAACGGTTAAATACGAGGTGAAGATGATGAAAAAAGTAATATTAATTGATGATGAGCCACTGATCAGGCAAGCCCTAAAAAAATTGTTAGAACGTAATAAGCTGAATGTCGAAGTCATCGGGGAAGCAAATAATGGCATTGAGGCGTTGGAGTGGATTGAACGTGAAAAGCCGGATCTTATATTTCTTGATATTCGTATGCCTCTTATGGACGGCTTTGAGTTGCTAAAAAAGCTTCAAGCCAAAAAAATAATGGTGATGACCATTATTTTAACGGCATTTAGAGATTTTGATTATGCAACAGAAGCGATTGAGTTCGGAGCATACGGTTATTTGGTTAAGCCAATTGATGAAAAAAAATTAATAGAAATGGTAGAGAAAGTGTGCCTGAAAATTGATGAGTTGAAGCAGACAGAGCTAGCCACAAAACAAGTAAATGAATTATTGAAAACAAGTTATTTGGAAAGGTTACTGGAGGGTCACGAGCCTAATATCACATTGGATAATAATGATGGCACCCTCCTGGAATTAAGAAGTAATAACTGCCAGTTAATGATAGTTAGGTCTTCTTTGACGATATCTGAAATAGATCTTCTATTGGAGCAAATGGGCTCCCGAATTCTTCTTAATTTTCAGGGGGAAATCGTTGTTGTATTCAACCATTCTACTGATTTTATAGATATACTTACTGGCATCCAACGTCAATTAGGTGAAAGGAAAACTGCTTGTACCTTTGGTGTAAGCAGCTTTGGTGTACCGTTACAACAATTGAGAGATGCTTATCTGAAGGTCAGAGCATGTATTTTTTATCAAAAAGCTACTTCGCTCCCTTATGTTTATGTGGTCGAAGGTGAAAACGAACGTGTCTCAACACAAGATTTTACACCCGATCAAGGGACATTTGAGCTGTTCGCCGAGAAATTGGTACTGGGTCTGAATGAGGAAGCACGCGAATTGATTCGCCAATTTAAAGTGAAGTTAGCAGATGCTATGCTGATTGATCTGGACCTCGTCTATCAGCTCTTTTTTGAGTTTGTGATACAAATTAAACAGAGAATAGCGAAAACAAATTTGCAAGATCGAATGAGTATCGGGATAGCAGAACTCAAATTTGTAGATATTCAAGCATACAAAACTTTGGAGGCGCTAAGCGCTTTTTTTGAACAAATGACATTAGAATTTATGCCTTTGCTTCAATTGGATGAAACTAGCCGTATGGTTCAGAAGATAAAAACGTACATTCAGGAAAATTATTCAAAAGAAGTTAGTCTCCATTCATTAGCCGAACAACTATTTGTCAGTAAAAATTATATCAGTTCTATATATAAACAAAAAACTGGGTTGAATTTTCTTGACTATTTGACTCAGGTGAGAATGGAGCAAGCCAAACACAGGCTGGAAACGACCGAGAAAGGAATTCTACAGATTGCCCAGGAAGTAGGCTATAAAAACGCAAGTCATTTCGGCAAGGTATTTAAACAGGAAGTCGGGACTACACCGGCAGAGTATCGGCAACGAATATTCTAATTGTGTTATTTTAGGACAGAAATCGATATTTCTCGATATTGTAGCTCATTCCGCCCAGGTATAAGATTAGATTATCAAATGGTAGCGTTGCCATTGGATATTACATTCAGAGTTTACTAAGGGGGAAATATGAAATGAAAAAAATATTAAGCGTGATTCTTGCGACGATGGTGATTACCAGTGTAACAGCTTGCGGCACGAAAAATGGGGATGACGGGTCAGCAGCAACGAAAGCACCAGATTCCAAGGCAACGAGTACGGCTAGTTCCACAAATGATAAGTTTACTTTGAAAGTTGTAGGCTCAGGGGCAAAAGATGATGGATTAGATATTGCGACAGAGATCTTCAAGAAAAAGTATCCGAATGCTGATGTGCAAGTAATTACTGCGCCGTGGGGCAACGGCGGTTCAGATATGCGTAATAAAGAGCTTATGATGTTAAGCAGCGGAGAAACTCCGGATGTTGGAAAAATGGTGTGGGGGAAAGAATTTTTCAGTTCAGGCGTTATTGAAGATATTACGGATCAAGTGAAGAATTGGGAAATTTATAGTCATTTAAGTGATGGGCAGAAAGATAGAATGACGTTAAATGGTAAGGTGTTTGGCGTTACTCAAAGTAATAACACGGTTTATATGTTCTACAATAAAGATATCTTGGCTAAAGTCGGTGTTACAGAAGCACCGAAAACGCTTGATGAAGTAGTTGAGATTGCAAAAAAAATAAGCGCAGCAAATTTAAAAACTGCAGATGGTAAACAGATTTATGCTACGAGCTTTGAAGGTGGGAACTGGGCAACCGATTATTGGTTATGGGCAAATGGTGGAAAACAGATGTCAGACGACTTCAAAAAAACACAAATCGATTCTCCTGAATCCGTAAAAGCATTTCAGTTCATGCAAGACTTTAGTAAAAATGGTTGGGCGCCAAAAATAGATGGCAGCTATGATAAGCTTTGGTTGAATGGACAGATTGCAATTTGGCCTTGTGGGGATTGGGATGTTCAGGCAACGACCAACGCTAAAATTAATGTTGGCTTTGCTCCAATGCCAAAAGGGTCTTCTGGTCAAAGCACGACAAGTGTCGGCGGCGCTGAGTGGGCTGTATTTAAACAATCAGCACATAAAAAAGAAGCGGCAGATTTCCTTCAAATCCTAGTTTCAAAAGAATTCCAACTTAAATCTAAATCCTATATAACAGATTTATCTTTATATGATGATCCAAGTATGCAAGCTGAATGGAAGACGGCAGGAACACTAGAGGCACGAATGGCAGAAAAGCAGCAATTGCAGAATACAAAATACAATTTCTTGGAAGCTCCGTTTATTTTTCCAGATGCATCCAAAATTTATGCTGCAGCTCTAGAGAAAATTTTGGTACGCGGTGATGATGTTGAGAAAACAATGAAGGACGCAGCAACTCAAATTAATAAGGGAATCGCAGAAGCCTCTAAATAAGAACTATGATCTAGCATGCTATTTATTGATCTGGTTTGGCAATTGCTGGACCAGATCAATGTATTTTAGGAGTGAAGCAGATGGAATCGACCATTCGACCGAAGTTGCGAAGAAGTAAATCAACGAATAAAGGTATCGTCTATGCGGCTATAGTACCAACAATCTTATTTTTTGCCACTTTCTTTTATTACCCATTCTTTACGAACATCGTCTGGATGTTTACGGATTATAACTTTCTGAATCATCCTAAATTCGTTGGCCTAAAAAATATTCTGAAATTTATACATGATCAGAATGCTTGGCATGCATTAAGGAACACGGCTTTAATTACGATTATCAGCACGCCGCTTACACTCTGTGTATCGCTCGGGATCGCCATGGCAGTTTTTTATATGAAGCTTGGCAAAAGTGTCATTAGAGGTGCCGTATTTACAACCTACATTGTGTCTACAATTGTTGCATCGATTATTTTTAAAGTTTGGTTTAATGATGAGCTAGGTTATATCAATGGCATTTTAACAAGTATGGGTATTCACAGAGTACCTTGGTTAACTGATCCTTTCTGGGCAATGGCAGCTATTATTGTTCTCTGTGTATGGCTCCAAATGGGTTATTTTATGGTCGTATTTTTGGCCGGTTTATCTAATGTCGACTCGCAGTTGTTTGAAGCCGGAGTGATCGATGGCGCTAACAAGCGGCAATTATTCTTTCATATCACCTTGCCACAATTAATGCCAGTTATAATTTTTTCGTCAATTATTGTAGTAGCTACTTTTCTGAAAACTTACCCACAAGTAGCTATATTAACAAATGGCGGACCTTATCGCTCCACAGAAACGATTCTCATGTATATGTTTGATCAAGGGTTTCAGTCCCGTAATGTAGGTTATGCTTCTGTTATAGGAATTGTCATATTCATGATTACCATGGTTGTATCCCTACTACAATTAAAATTGACGAAATTTTTCTCGGAATAGGAGTGGCAACATGAATCAACCAAAAACGCAGTGGAATGTAATAGATTTGGCATTTTTCTTCTTCATGTTAGTAATAGCGATTATACTATTGTCACCTGTATTCTGGCTCGTGTCTGCCTCATTTCAGGGAAGTGGAGAAATATTTAAAGTACCCTTCAAATGGATTCCAAACCATATTTCCTTAGATAATTATATCAATGCGTGGAACGTTGGAAAGATTGGTGAAGCACTGTGGAATTCAATCTGTGTATCATTGCTAATGTTGGTTTTCCACGTATTTTTGTGTACGTTTAGCGGGTATGTGATAGTCAAACACTCTTTTAAATACAAGAATATATTAATTATGTTCATATTAGCGACGATGATGTTACCTCAAGAAATAACGTTTTTGCCGATCTACAATGTGGTCAAGTCGATGGGGCTTATTAATTCATATTTAGGTTTAGCGATCCCTTTTTTCTACAGCGGTTTCGGTGTTTTCCTAATGATGCAGTTTGCTCGTTCCATTCCGAATGAAATTATTGAGTCAGCTAAAATAGATGGTAGTTCTGAATTTAGTATCTTCTTACGAATCGTAATGCCGATGATGAGATCGTCAATGGCAGCGTTAAGTATTTTGGCCTTTTCTTTTATCTGGAATGAATTTGCTTGGTCTAGAATTGCAATCATTTCGGACAGTATGCGAACGCTGCCGATAGCACTCAGTTTTCTTGCCTTCTCGTCTGATAATTCAACCAATATTACGGCTCTATTACCGTCTAGTGTTATCGCCATTGCACCTGTAATGATCTTATTTTTTATTTTTCAACGCCAATTTATCGAAAGTGTGGCTAGTTCAGGAGTGAAGGGGTAGCTAATACATGTGTAAAATAAAGACGGTTCATGTTATTTTTAAAACTCATTTGGATATTGGATTTACCGATTTGGCTGAAAATGTAGTAAACAAATACTTTGAATTATATATTCCCAAATCGATCGAATTGGCCAAACAGTTGAAAGCTGACGGCGGGCCTGCGCAGTTTGTATGGACGACCGGGTCGTGGTTGATTCATGAATACCTTAAGCAAGCTACGGAAGAACAGAAACTTTTGATGGAACAGGCAATTGCTTGCGGTAATATCGCTTGGCACGGTCTGCCTTTTACCACGCATACCGAACTGATGGATCCTGCTTTGTTCGTGTATGGGCTATCGATTGCACAAAAGCTGAATGCGCGGTACGGTAAAAATACAATGACTGCCAAAATGACGGATGTCCCAGGGCATACGATAGGCATGGTACCTTATTTCGCTCAGTTTGGCATTCAATACTTGCACCTCGGCGTGAATCCCGCATCGAAAGTACCGAATGTTCCTGGAATTTTCGTTTGGAAAGGGAAAGACGGATCGGAAGTTGTAGTCAATTATGCGAGTAACTATGGAAATGCGGTAGAAATTGACGGATTTGATGAGGTGATGGTGTTTGCCCATACGGGAGATAACTGCGGGCCCCCTTCCTCCGATGATATCAAAGCAGAGTTCGCTCGACTCTCTGAACAATATCCCGGCGCTTCCATTCAAGCGTCCACAATGGATCAGTTTGCCGAGAAGTTATTGACCTTGAGAGATCGGTTTCCGGTTGTATACGAAGAGATTGGAGATACGTGGATTCACGGCGTCGGCACAGATCCGTTGAAGGTTTCACAGTACAGAGAATTGTTAAGGCTGCGAGATAAATGGGTGAACGAAGGACGGCTCGACCCTGATAGCAAGGAATATGCGGACTTCTGCGATCAACTCATCCTAATACCAGAGCATACGTGGGGATTGGATGAAAAGAAATTTCTAACGGATTTCAAACATTATGCCGTTCAAGAGTTCCGTTCGGCACGTGAAGCAGACCGGATAACGGATGAGGCTGTTCCGGATAAGTACAGCTATATCGGATCGTTTGCCATGCATGAATTTGACAGCCTTTCGTCGGAATTATTTTCGACATCATGGGAAGATCGAAGTTTCCGTTTCTTCGAGAGCTCGTGGATGGAACAGAGGGCATATGTTTGGCGTGCAGTGAATGCTTTACCGCTAGATAAACGAGTTGAGGCTAAAGAAGCCATTCAGTCTTTGGAACCGAAAAATGCATGGATTCAAAACGGACATGAGCTTAAAAGCGACGAAACATATGATCTCGGATCATTTCAGGTTGCATTTTCTGCAGATGGGTCAATTACTATGCTAAATGACCGTCGTGGAAAGATTTGGGCTGACAAGGAGCATCATCTAGGCAGTTTCCAATATGAATTATTTGGTCTTGAAGACTACAACAATTGGTTTGAAACTTATACAGTGCAACGGAATACAACGTATCATTGGGCGGATGCAGACTTTGGTAAGCCTGGTATGGAGTTTGCGGAGCCGAGACCGAAGCATAGACGATTTACGCCGAGTGTGAAGCGCATATGGACTTGTTCAGAGGAAAATTGCGATGTTGTTCAAGTTCATCTTGAAATGCCATTAGAGAGTACTCAGTTGTATGGAGCTCCACGGGAGATTCGGATCGATTACAGATTTTACAAGTCACTGAATAAAATCGAAGTGGAATTAAGCTGGTTTGATAAGCAGGCTAATCGGCTGCCTGAAGCAAGTTGGTTTTCATTTGCTCCAAAGGTCGATAATCCGAATCTTTGGAAAATGGATAAATTGGGAGCATTGATCTCGCCTCTGGAAGTAGTTAAGGATGGCAATCGGAATTTACATGCGGTGAATTCCGGCGTCTATTACCATGGAAGCGACGGTAAGATTTCTATTGAAACGCTGGATGCGCCATTAGTGGCTCCAGGAGAGAAGAGACTACTACAATTCGATAATTCCTTTGTCTCGTTAGATGGGGGTATGCACTTTCTTCTGCATAATAATGTTTGGGGTACGAACTTTCCAATGTGGTATGAAGAAAATACGAAGTTCAGGTTCGTCATCAGCTTGAGTTAAATCGAAATCAGGATCAGTTTTCTAAACCGTGGAGGCTTGGATTTTTATTCCAGTTTGGTATTGAAGATCAAAGTGCTCCATGCTTTAGTTAATAATTGGAAGCGCTTTAAATTATAGGGGGGTGAGAGGTGAAGTTCTTGTTTTCCAGTAACTATTGGTGGCGGAAATGTCCGTCAATGCGGAGTATTAATTGAATTCAATCTAAAAGATTCAGGGAGGCGTAAATATGCTAAATGTGAAAAAAGCAAGAAAAATGATTAGTGTAATGATTAGTGTAATGATTTTGTTTAGTACACTCGTATTTCAAACAAGCGATGTAAGTGCCGCAAGCGATGTAAGTGCCGCAAGCCAACTTGTCACATATTCCGACCCGCCTGCTGGTACACCAAGCGATTCGAATTTTACAGCACAGGTAAGAATTCCCGGAGGAACATACTCGAATTTATTCACATATGCTGCTCGTACCATGAAAAGCGGAGTCCCTGACGGTACAGCAACTGTAGGGTTTGTAATGTTTGACTCTTCCGATCAAGTGGAAATGAAAATCACATATAATGGCGGGGCTGTCACTTCGGCAAAGATCTGGCCGCAGGCTTATGGCATTACGCCTTCAATTAACGGCAACGTAATCACGATTCCGCTTACCGGACCAAAGAATATTTTACTGGAAATAAATGGAGATATGTACAAGGCTTTGCAGATATTTGCTAATCCTATGGATACCAATATACCTTCCCCAACCGATCCGAATGTGATGTTCTTTGGATCAGGACTTCATGCTTATGGTAATGATTCAAGAATTACAAGGGAGACCGTACCTACACATCAAGGCGGCGGTACGACCACCCAGGATGTTATTTATGTACCAAGTGGAACAACTGTTTATATAGAAGGCGGTGCAGTCGTACAGGCTCAAATCAAAACCAACCCTTTCCAAAACCAGACGGGCTGGCAAACTGCACCAAGAAAAAATAATATTACAATCCGCGGACGGGGTGTGATTGATGTTTCAAGGTGGTGCGGCAATTTTACCGACGCGGATCGCTCGCGAAACCCTGAGATGCCGGGTATTGTAATTTTCAATTCGGATAATGTAACCGTTGAAGGTGTCGTAGTGGTTAATCCTGAAAGACAGTCAATTCACATACACACCTCAAACAATGTAACAGTTGATAATTTTAAAGGGTTTACTGCAATGCTAGAAGGTGATGGTATTGTCAGTACCGGCGGTAACAGCTATGTGACTGTCAGGAACTCTTATCTC
Source organism: Paenibacillus germinis (assembly GCF_013141785.1). Lineage (NCBI taxonomy): Bacteria > Bacillati > Bacillota > Bacilli > Caryophanales > Paenibacillaceae > Paenibacillus > Paenibacillus germinis. The sequence goes on from NZ_WHOC01000107.1 coordinate 10,365, forward strand.
AGAACTTCTGATGATGCTTTGGTATGTGATGCCTCAAACAATCACATTTCATTTGACAATATCGTAGTATTCGGTCAAAAAGCCCATAGTATAATGGCCGGAGTTGGTAGTCCATATGGAACGCCGCTTGATGCTTACTCTGCCACAAATATATATATTATTAATCATTACGAGGAGCAATCACATGCAAATGGTGTTATTGGGATTGCTGCAGGGAATAATGGTCTGGTAACAAACATGGTTTTTAACAATATTATAGTGGAACGAAATTCCAAGGGCAGATTGTTTGAGATCACACCATTTGCACCATGGTTTGGAACGAGCGGCAATATTAGGAATTTAACTTTCCAAAATATATACTATACAACTGGGCCGAGTGAAGCCACTTCAAATATCACGGGAATTGATTCCACCCATACTGTTGATGGTATACACATTAACAATCTGGTTATTAACGGGAGTAATATTTCAAATATTCGAGATGCAAATATGACGATAGGGAATTATGCATACAATGTGGATTTAGGTAACATTAGCGTATCTGATAATAAGATCCAAACGTCGAACGCCACAGTTACCGCTTCATCGTCATTCAATGCCAGTTATTCTCCCGATAAAGTGATAGGTACTGGCGAATGGGCGTCCTTGGGAGAAAGCAATCCATGGATCCAGGTGAATTGGACGACGAATCAAACGATCAACAAGATTACCTTCTATGATCGGCCCAACTCGAGTGACTGGGCGCCAGGCGGGACGCTTTCCTTCAGCGACGGAACCTCTTTGGTGGTTTCGGGTATCCCGAATAATGGGAGCGCTCAATCTGTAACTTTCCCTAACAAGACTGTGTCTTGGGTCAAATTTCAGGTATCTGGCGGAAGCGGGTCGAATGTAGGTCTCTCAGAAATAGAATTTTACAAAGTGCCAGATAAAACGCTTAGTAGCGTCACAGCGCCTGCACCAATAACAGTGGCCATCGGAACGCCAAAGACAGCGGCAGTTCTTGGATTGCCTGCTAAGGTAACGCTTGTTACCGATACGGTAAATGTGGATGCCAATGTGAATTGGGATTTAAATAGTGCAAGCTACGATCCGACTGCCACGACGGCGCAGACCTTCACAGTAACAGGAGAAGTAACTCTGCCTTTTAGAGTCCTTAACCCGACCAGCATTCCATTGACAACAAGCATTACCATAACTACAAAGCCTGCCGTACTATTAGCCCAATGGAAGTTCAATGAAGGCTCCGGTACAACCGTTGGCGATTCTTCAGGCAAGGGCAACACCGGAACTCTGGTTAACAACCCAACTTGGACCAATTCGGGCAAGTTCGGCGGATCACTTGCTTTCAGCGGCGGCTCAAGGGCTGAGATCAACCCTTCGGCAACTTTGAATCAAACGGGTGACGAGACCGTGTCGTTCTGGTTCAAGACTTCTCAGCCTTCAAACGGCTACTATGGCGTTTTCCGTCAAGATGGTCGTTTCACGCCCCTACAGTTGATAGGCGGGGGTAGAGCACAAGTGGCCTATTGGCCCAATGGTTCATCTAGTAATAAATCGCTATCGTTTCCATGGACCTACAGCGATAACAACTGGCATCATTATGTGGCTTCCTACGATCATTCAACTGGGCTGAAGATTTATGTCGACGGTAACGTAGTGGCAAGCGATGCAATTAATCTCGGGCCACTTCCGAACACAACGAATAAAATCATGCTGGGAGCCGCTCCATGGGGAGAAGCTTACAGTGGACTGCTGGACGACGTTCGCGTATTTGACGGTATGTTGACTCAGGCTCAAGTAACGCAATTGATGAATGCGGGGGAAGGATCGACGCTTACGAGCGTAACAACGCCTGCAGCCATCACAGGGGTGGTGAGCGGTACGGCGAAGACAGCAGCTGCTCTTGGATTACCTACAACGACACAGCTCGTTACCGATACGGGAAGCGTGAACGCTTATGTTACATGGAATGTTGACGGTTCAAGCTATGATCCGGCTGTACGGACGCAGCAGTCATTCACGGTAAGTGGAACTGTAACTTTGCCTGTAGGAGTGGTAAATTCGAACAACGTAGCATTGACAACAAGCGTCAGCGTAACCGTATTGCCAGCGCCAGCAACACCGAAGTCTATATTGACAGGTGTCCAGCAGGTACTTTCTGGCCAAGCCTTCACTCTGACGATGGGACTGAGTGACGTTACGCAAAGTGTGTATCAGTCGGTGTATGGTCAGGATTTCACACTACAGTATGACCCTGCACGTGTGCAATTCGATTCGGTGACATCCCTGAAAGACGGGTTCCAAGTCATCGATCAAAGGGAGACGGCACCGGGTCAACTCCGGATTGTTGCTGCCAGCGTGGGCGCGAACGTGCCTGTTCAAGACGTTATGCTCGCAATCCAATTTACGGCCAAATCTGTCACCCAGGCAACCAATACGACGATTTCTGTAGATCATGTTGTGATAGCCAATGCACCGGGGAATGAGTTGCAGGTTGACGGTGCTTCCCACGAGATACAGATAACAGTACCTAGTACACCTGTAGATAAGGTGCTCTTGAACACTACGATCGAAAGCGCTCTGACGAAGTACACTGCAGCAGCGGAAGGCAATGGAGATGGACTGTATGCGATTGGCTCCAAGACGCAATTGCAGACGGCCATCGATACGGCTAGTGCGATAGCGAGTAATTCGAATGCGAACCAGCAGCAGGTGGATAGTGCGAAATCCGCATTGGAAGCAGCCATACAAGTGTTTGATACGAAGAGAATAAACGCAGATATTAATGGAGGCGGTGTCTCGATTGGAGACCTGGCTATGGTTGCAGCTGCTTTCGGCAAAGAACAAGGTCAAGCCGGCTGGAATGAGAAAGCGGATGTAAACCATGACGGTAAAGTAGAGATTGTAGACCTTGTCATTGTAGCCAAAGCGATCTTGCAATAAAACAATGTTTGCTTGCGTACATGAGAGAGATTTAGGGTGAAGTGGTAATGAAACGGGGAGAGCTAATCTCCCCCCCCTTCCTCGCCGATATGACCTGTTATATTAATAAATTATTAGAAGGGTGGATTACTTTGATGTTAAAAAAACTTTTCGCATTCAGTATGGCGTTGCTTTTGACTGTGTCCATTTTCCCCGGTGTCGTTATCCATGCAAACACCGTTCCTACCTTTTCCCTGTCAGTCTCGGATACTAGCATATCCGCAGGCGATGATTTCCAAGTGACGGTGAGAGGAGAGCAATTAAGTGACTTATACGCATATGAAGTCAATGTCACATATGATACCAACCGTTTGGTTTTTGTGACGGGAGCTAGCGAAAGTAGCGGCTTTGCCGTAGCTCCAATTGTGAACGGAAATAAGATTCAAATCGCGCATACGCAAATTGGTAATGTTGCGGGCAAGAACGGGGATGTAACACTGGCTACGGTGACCTTTCATGCGACTAGTCAGGGATCGGCCGAAATTGTACTGGACAGCGTAAAACTGGTGAATTCGCAGATCGTATCTACTGTTGTTTCAAGCAATAGCAAAGTATCGGCGAACATACAAGCATCGGGACAAGAACCAACACCAACACCAACACCAACACCAACACCAACACCAACACCAACACCAACACCAACACCAACACCAACACCAATACCAACACCAACACCAACACCAATACCAACACCAACACCAACACCAACACCTGAACCTACGGCCAGTGTATTTAAGAGTGACATTGTTGATATAACAAAATTGGTTAATACGATCTCATTCAAAGTAGAGGAAGCTAAGAGATCTGATGTAAAGGTTGAACTGGCTGACACTAAAGGACACTGGGCCGAAAAGACCATCGGTACGTTCGTGAAACTGGGCGTTATCGATGGGTATGAGGACGGATCGTTCCATCCGGATGGCAACATAACACGAGCTGAGTTTGCAGCGATTATCACCCGTGTATTCGATATCAGCAGCAATGCAAATCCTTCTATTGTACTGAACGATATTGACAGTCACTGGGCTAAGGGCATTATTGAAAAGCTCGCTAGCGCAGGAGTGATTGGCGGTTACGAAGACGGAACTTTTAAGCCGGACCAAACTATCAGTCGCGAGGAAATGGTCGTCATTTTATCCCGAATTATCAACCTGAGTAAACTGGATAAAGATACTACTAAGGGCCACTTGACAGATTTGGCAAGCGCAAGCTCGTACGCAGTGAATCAAATCAAAGATGCGGCTGAAGCTGGCCTCGTCAGTGGCAAGAAGGATGGAATGTTTGACCCGCAAGGCAATTCCACACGCTCGGAGGCATTTACGGTCATTCTGAATGCATTGAACCTTAACCCTCAGTTGAAAACGCTATTGGACAGTTTGGAATAATCTTCCTTTTATCAAAGTAGAATAGCGGAGCTATCCTTAAGAAATAAAGTAGAAAAGGAAGACTTTATAAGGTTTCGGGCGTTTTGGAGGAAAGGTATCATCAATTAACCCCAACCATAAAAGCAACCTCTATGCTGGGGTTAAGGTATTTTTTTGCGCAAAATTAACTTTGAAATACAAATCTTAGATACAAATTGTATTAAATATGCAAAAGGTCAATTAAGCACCAGTTCAAAATGCCAACAGGTTCAGAAAAAAACAAAAAATGCATCTGAGCGAAAAATGGGTAAATGGAAATACCCCTATCACCACTTACCCATCGCGAGGTGCATTTTCATAGACGTGCAGCTTGAACTGCACCCTACTGCTATAACACGCTCGGTTTTGTCTCTGAACTCATAGGCGTAATTTCATAGACGCTCTTCCTATGAGAAGGAAGATGCATTCAGCTTGATTGAGCGAGTGATCCAAGTAGAGTAATTATCGCTGCCCTTGCGGGCTAGCGTTCTGACCTAAAAACATCAATCACCGAGCACGGGATGTATCCATTTCTTGGTGATATAAAAAAGGCTAAGTTGTCTCAGTTACGCTGAATTTAGGCTTTTTGAACAGGCTCTTACAGTGGTTATTATTTACAAAAATATGATTTAAAGTTAGTTATATTGAGTTAGTGAAATAATGGGCTGCAACGGAAATGAAAGCGTTATCTATCGTTTGTTCGGGAGAACGGCGGCTGCTGCAATTCGATAACACGTTCGCGCCGCTGGATGGTGGGTTTCATTTTAACCTGCATAATAACGTTTGGGGCACCAATTTCATGATGTGGTTTGAAGACGATATGAAATACCGGTTCCGCTTGACGCTGTAGCCGAACCGGACGCGCTAAGACAGATTTTTCCCTAAAAAATATCATAGGTAAAAGAAGGGAGAATTAACGTGAAAATAAAAGGCGAAAAATTATTGAGTTTGGTCCTGGTACTATTGATGATTACAATTGTTACAATTATTTCTTCACCGAAATCTGTTTCCGCGGAGGATCAAAATCAACTTACTTTATATCCTGATCCGCCGGCAGGTACTGCAAGTTATTCAGCTTTTACAGCACAGGTAAGGAATCCAGGGGGATCCTATTCCAATCTATTTCCATATTTAGCAAGAATGTTTAATGGTGATTCGGGTGATCCGGGTAAAAGCGATGTTCCTACAGGTTTTGTAATGTTTGACTCTGCAGGTACAGTGGAAATGAAGATTACGTATAATGGCGGTCCATTAACATCAGCAAAGGTTTGGCCTCAGGCATACGGAATAACGCCAACAATTGACGGTCAGGAGATTACATTTTCATTGACCGGAGCTAAAAACATAGTACTTGAGGTAAATGGTAATATCTATAATACGCTGCATATATTTGCAAATCCTATGGATACAAATGTTCCATCACCAACTGATCCCAATGTCATGTATTTTGGCCCCGGACTTCATCAATATGGAAACGATTCCAGAATACAGAGGCAATCTATACACGCTCACACAAATTCCAACTACATGACAACTGAGGATTTTATAGATGTACCGAGTGGAAAAACAGTCTATATAGCGCCAGGTGCTGTAGTAAAGGCGCAGATTAGAACCAATCCGTATTTGAATGAGGCTGGCTGGGATACTAGACCGATGAAAGAAAATATTACAATTAGAGGACGAGGAGTCCTTGATTTGTCTCAATGGTGCGGTAATTTTACAGATGCTGCTAGAGCTACGCAACCCGAAATGCCAGGCATTGTCGCATTCAGAGCGAATAATGTAACCATTGAGGGAGTAGTTGTAGTAAATCCTGAAAGGCAGTCAGTCAATGTAATCGGCAGTTCGAATGTAACAATAGACAATATTAAAGGATTCACGAGTATGCATGAAGGTGACGGCATTGTGCTTGTAATGGACAATAGTCATGTGACAGTGAAGAATAGCTTTGTTAGAACTTCTGACGATGCTCTTGTGACTGGCAATCGTAGTCATGACATCTTATGGGAGAATAACGTGATTGCTAGCATGAGAGTGCATAGTTTTATGGTTAACTCTGGTAATCTTACAAACTATGTAGCTAAAAATAACTACGTTATTAACTCTAATGCATATCCTGGCATAAGAGGTGTTATTGGAATTTATGCCGGCGCGGGTTTAGTAGAGAATGTGACCTTCGAGAATATTGAAATAGAACGTACAAGATACGGGAGTATGCTGGAAATATATCCATATTCAATCTGGAATCATGTAACTGGAAGTATCAGCAACATCGTGTTCAAGAATGTCAATTATGCTTCCAATCCATATGATTTTGGGTCGCAGATAGGAGGGATAAGTGAGACCGAGTATGTCGACGGTGTACATTTTGATAATGTAAAAGTTGACGGGAAGCTTGTTACAGATAGCAAAAGCGGAAACTTGTCCATAGGCAGCTATGCTTCGAATATCACATATAATGGGGTTGCAGACTCAGGAAACCTTACGCTCCCGACCAGCATTGTCCCTGCGTACTCCGATACTAATATTGCTTTAGGTAAAACAGCCACATCAACCCCAAATATTTCAGGGAAAACCCCCTCCATGGCGGTTGACGGTACGACAGCCAACGGTTCCAAGTGGAGTGCAAACGGAGAAACAAACGAGCTAATAGTGGATCTTGGCGCGCCAAAGTGGATTACAAGATATCATATCATTCATGCCGGAGGTATTGAAAACTGGGGCACACAGAGCTTGAATACAAGGGATTTCCAGCTACAGGTAAGTGATAACGGCAGCACCTGGACTACTGTTGACACAGTAACCGGCAATACGGCCAATGAAACGGACAGAAATGTTACTGCTAGTGGAAGGTACATAAAGCTCAATATTACAAATCCTCAAACTGAAACTACCAATAGGTCGGCAAGAATCTATGAACTTCAGATTTACGGCAGCGGGTATTATAAACTCTATAATCGCAGGCTTACAGGTAAAAGCCTTTTTGACAATTCCGGAACAGTAAGTTATGGAGATGGAACGGGATATCAATATCACTGGGCTCTGGAAAATGATAATGGATTTATACGTTTCAGGAACCGGTTAACCGGCAACTATATGAATATTGAAGCTAATAACGGTCGAATTCAGACTGGACCGATGAATGGATGGAGTGCGAATTGGATGCCAATCGGCTCTGAAAATGGATATTTCCAGCTCAGAAGCCGCAAGCAGGCCTTACAGCATATACACACACAGAACGATTATGTACAATCTGGTATGGTAGGTGGAGGTGATTGGACGAGCGACCAGTGGGAATTTGTGGAACAAAATAATTATGAGGCCGAGGATGCCACACTATCGGGCGGTGCAGTGGTAGTTAACGATCATATGAATTATTCCGGGACCGGTTTTGCGGGCGGATACGAGAATTACGGTGCAACGACTACCTTTACAGTAAATGCTGCGTCAGGGGGTAGTTATAATCTGGATCTCAGGTATGCCAATGCTACGGGCGCAACAAAGACAATCGGCCTGTATGTGAACGGCATCAAGTTAAGGCAGATTAGCCTGCCGAACTTGTCAAATTGGGATACATGGGGCGACAAGGTTGAGAAGGTAAACCTGAATGCAGGGGACAATACCATAGCATACAAATATGAATCGGGCGACAGCGGAAATGTTAGTCTAGATTATATTACAGTAACGGAATCTAACAAGTATGAGACCGAGAATGCATCCCTATCGGGCGGTGCAAAGGTAAATAATAGCCAGCTGAATTATTCAGGGACTGGTTTTGTGGACGGATACGGGAATTACGGTGCAACGACTACCTTTACAGTAAATAATGCATCAGCGTTAACGTGTAGTTATAATCTGGATCTCAGGTATGCCAATGCTACGGGCGGAACGAAGACAATCAGCCTGTATGTGAACGGCATCAAGTTAAGGCAGATTAGCCTGCCGAGTTTGGCAAATTGGGATACATGGGGCGACAAGGTTGAGACGGTAACGCTAAAATCCGGAAGTAATACGATATCTTATAAATACGATGATGGAGATAGCGGAAACGTAACCCTTGACTACATTATACTGCACACAATGCACACAAATATTGGCATAGATACTAAGCCTGCCGAACTAGTGGCCTACTGGAAGTTCAATGAAGGCTCCGGTACAACCTTCGGCGATTCTTCAGGCAAAGGCAACACCGGAACTCTGGTTAACAACCCAACTTGGACCAATTCGGGCAAGTTCGGCGGAGCACTTACTTTCAGCGGCGGCTCAAGGGCTGAGATCAACCCTTCGGAAACTTTGAATCAAACGGGTGACGAGACCGTGTCGTTGTGGTTCAAGACTTCTCAGCCTGCAAACAACTACTATAGCGTTATCCGTCAAGATAGTCGTTTCACGGCCCTACAGTTGATACCCGGGGGTAAAGCTCAAGTGGCCTATTGGCCAAATGGTTCATCTAGTAATAAATCGCTGTTGTTTCCATGGACCTACAGTGATAATAACTGGCATCATTATGTGGCTTCCTACGATCATTCAACTGGGCTGAAGGTTTATGTCGACGGTAACGTAGTGGCAAGCGATGCAACGAATCTCGGGCCGCTTCCGAACACAACGAATAAAATGATACTGGGAGCCGCTCCATGGGGAGAAGCTTACAGTGGACTGCTGGATGACGTTCGCGTATTTAACTATAAGTTGACTCAGGATCAAGTAACGCAATTGATGAGTGCTGGGGAAGGACTGACGCTTACGAGCATAACAACACCTGCAGCAATCACAGGGGTGGTGAGCGGTACGGCGAAGACAGCAGCAGACCTTAGATTACCTGAAACGACAGAGCTCGTTACCAATACGGGAAGTGTGAATGCCACTGTGACATGGGATGTTGACGGTTCAAGCTATGATCCAGCTGTACGGACACAGCAGAAATTCACTGTAAGTGGAACTGTAACTTTGCCTGCAGGAGTGGTAAATCCCGGCAACGTAGCATTGACAACAAGCGTCAGCGTAAACGTATTGCCAGCGCCAGCAACACCAAAGGCTACATTGACAGGTGTACAGCAGGTACTTTCTGGCCAAACTTTCACTCTGAACATGGGACTGGCCGATGTTACACAAAGCGTATACCAGCAAGTGTACGCCCAAGATTTCACACTACAGTATGACCCTGCAAGTGTGCAATTCGATTCGGTGACATCCCTGATAGACGGTTTCCGGGTCATCGATACAAAGGGGACAGCTCCGGGTCAACTCCGTATTTTGGCTGCAAGCGCGGGCGGGAACGTCCCTGCCCAAGGCGATTTGCTCGCAATTAACTTTTCGGCCAAATCTATCAACCAGGCAACCAATACGACAATTTCTGTAAGTGATGTAAAGATTGCCAATGGACAGGGGAATGAACTGCTGGTTGGTAGCGCCTCCCGTGAGCTCCAAATAATTGTAACTGCTATACCTGTAGATAAGTCACTGTTGAACGGGGCAATTGCAAGCGCTCAGGCGAAGTATGATGCAGCAGTGGAGGGCAATGGTGATGGTCTGTATTTGAGCGGTTCCAAAGCGCAGTTGCAGTCGGCAATCGACGTGGCCAAAGCGATAGCAGACAATTCGAACGCGACTCAGCAGCAGGTGGATAATGCGAAAACCGCATTGGCAGAAGCAATACAAGTGTTTGATGCGAAGAGAATAAACGCAGATATCAATGGAGGCGGTGTCTCTATTGGAGACTTGGCTATCGTTGCAGCAACATACGGCAAACAACCAGGTCAAGTAGGCTGGAATGAGAAAGCGGATGTGAACCAAGACGGCAAAGTTGACATTATAGACCTTGCCATTGTAGCCAAGGCGATCTTGCAATAAAACAACTTTAATTGAAGTTAAGTAGAATCTCATAGTCGTTATACAGTACTTGGACGATAAGTATTGTATAGCGACTTTTTTAACAATACGCCTTCTGTGGTTTAAACTCTTTTGTTGTTCTGAAAAAAATGGACTTTTGAAGCGGTCTCCAAGTTGCACTCGTTCCTTATGGTACCATAAGGTTTTTTCTGAGTGTCTATTACCATTTTCCATCTTAGGACGGTTTTTCTATGTTTCTAATCCATTATTTCGTCTGATACGTCTTGCGATATTCAGCGGGAGTTAGACCGGTCGTCTTCTTAAATATTTTTCCGAAGTGGCTTATGTTAAGATAACCGCATTTTTCGGATATTTCCGTTATTTTCTCGTTTGTGAGAGAAAGAAGCTCTTTGGAATATCCGATACGTAGATCCGTAATATATTCCCAGAAGGTTAAATCAAAGTGCGACTTAAATAAGGTGCAGAAATAGTATTTATTGAGATTTAGGTGATCGGATATCTTTTGCAGACTGATATCCTTCGTAAATGCATTTTTGCAGTATTCCGCTGCTCTAGTCATAAGTTCGGAATGATAATTTTCTTTTTCATTCGATGTAAGATCGAGATCTGGGAGAGAAACAGCTAAACTCGTATAGGACTCGACAAGGTTCTTATCGGCTTCCACATAAGCAAAAGGAATTTGTTCAAGCGTGAAGTTCATCCTGCAACTACCGGTTAAAATTGTGACTTCCGTATATTTGGACAACGTTTCAAGGCAAGCCTGTAAGATCGGAATATCGTCCAATTTAGGTGTATATAGGACAACCAATTCGTTTTCTTTTTTAAAAAAACTCACGACGCGACAACCATGATTCGCTAATAGGCTGTTGATCTCTTCGGACATGCTGATCTTAACGATTTCTTCGAGAATCTCGTTGTTTTCGGAGGTGCGATTGAATCGGTAAATCGTTAGAACATACTGGTCCCAGTAGCTGCCTGCTAAATTTTTCAACAGGTTGAGATCGCCTTGCTGCAGCTTGCCTACAAGCAACTTCTTAATCATATTCTCTTCCACGAGAGGAATGATCTTGGAAATGTCTTGCTTATGCGCGAGTTCCGTTTCGATCTCTTTGTTTAAGCGACTTACTTCCAGAATGAGCTCGCTCTGCACGAAAGGTTTGACCATGTATCCGAAAGCACCAAGAGCAATAGCTCTCCTCGCGTATTCGAATTCGCCATAAGCGGTAATTAAGATGACTTTGACGGACAAGCCTGCCTCGCGTACCCTTTCCATTAATTGCAGCCCATCCATATGCGGCATGCGAATATCGCTGATGATGAAATCCGGCGTTTTCCTCAGAATTGAATCCCAGGCTTTAGCACCATTCGTTACTTCTCCAATAATATCGATCGATGGAAAGTGAACTTGAAGAACTTGACGAATGGCCTGGGTAGTTAGCGGCTCGTCATCAATTAGAAGTACTGTCGTCATGTTGATCGCCTCTTTCCGGATAATGTTGGGGTATCGTCAGAACGATGGTTGTCCCCTTATGTTGTTCGCTTTCGATTGCCAGAGTCGCACTTGGACCGAATTTGAGCTCTAAACGATCTGCTATACTGGACAATCCGATTCTTCCCGTACGCAAATTTTTGTTGGATAATTGGGATCGTAATTCAAGAAGCCGTTCAGGCGTCATTCCAATGCCATTGTCAGATATTTCGATTCTCACTTCTTCGGATTGTTTGGTAATACGAATACGGATTAACCAATCTTCATCGATTCCCTCGACCCCGTGATAAATCGCGTTCTCAATAAGAGGTTGAAGCGTGAATTTGTTGATGGAATAGTAGAGGACGTCATTGTCGGCATGAAATTCGAAGCGAATTTTGCCATTGTATCGAATATTTTGGATGTTAAGATAGTTTTCTACGGAACGAACCTCGGATTGAATGGGTACCATATCATTCTGACGATATAGCGAATAATGCAACATGTCCCGCAAGGCGTGCGTGACTTTTTCTATGTCCACATTGCGACCTAGAATAGAGAGAGATGAAATGGATTGCAACGTATTGTAAAGAAAATGCGGATCCATTTTGGACTGGAGTGCATCATACTCGGCTTCTTTTTGGAGTAGCTGGCGTTTCACGGATTCCTCGATCAGTTCATTGATCTTGTCCAACATTTCGTTGATTCCGCGATTTAGCAGCGAGAATTCTTCGTATGTCGATTTCCTTTCCAGACGGAGATTAAGGTTACCTTTGCCGACGTCCTTGATGAATTTCACAAGAACCAATATCGGCCTATTCGTTCGAATCGTCATTGCCGATGCGAATGAAATCGTGAGCGTAACCATTATGGCAAGTAGAGTAAGCGTTGTATTACGGATAAGCATTAAATTTTTGTCGAGTTGCGAGAAGGAGAGGAGGCTAACGGTCTTCCAACCGGTTACGGCAGAGGTGGAATAGGATAACAAACTCTTGCCGTCTCCGATGTTCTCCGTCCAGTAACCGGAGGAATGCTCGAATAGTTTCTCCATGGAAGAGCTCGATAAGGTAAGAGACGGATCGGTCTGATAGATAAATTGTTGCTGGTCATCGACGATAATAGATTCAATGCCTGTCTGGGTTTGAATTCGGTCATAGATGCTTTTGAGCTTGCTAATGTTGTAATCGAATATGGCGACCCCATATAACGTAGAGTTCGAAGGGTCGTAAGAATCCTTAATATTGGCGGCTATCGTAATGACGTTGCCATCGGTTTTATTGGAAGTGCGTTCATAATAATCGGGCTTATGTGAGCCATAAAAGCGGGTTTGCAACGCATACTGAGTATTCTTGAAATCAACCCATACCTTGTTAAGAAAAGGAGAATCGTATTCAATCAGCGATAGGTTATTGATAAAGGAAATCTTATAGTCGTTATTATAAATAAAGTATCCGCGAATATCGCTCTTCTCAGCAAACATGTTGTACAGAAGCTCGGTTATTCTTACCCGGATTTGATCTGGCTCTATGGCATAATTATTGTTTTTGGATATGGAATTTTGAAGATTTGAGATTAAATCCTTATCGATGGAAAGGAAATGCAAGGAGTCTTTGATTTCGCTTAAATAGAGATCTAGACTTTGATTCGTCTGCGCCGTTACGGAGGTGACGTGTTTAATCATGTCATTTTCAGTGAATCTCGAGAAGATTTGATAACTGATAACGCCTAAGCTGATTAGGGATAGTCCAATTATGATTGAGAGATAGAGAATGATCCTGGCATTGATCGATTTCATTATTTTCAATGAACTCCCTCCTTGTAGTTATAAATATAACGTTTTCAATAATAGCCGACAAGAGAAGATGCGATAATTCCCAACATTAGAATATAACCTCAATATTTGACGATATTCAACTGATCTAATAGCCATTATAGTGTAGAAAACAAAGACGACAGGTGAATCTAATGAACATGAAGAGCGGTATGCTGGCTGAATTATGGAAGAACAGATCCTATTATTTAATGGCGGCACCGGGTTTGGCGGTGTTGATCGCCATTGCGTATCTTCCCTACCCGGGAATGATTCTCGCTTTCAAAAACTTCAATCCTATGGATGGGATCTATGGAAGTCCATGGGCAGGATTCGAGAACTTCAAGTTTTTCTTGGATAACGGAGATTTCCTGCGGATTACCATGAACACGTTATGGATTAACTTTAACTACATCTTATGGGGAACGATTCTGGCCGTCGTATTCGCACTTATGCTCAATGAGTTGAAGAATCGATTGATGAAAAAGTTATTTCAAAGCATAATGTTTATCCCTTATTTCTTCTCCTTCGCCATTGTAGGGAAACTAGTCCTATTGTTGTTTAGCAATGACCATGGTCTCGTAAACGAGCTCATTCAAGCCTCTAATGGAAATGCGATTCAATGGTATACGGACCCCGAGCATTGGGTGAAGATCATCGTATCAACTAACATATGGAAAAACGTTGGATATACTGTGATTATCTACCTTGCCGTAATAACCGGAATAGACGAAGAAATGCTAGAAGCGGCATCTCTCGACGGAGCTTCCCGCTTGCAGAAGATACGTTATATCTTAATTCCGAATCTAATCCCTACTATTATTATTTTGACTTTAATGTCCATAGGCAGAATCTTCTTCGGTGACTTTGCGTTAATCTATGCCATCGTTGAGAATAACGGATTGTTATACGAGACGACAGATGTTATTGACACCTATATCTATCGGTCGATGATTACTGGGGGGGGAGAATACGGCATGATGACCGCAGTTGGCCTGTGTCAATCCGTTGTAGGCTTTATCGTTGTATTAGGGAGCAACTGGCTCGTCAAGAAATACGATAAAGACTCATCATTGTTCTAATCAGAAGCGAGGTGAATGGAATGAAAAGCAATACTATTAACAAATGGAGTTTAATGGATTGTCTGATTTACGGTAGCCTTATCCTATTTAGTTTATTGACGATAGTCCCGTTTGTCTTGGCTGTCGTCGTGTCATTCTCGAGTGAAAAGTCGGTTCTCATGAATGGGTATCAATTCTTCCCAGACGCATTCTCGCTATCTGCATATAAAGTTATATTCATGGACGGCGTTGTGTTTAAGGCCTATTCAATTACAATTTTTGTCACGGTGGTCGGAACGATATTCTCATTGATCGTATCAACGTTGCTTGGATATTCAATCTCCATACCGAAAGTAAGATACCGCAACATAATCGCTGTTATTATCTTCATTCCGATCATATTCAGCGCAGGGCTCGTCCCATGGTACCTGAATTTGACGAAGGTGCTTCACTTGAGGAACACCATACTTGCTTATATTCTTCCGCTGGCGGTAAGTCCCTTCAATATTTTCTTGCTTCGCAATTATTATAAAACGATTCCAACGGCATTATCGGAATCAGCTGAAATTGATGGAGCTGGCCCATGGTACGTGTTCTTCAAGATCATTACTCCTCTATCGGGACCGATCCTGGCGACGATCGGATTGTTTGTTTCCTTGGCTTATTGGAACGATTTCATAATGCCTCTATGGTTGATAGACGATCGCAGCTTATTTTCAGTGCAATTTTTGTTATACCGAATTAATTCGATGATTCAGTTTATGAGCATGAATACGAATATCGCAACAGTTGAACTACCATCCGAAACGTTGGTATTCGCCATGTTCCTCGTGGCAATCGGCCCGATTATTCTCGTATATCCCTATGTGCAGAAGTATTTCGTCAAGGGAATCATGATTGGATCCGTTAAAGGTTGATCCCGGCGACAAAGCTGGTCAACATATATGAGACACATACAAAGGGAGTGAAAGTATGAAAGGCCTAAAAAGAAAGTTAGTCGGCATTGGTCTTACGACAATTCTAGCAGTAACGATGCTTGCAGGTTGTGGCGGTAATAACAATAAAAATGAAGGAGCAGCACCTTCTGGAGCGCCCGCATTAGCGAACGAAGAAGTAACGTTAAAAATTCTATTCCCGGGAGATCCTCCGAAGGATTTGGATGCTGTATCAACTGCGGTTGATACGAAAATGAAAGCCGATGGCCTTAACTTTAAGCTTAACTTTACTTTTGTTCCATGGGATACGTATTGGAATAAACAAAGCTTAATCGTCGCTGGCGGAGAAGATTTCGATTTGACATGGTCCCATATTGCAAATCTGCCGCAAAGCGTAGCCAAGAACGTATTATTGCCACTAGATGAGTATTTGGATAGCGACGGACAACAATTAAAGGAGAACACGCCAGACTATGTCTGGAAAGGCGCCAAAATTGGTGGGAAAATCTATGCGATACCTCGGGTAGTACCAGTCGCGCAAAATAATGATACTTTCCAGATTCGTGGAGACTTGCGCAAGAAGTACAACCTTCCAGAAATCAAAACGCTCGAAGATTTCGATAAATATTTGGAAGCCGTGAAAGCGAACGAACCGACAATGATCCCATTAGGCATTAACACGACTGGACTCGGTCGTGAATACTTACCTAGTTATTACGCGAATGGAGACCTATTCAATAGCTTCTTTTACATTGATGTTACGCAACAGCCTTTAACGTTCAAAAATCTTTATGAATCCGAAGCATTCGCTAATTTAGTTAACAAGGCCCATGAATGGTATAACAAAGGATACACCCCGAAAGATCCTATCGCTGCGAAGGAAGATTTCGGTAATGGCAAAACTGCTGCCATAGCATCGAATTTATTTCGTCCTACAGAGACCATTGATGGTCTAGTGGCGAGTGTACCCGGAGCGGAAATCGAATTCGTTCAATTCCAATCCGATAAACCGAAATACATCTTCAACTCCGTAGACAACTTATTGGCCGTATTTTCGACGAGCAAGCATCCTAAAGAGGCGGTTCGATTCGTGAACTGGGTTCACAGCAACAAAGAAAACTATAACCTGTTCTCCCTCGGCGTAGAAGGCATAAATTATAAATTAGACGGCAACAGCGCTTCCTACGATGGAATCGCAAACGACAAGCAATACCTGCCGATCAGTTGGGCTTGGACGGATATGAGATACGCCAAGTTCAGCAAGAACATTACGCCAGCGCAATTGGATGTTATTAAGAACTGGGATAACGGGGCCATTAAAACCAATTTAATCGGCTTTAGCGTAGATTCCGAGCCGATGAAGAACGAAATAGCCAAAGTAACCGCCATTGTTAAAGAATATCAGGTCCCATTGTATAGCGGCCTTGTGGAATACTCCTCGGTTAAAGAAAAATTGCTGAAGCGATTGAAAGATGCCGGGATCAACAAGGTTCTTAATGAATATCAAAAACAACTGGATGCTTACTTGTCTGCACAAAAATAAATGAAATGAATAATGCCCTAGTACGGTTGTCCGGACTAGGGTTGTAATTCTGCTTATACCTCCATGCAGATGCTGGTCATTCATTTTTTTGCGTAATTTCAGCGGATATGTCATAACATGAGAACGCTGCCGATCGCGCTCACGTTTCTCGCGTAAGCCATTTTTCCGAAAATATTTAATTCACGGGGTCGTGCTCGATTCTGTGAAAGAATGAAAGAAGGAAGCCGAATTATGACTTCAGTTAATAAAGTACATGTTATTTTTAAAACGCATTTGGATATTGGGTTTACCGATCTTGCGGCTAATGTGGTTGACAAGTACATGAATACGTTTATTCCGCAAGCCATATCATTGTCTGAACGGATGGCATGCGATGACGGACGGTCGAAATTTATTTGGACAGTTGGGTCTTGGCTGATCGAGGAATATTTGCAATCCGCGTCGGAAGAGCAGCAGATCCGAATGGAGAATGCGATTAGCAGAGGAGAAATTGCCTGGCACGGTCTTCCTTTTACAACCCATACGGAATTGATGGATAAAACACTGCTCGAATATGGCTTGTCGATTTCCAAGAAGTTGGATCAACGATTCGGGAAAAAGACCATTGCCGCGAAAATGACGGATGTACCGGGACATACGATCGGCATCGTACCTATATTGGCTAGTTTCGGAATTCGTTATTTGCATATAGGAGTAAATCCTTCCAGCAAGCCTCCGTGCGTCCCGCAAGCGTTTGTTTGGAAGTCGAGCGACGGCTCCGAGCTGATCGTTAACTATGCCGGTGATTATGGTCAAGCTCTGGAAGTGGAGGGACTTGAGGATGCGCTCTATTTTGCCCACACAGGCGACAATAACGGTCCTTCTTCCTTAGAAGATATAGAGTTGCTGTATAGACGATTGCAAACTGATTACCCGGGAGCGGAAATTGCTGCATCAACACTGGACGCATTCGCCGAAAAGTTGCTGGAATGTAAGCATGTGCTTCCGGTCGTTAATGAGGAAATAGGTGATTCGTGGATCCAGGGCACGGCTTCCGATCCGCTCAAAGTGGCACGCTACCGGGAGCTGCTTCGATTAAGGGATAAATGGGTAGGTATGGGTTCTCTAGATCCAAATGGCGAAAGTTACGGCAAGTTTTGCAATCGTCTCATGTTGATCGCAGAGCATACTTGGGGGTTGGATGAGAAAACCTATTTGGCGGATTACGTCAATTACGCTGCAGCGGATTTTGCGGCGGCGAGATCGAAGGATCAATATACGGATGAAGATGTTCAAGGTCCGCATTATGATACGTTTAATCGACTTGGGCGAAAGGTGGAGCGCAGCTATCGGCACTTTGAAAGCTCGTGGGAGGAGCAGCGCGCATATCTGGATCAGGCGGTGTCAGCGCTAAGTTCGGAATTGCAAATCGAAGCAAAGGAAGTGCTAGACAGCCTGAACCCTGTCCGTTCATCTCATTCAAATGACGCCGAAAACATTGAAAATCTTGAAATGAACCGATGCTATACGTTAGGGAAATTTCGAGTTAGCTTCGCTTCTGACGGTTCGATCGATCATCTGGTAGATCCGAATGGGAAAGTATGGGCAAATGATGGCAATAGGTTGGCTGCCTACCGATATGAAACGTTCGGCCAAGAAAACTACGACCGCTATATTAAGGAATATACGGTTGACATGAAAAAGAATTATATTTGGGCGATTCCCGATCATGCCAAGCCCGGAATTGAATATGCAGATCCTGCTCCGGAACATAAGCAGTACTCTCCGATTCTAAGAAATCTTCAATTGGAAAGGCGAGCGGACGCAGACAAAGTATGGGCTCAATTGGAGATGCCTTCCGATGCTAGCAAGCATTATGGCGCACCTCATCAGCTCGAGATCGTGTACACGTTCCATCATGACGATGTAAACATCGATTTGGAGTTGAACTGGATGGATAAATCGGCATGCCGTTTGCCAGAAGCGAGCTGGTTCTCATTTGTCCCTTGCGTTGACAATCCAAACATGTGGATGATGGATAAACTGGGTACACGGATTTCGCCGTTATCGGTAGTAAAGAACGGAAATCGGAATATGCACGCTGTGAATACAGGACTTTATTATGAAGGTGCGGATGGAAGTGTCGTGATTGAGACACTGGATGCGCCTGTAGTTTGCCTGGGTGAAAGACGATTGCTGCAATTTGACAATACGTTTGCTCCACTCGCGGGTGGCTTTCATTTTAATCTGCACAATAATTCTTGGGGCACCAACTTCCCGATGTGGTTCGAGGACAATATGAAGTATCGATTCCGTATGACTTTACAGTCGAATAGGATGTAATAGGCTAAAAGCCATGGAAGGTCAAGACTGAATTTCCCTTGGCCTCGGCCTTCCTTTTGGTAACGGGCTATTTTATTTTCCGTCCAATCAGTTGAGCGCTTAGCCTTAGATTTAAATTATATAACCATGGGGCTCCACAAGCAGGAGTATTAGACTATTTATGAGGCAAACAAACAGGTAATAACTGTCATGTAAGCGCTGTCTTTAGAGCGAATAGACAACGTTGCTAACTAAAAGAAAGGGGGGTATAACATGAAGATAACGGTATCATGGATGAATTCATCGGTTTTACTCATATAAGCTAAAATTCATACGGAGGTTGCCAAGTTACCTATAGAATAGGAGTTTATTCCTAATCTTGGCGAACAAATGCCTCACTCTTTTTGTTCGACTTGCAGAATGGATTGCACCGCCGAAAACATTTGGATAGAGCGAATTATGGAAGAAGTGATTATCTTTTCTATGTACGAGAGTCCTTTAAAACTAATGGAGGAAGGAGTTGAAGTGAATATAAAGGTCTATTGAGGCGGTTTCAAGGGCGATATTTTACTGGGAAATGCAGGCCGACATTCTCAGGTATCATTTTCACAAATAAGCAATGAGCAAACTGCGGCATATGGTGCGGATGTGGTTGATGTCGGCGATATAGGGATGGAAAGTCACCGTACAACCCACAACCTAGATTCTAAAACAACTCTGCTGGCACGGTCGGTTCAGCTGCCTGACAGTAAAACAGAAAAGTTGGACTTTACGGACGTGGGAGCGCTTACCGCAATGAGCAAGGCTGTACAACTCGACAGGCATTAAAAATGGTACAGGAATCATAAGGGCACTCCAAAAAAACGGTTTTCATAAAATGGATATGCGCGAGGTTTCACACCGGTTCACAGATTATGGTTTGTTATTACCTCGATTTTCGAGGTGAAACAATAATAGACCCTGGCCGTAATACCAAAGCAGACACGGAATATATTTAATTCCCGGAGGCTAATTATTAATAATGGAGGTAAACAATGAGAAAACTACTAAGTTCCATACCTTTCTTGGCCATTATTCTTTTTGCAACGTTGCTAATGATATGTAGCGTTGCAAGCGCTAACTCTGTTTGGCCGAGACCGGTTGTCCCACCGCTGCCAGATAGTGTTACGGATGTTACGACGCCTAAGGTCAGTTTAAATGGCACCTGGAAATTTACAAAAACGCCGCCGACCAATTTCTGGGATAACTCGTCCGATCCTTCGACTTGGCCGAATGTTAAAGACGTTCAAATTCCAAGCGATTTGGCGATCAAAGGGTTTGTGGATTTCTGTTCAAAAGATCTTAGCTGTACAACAGATAAAGATAAAGAGTTTCCATACAAGAAGCAAATTGCCATCCCGTCCGAATTTGCAGGGAAACGAATATTTATTCGGTTTGAAGCTGCTTACAACTATGCCCGGGTATGGGTGAATGGCAATTTGGTACGTACACATTCAGGGGCATTCTCTCAATGGGATGCGGATATTACGAATTATGTGACCCCTGGTTCCAACGCATCGGTTACGATCGGCGTTACTGCGCAGAATGCGGTAGTATCGTTTTTCCATCAAAGAGGCATAACACGGGATCTGACACTGTACGCGGCTCCTCAGGACTACGCAATGCGGCTTCAGGCATCGACGGATCTGGATGCTAATTATAACAATGCGACATTAAAGGTAGAAAGTGGAGTCGTGTTTAATGGCGGATCGAATGCAACCGTCAATCTTTCATTGAAGGATCCATCCGGCAACGAAGTTGCGCTTTCTCAGAGCTCGATTTCCATCAGTTCATCTAATCCAGAAGGCAGCGTCTCCATACCCGTGACCGCTCCTCTCAAGTGGGATGCCGAGCACCCGAATCTGTATACGTTGACTGGCACATTTGTCGTCGATGGCAAGACGACTCAGACGATTGTTAAAAAGATTGGCTTCCGTAAAATTGAGGTGAGCGGTCAAAAAGTGCTTGTAAACGGCAAACCGGTCAATTTGCATGGCGTTAACTATCAACACACCTATGCAACGGAAGGGTTCCGTACATCAGATGAAGAGCATAGGAAAAATTTATTGAAATTGAAGGCCGCGAATATCAATTATATTCGAACTGCGCATATGGCGCCGCCTGAGAGCGTACTAGACATGGCAGATGAATTGGGCATTTTCGTTGAGTATGAGACATCCGTTATGTTTGTTGGGGCGACGGCGAACGACCTGACAAAAACTGAGGAATATATGACCCAATTCTCAGAAAACGTTGAAGCCGACAAAACGCATCCTAGCATCTTGTACTGGTCCATTGCCAACGAGAGTAATGCAGGTACCAATATGACGAAAATGTTGGATTACATCAAACTGGAAGATCCGACTCGTCCGAATAAACATAGCTGGGGCTACAATGGTGTAAACACTTCCATTTATAGCGTCCATTATCAAATTGGTTCGCCATCATCTACGAAACCGACGATATACGATGAATTTGCTCACGGTTTTTACGTGGAACCTGCTTATGATCCGGGAATTCGGGATTATTACGGCGAATATCTCTCGAATTATTGGAACGGCATGTACGCTAATAAGGGTATTCTCGGTGGTGCGTTGTGGTCAGTGATGGATGCTTCGTTTCAGGCGGCCGGTACCAACGGTGTAAACGCCACTTGGGGTACCACAATGGATGCATGGGGCCGTGAAAAGCCGGAATACTATAATGTGAAAGAAGTATTCAGTCCCAATAAAATTACTGGGAATGCATTGGCTAATCCTGGAGCGAATAAGCCTCTGATCTTTAATGTAGAAAATCGTCACGATTTTACTAATATGAGTGAGATGAATATCACTTACAATGTCGGATCGAGCTCGGGAACCGTGAATGCGAATATCGATCCGCGCGCGACTGGGACGATTACTATTCCAGCCCGCGACTGGAAGTTGGGGGAAGTCCTCAACTTGAAGTTTACAAATCCGCAGGGCTATTTGGAAAACGAATATAACTTGACGATAGGCAAACCTCTCTATAGCTTTGCTGAACCGTCTGGTTCAGCTCCGGCGATTACGGAAGATTCAACATCCTTGACCGTGACGGGAACGGATTATGTTCTTAAGTTCAGCAAAAGTACTGGCATGATCACGTCGGGTATATACAGTGGCAGTACCGTATTGACAGGTGGGCCGTATTTGAATATGGGGAAGGCATCCCTTTCAGCCTGGACTTTCAGATCGATAAATAGCTCCACCGTCGATAACGAAGCCGTCATAACGATTGATGGTACTTATGGCACTGTCGGAGCTACCTTCGTCATCCGTGTTGACGGGACAGGACTTATCCGTACAACCTATACGGTAGCGAATCCTCCATCCGAATACTCGGAAG
Organism: Paenibacillus germinis; assembly: GCF_013141785.1. NCBI lineage: Bacteria > Bacillati > Bacillota > Bacilli > Caryophanales > Paenibacillaceae > Paenibacillus > Paenibacillus germinis. Next base: position 33,123 of record NZ_WHOC01000107.1, read on the forward strand.
TAGGCGTGGGCTATGACGTTACGGGCAATGCGGATACTCTATCTTGGCTGAGAAAAGGCAAATGGACGTCTTATCCGTCGGATCATATCGGCCGCAACGTAGGACAGGCAGCCAAACACAAGCCAGCATCCCAGAAGGATACTTTTGGAATACTGCCGACTTGGTCATGGTCGCTTGACGAGAAAAGCTATGGGGAATTCGGAAACAACGATCCTGGTGATCGGGGGACAAACGACTTCAGAAGCTCCAAAACTTACTTCGTTTACGGTTCCTTGATTTTGAATGACTCCAACATCCGGATCCGTGCCGAAGGGGATGGGACAGGCTCAATCAGGGCTCAGATCAATGGAAGCAATACGAGGTTGAACATCAATAACTTATGGGCGGTCGCGACGAAGAACCAGTGCTGTGACAATTTCTCTGAAAAAAAGATCTCGATAGCTAACGGCTACACCAACACGGTACAAATGAGGCTTACAAACAACGACACAGTCAACACAGCGTATACGAATAATTTAAACCTGGATCCTACACTAAAATTGAGCGCTACGAGTGTCAGCAGCGACCCTCAATTTTCGCTGGATAAAGCTTTAGATGGATATTTAGATAGTAGTTACAAGAGTGGAGATTCACCCAGCTTCCCGCAATATTACACAATGAAATGGTCAACAGGACAAGTACTAGACACTGTCATGCTTACTTGTGGCTCATGTCAAGGTCAAGGAATTACGGACTTTGACGTACAAGTATCGGATGATGGTACCACGAATTGGACGACGGTCGCTTCATCAGGCGCATTAACTTACACATCAAACTCCGGGTATGAAACGAAGACAATCGGTTTTCAGCAAGTTTCGAACAAGAAAAATGTACGCATCAAAATCAACAGCGCTAACTTATCGTCAAATCATTTTGCCATCAACGAAATTTTTGTGGGCAGATTGGCCGGACTGGCTACAGCAAGCGCAACCTCCGTCAAAGGGGATGTACAATATTCGCCGGGTAAAGCGATAGACGGGGATTCTAATACAAGTTACGTGAGCACGGATTCACCTGGGCTCCCGCAATACTACACATTGACGTGGCCGTCAGGGCAAACGTTCAATACTGTCAATATCTCATGTGCTTACTGTTCAGACCAAGGTGTTTCGAACTTTGACGTGGAGGTATCCGATGACGGTTCCACGAACTGGACAAGAGTCGCTACTTCCGGCACATTGACTTACAAGTCTGACTCTGGAATTCAAACGAAATCTATCTTCTTTCCACAAGTTACGAACAAAAAAGGGTTTCGGATTAAAATCAATAACGCAAACTTAACGTGGAAACATTTCGTTTTAAATGAAGTTGTAGTCACCAATACGGCGCCATCAGCAGTTGTCAGCATTAAAGCGCCTGCAGCCATTACAGGAGTGAACATCGGAACGGCAAAGACAGCAGCAGCTCTTGGATTGCCCGTAAATGCAGTGCTTGTAACCGATTTAGGAAATGTGAATGCCAGTGTGAATTGGGATTTAAATAGTGCAAACTACGATCCAACTGCCACGACGGCGCAGACCTTCACCGTAACAGGAGAAGTAACGTTGCCTACTGGAGTCCTAAACCCGAACAACGTACCTTTGACAACAAGCATTAGCGTATCTGTAAAGCCTGCCGAACTATTAGCACACTGGAAGTTCGATGAAGGCTCCGGTACAACCGTCGGCGATTCTTCAGGCAAAGGCAACACCGGGACTCTGGTTAACAACCCAACTTGGACCAATTCGGGCAAGATCGGCGGAGCGCTTGCTTTCAGCGGCGGCTCAAGGGCTGAGATCAACCCTTCGGCAACTTTGAATCAAACGGGTGACGAGTCCGTGTCGTTGTGGTTCAAGACTTCTCAGCCTTCATCCGGCTACACGAGCGTTTTCCGTCAAGATAAGCGTTTCACGGCCCTACAGTGGACAGGCGGGGGTGCAGCTCAAGTGGCCTATTGGCCCAATGGTTCATCCAATCTTAAATTGCTATCGTTTCCATGGACCTACAGCGATAACAACTGGCATCATTATGTGGCTTCCTACGATCACGCATTGGGGTTGAAGATCTATGTCGACGGTAAGGTAGTGGCAAGCGATGCAACGAATCTCGGGTCGCTTCCGATCGCAACGAGTAAAATCATGCTGGGAGCCGCTGAATCCGGTGGAGAAGCTTACAGTGGACTGCTGGACGAAGTTCGCGTATTTAGCGGTCCGTTGACTCAGGACCAAGTAACGCAATTGATAAATGCTGGAGTTGATCAACAAGCACCAACGACAACGGACAATGCGCCAAGCGGTTGGGTTAATCAAGATGTCACGGTAACCTTAAGCGCAATCGATAACGTATCGGGTGTATCTAATACCTACAACACGGTAGACGATGGCGCTAAGCAAACGGGAACTTCCGTCGTATTGTCAGAAGAAGGAGTTCACAAGCTTGTATATTGGAGCGTAGACAAAGTAGGCAACATAGAACAAGCGCATACAGTATCCGTTAGCATCGATAAGAAAGCTCCTGAGACAAAAGCAGCGATAACACCTGCCGAGCCGGATGGACTGAACGGATGGTACGTGCATCCGATTGCGGTAAGCCTGAACGCTGTGGACAATCTGTCGGAAGTAGCGAAGACGGAGTATAGTCTGGATGGAGGTACTACGTGGAAGTCTTACACAGCGCCGTTAACGTTTGATCAAGGCGGAACACATACGATAAACTTCCGCTCCACGGATAACGCCAGCAATCAAGAAGAAGGAAAATCGGTAAGCTTCAATCTGGATTCAGCCGCCCCTGTGGTCGAGGTGGCCGTACCGGGAGATAACAGCATTTATCAAGATTCCGTGGATTTGACGCCTCAGATTGCACTGACGGATATCTTGTCGGGTGTGGACAGCAGCAAGACGACGGTGACGCTGGATACGTATTCTTACCAAATCGGAACGGCGATCCCGCTTTATATGTTGCCGCTTGGGCAACATACGCTTGTTGTATCGTCCATCGACTTGGCCGGCAACCACGTAAGCAAGACCGTTCAGTTTACGACGGTAGCCAGCATCGATACTTTAAAGGAATTGGTGACACGCTTTGCTAATAACAATGGGATCGATAATGCCGGTATTACCAATAGCCTGCAGGCAAAATTGGAGAAAAACAATCTGAACAGCTTTGTGAATGAAGTGAAGGCTCAAAGCGGGAAGCACATCTCAAGCGAAGCGACTGAATATTTGCTGCGAGACGCTCAATATGTATTGACACAAAAGTAGAGCAATTCAAGTGTAGAATAAAGGCATGACACTGGGGGGAGATCAATTTTCTCCCCCTCATCCATTTTGTTACATTCCTGTCCTTGTTCATAATCACTATCATATTTTTGCGGATGCCAGCACTTCATTTGCCCATAACCAAAGTATGGGTTACTCAGCGGTATACGTTAAAGGAAACGTGATTGACTATGAACTTTTTTTGATGAAAGGGACCATCGTCCAGATCATTGAGAAGATCGGAATGGAAAATGAAAGTTATTTTTATAAACTATTAAAAAAAGAAATATGAGTTAACACCGAAGGAATATGTTCTGAAGAAAACGATAATGAAATCTTAAAAGCTCACCGCTTATGTACTTTATTGGGAATAAGCGTTGATTTTTTGTCTGTTGCGTGAGATATGCAACAGTAATTAACTTAATAAAAGACGTAAGTTGGCTTGTTCGCAGGATTTTGTACAAAGAAAGAAAGCACCAGAGTACTGGATTCACATTCCTTAAGGGCACAGACCCGTGAACGAAGCAGATCAGTCTCCATCTCTTGGACAGGTATAACGATGGAATGACAGGGTATTATGACCCGTTGAGTTATGGGAGGTAGAACCACCAATGGTAGCATGGAGCATTGTGCAGGATATGGAGCGATATGGGAAAAGATGACGATCCCTCTATGAGATGTGAAATCCTGCGAACAAGCGAGCATACATAAGAAAATATCATCATTCTGTGGGAGGAATGTAAGGGTGTCGACCCGTTGAGCCTTGGAATGGTCAATCTCCAGGGAATTGTGGAGTATGCGTGCAGTAGATTTATAAATGGTAAAATGTTTCAATTATTTCTTCTATTCCCGCATGCCTTAAAAGGGTTACTTACGGTCACGACAACTTAATATCCTAGTTTATTAAAAGCGGCAGTCAAGGACTTCATTTTAGTCCAAAGGTGTCGCTTTTCAATATGTTAAACCAATTTACGTTGCTTCGTGTTCACAACCTCAAAAAATTCGACAATACAGGAGAAGATTTGGAGGATTTGATCTCGATCGGGACGATCGGATTGATCAAAGCCATTGAGTCGTTCTCGCCGAACAAAGGGACCAAGCTCGCGACGTTTGCGGCTCGCTGTATCGAGAACGAGATCTTGATGCACTTGCGTTCGCTGAAGAAAACGCGCAAAGATGTGTCCTTGCATGATCCCATCGGAACGGACAAAGAGGGGAATGAAATTACGTTGATCGACATTCTCGGCACAGAGGCTGACGATGTCGTAGATAAAGTGCAGCTTAAGATAGAGAAGAGTAAAATATACCGGAATTTAGAGATTTTAGACGATCGCGAGAAGGAAGTCGTCGTCGGACGGTTTGGGCTGGAGCTTGGCGGGGAAGAGCGGACGCAGCGGGAGATTGCGAAGGAGCTGGGCATCAGTCGCTCCTATGTGTCGCGGATTGAGAAGCGGGCGCTCATGAAGCTGTATCATGAATTTTATAAGGCGAAGCGGTAAGGTTATGAATCAGATACTTCATTTATTTGGAACCTGTGCAAGTAATGGAGGTGAAAGTTATATCGTTAATCCATATCGAGAAAGCCTATACTATACGATGGGCGAGGAAACGATAATAGCATTAGATGACTTCTCGTTAGATATTGATCATGGAGAGTTCGTGGCAATCATGGGACCATCGGGTTCCGGCAAGTCCATATATAGGTGGGTTATTATTGCCCTAAAGTAGTAAGATAAGCCAATAAAAAGGCAGGTACCACCACTGTAAAAGTGTTGGTACTGCCATATTCAGTGAAAATTGTTTTGCTAATTAGAACGTACTTGCTACTTTAACAGCCTTTTCAAGCCCTGAGGCAATAATTTCTTCTGATTTATCCGGGAATTGATTGTGGCCTTCTATCACTATTTTCTCCATATCTTTTACTCCGAAGAAGCTCATCATACTTGCTACATATTTAACAGCCATTTCTACTTCAGCTTTTGGTCCTTCAGAATATATACCGCCGCTTGCGTTTAATAATGCAATTTTCTTATCACCTATAAGACCCACTGGACCTTCTGGTGTATATTTAAATGTTTTACCTGCTCTGTTTAAATAATCAATATATGTGTGTAGTACAGCTGGAATTGTTAAGTTCCATAATGGGAAACCAAATACAACTTTATCAACTGCAAGGAATTGATTTAAAAATTTATCAGCAACAGCTACTGCTTTTGCTTCTTCTGCTGTTAACTCAAGTCCTCTACTCGTTTTAATAGTGCCATTAATCATATCGACTCCTACATATGGCAATTCTTCCTTGAATAAATCAAGCTCTATTATTTGATCATTTGGATGTGATTCTTTGTAACTCGCTAAAAAAGCCTCATATAATTTTACACTAACCGATTGATCTGCTGGGCGATTATTTGTTTTTACAAATAAAACTGATGTCATTCTCATTTCCTCCTATTATTCACTCTTATGTTGTTTTATATTTATTCACTAAAAAGGGCATCATATTGACGTTACAATATCTTTTTAAAACTATACTCCATGTCTCCACCTAGAGCTTCAGCTGTATCACCAGTTTCTCTGAAATCATGTGTATAAATTTGTTCAAACGGGCCGAAATTTACTTGCTTATAAAATTCATAACAAGGGAATCCATCATGTGCACCTTGAATATTGACAATACCATCTTTTTTGACATGTACGGTTAATAGATAGTCGACCGTAGGTGCAAAAACATTTAATGGGTTGCTAGCACTTGCACTCATTTGAAATTTGACGTCATCTGCCCCCCATACGACATCAGTGCATAAAATGCTTTCCGTACCAGCTTTTCCTGTTCTTTTATGAACGGAACCATCAAGAGTTATGATTCTTTCTGTAGATATGCCCGTATTCGCATATATGAAAATTTCATTTTTGTAAAAATCTACAACTACTTCCTGTTCCACTCTAGAACGCATAGCGTTTACCGCATAAGGTGTAAATTCACGTGAATCACCTTCGAATTGGATGATGTTTCCCGTTTGAATATCGTGCTTAGGTTCAGTCCACGATATTGGAATAAATACACTTGCTCTAACTTTAACGATATTAGTCATGAGACACACCTCTGTAATTCTTAATATTATTTTGGGTAATATTTATATCTAGATTGTCGCTTTGAAATTGTACTCCATTTCCCCAGCTAGCGCTGCTGGAGTGTCACCAGTTTTTCTGAAATCATGTGTATATATGAATTCAAATGGACCGAAATCTGTTTGTTTATAAAATTCATAGCAAGGGAACCCATCATGTGCACCTTCGATATGTGCAATCCCACTTTGTTTAACTTGTATAGTTAATATATAGTCAGCTGCAGGTGCTGCTATATTTAAAGGATTGCTGGCACTTGCACTCATTTTAAAAGAAACTTCGTCTTCGCCCCACACAACGCTAGTACATACAATATTGTCTGTACTTGTTTTTCCCTTTTTATACTCGATAGAACCATCTGGATTTGTAATTTTCACAGTTACGATACAAGCATTTGTATGTGAAAAAATTTCATTTTTATTAAAATCAATGATCACTTCTTGCTCCAATCTTGACCTCATTGTGTTTACAGCGTAAGGTGTAAATTCGCGTGCATCACCTGTATATTCGAATATCCTTCCTGTTGCAGGATCTTTAATAGGTTCCAACCAGGCATACGGTGCAAATACACTTCCTCTAATTTTAACGATATTAGCCATGAGAACCCTCCATAATGTATTAATTTTGTCGCGGTGAATCCTATTTCTTTCATAATTGCAATATAGTCAATTTGATTGACTATATTGTGTATAGTACAATGAACCTCATACAAAGTCAACTTAGTTGACTTTATTTAAGGAGGTTTTATGTATGAATCATCAAGTTTTTAGTGAATTAGATCTTACATCCCTTTTATCATTATCTTTTAGTGCATCGATAAATGAACTACATGACAGATTGAGTGAATTGGGATTTGGAGATATTAGACCTGTACATGGTTTTATGTTTAAATGCATCATTCCCAATGGAGCGACAGGTATAGAACTAGCCGAATATTTAGGAATTACAAAGCAAGCTGTGAGTAAAATGGTGGATTATCTCGAGAAATGTGGTTATGTAATACGCAAAGCTCATCCCACTGATAATAGAGGAAAAATTATTGTTTTGACCGAACGAGGTTGGTTAGTAGTGAAGGCAAAAGAGAAGATACTAACTGAGATTGAGCAACGCTGGATTGAAAACATTGGAGCTGAACGACTGCAAATGCTCAAAGAAGATTTAACAAAATTAGTTTATGAAGCAAATGAAGGTAATTTACCAACGAGATTAAGACCTGTCTGGTAATAATAGAGCTTAACGAAGGCAACGCTGTATATGCAACAGCTACCATAACACCATAATAGATTAGAAAACTAAGCCTTATTAGCAAAAGCTCTAAAAATGCGATCAAGCATTTTTGGAGCTTTAGTTGTATAACAATCAGATATTTACTTTAATTACTCAAGTTACGTTGCTTCGTGTTCACAACCTCAAAAAATTCGACAATACAGGGGAAGATCTGGAGGATTTGATCTCCATCGGGACGATCGGATTGATCAAAGCTATCGAGTCGTTCTCGCCGAACAAAGGGACGAAACTCGCGACGTTTGCGGCTCGCTGTATCGAGAATGAGATCTTGATGCACTTGCGTTCGCTGAAGAAAACGCGTAAAGATGTGTCGTTGCATGATCCCATTGGAACGGACAAAGAGGGGAATGAGATTACGTTGATCGACATCCTCGGTACGGAAGCCGATGACGTAGTGGATAAGGTGCAACTCAAGATAGAGAAGAGCAAAATATATCGGAACTTGGAAATCTTGGACGATCGCGAGAAGGAAGTCGTCGTCGGGCGGTTTGGGCTGGAGTTAGGCGGGGAAGAGCGGACACAGCGGGAGATTGCAAAGGAGCTGGGGATCAGCCGCTCTTACGTGTCGAGGATTGAGAAGCGGGCGCTCATGAAGCTATATCATGAGTTTTATAAGGCGAAACGGTAAGGGTTATGAATCAGATACTTCATTTATTTGGACATTGTGCAAGTAATGGAGGTGAAGGTTATGTCGTTAATCCATATCGAGAAAGCCAGTAAATACTATACGATGGGCGAGGAAACGATTAAAGCATTAGATGATGTCTCGTTAGATATTGATCATGGAGAGTTCGTGGCCATCATGGGACCCTCCGGTTCCGGCAAATCCACACTGATGAACATCATCGGGTGTTTGGATGTTGTAGATAAAGGTATTTATAACCTGGATGGTCAAGCAATAAACGTGCTTAAGGATTCTCAGCTTGCAGATATTCGTAATCAGAAGATTGGTTTCGTTTTTCAAAGCTTCAACTTGCTGCCGAGATTAAGTGCCTATGAGAATGTGGAGTTGCCTTTGATCTATCGGGGAATGAGCAAAAAGGAAAGAGAGCCTCTCGTTTTACATGCACTGGAAGCGGTGGACTTGCAGGATCGTAAGAAGCATTTTCCATCAGAGTTATCTGGTGGACAGCAGCAGCGTGTTGCTATAGCGCGAACGTTGGCAGGAGATCCGTCGATCATTTTGGCGGATGAGCCTACAGGAGCGCTAGATTCGAAGATAGGTGTGGAGATCTTAAACATTTTAAAAAGGTTAAATGCACAAGGTCGGACGATTATTTTGATTACGCATGACTTATTGATTGCGCAGCAGGCGAAGCGGATTGTGCGGTTTCGGGATGGGCGATTAAACGAAGTTGTCTAGTGTTTATAAGACCGGGACTCTAAACAAGGGGTTCCGGTTTGTTTTATATTTAATAAATTGTTTGATTTTTGAATAAAATTGGTAGGGCATTCAACTACCATAAAAATTAAAATGCAGGCAGTCGAAGAAAAAGGCAGCACTAAATAAGACGCGGCTAAGTCTCTTTTTTTAAAATCTGCAGCGTCTAAGATATTGGTAATCTGTAGATCAGGAGACCTCGGAAATAGTAACGTTATATCCTAAAGTTTCAAGCCTTCGAACTGAATTCCGTACAATTGCTCCAAGTTTCTGCTTATCAAAATAATCTTCACCTAGGTCTACATACATTTCTTTTCTTGTTAGCAGATAGTAAGCGATTCTTAGCATGGCATGGGCTACTACAATAGCTGCTCTTTTCCTACCTTTTCGCGCGGATGTTCGTCTATACATAGCGCCAAGATAGTTCTTGGAAGCAGCTACAGAATGTGCGGCCTCTGTTAACGCAGGTTTCAAATATTTGTTTCCTTTCTTGCCTTTTGAAGACTTACGCTTGCCTGCACTCTCATTATGTCCGGGTACGAGTGCTGCACAAGAACACAAGTGCGCTGCACTTGGAAACTGATTTTTAATATTTGTTCCTATTTCAGCTAATATTTGCTCAGCCATTCTATTGGCAATTCCAGGTATGGAATCTAATCGTTCGATATCCTCTTGGTCAGAAATGACTCGCTGGGCAACCTCTTGATCTAGTATTTCAATTTGTTCTGTGAGGAAGTCAATGTGGGTCAGAGTGGTTTTGAGCATCATGCGTTGATGGGGATTTACGTAACCTCGAAGAGCGAGTTCAAGTATGGAGAAGGTGAGGGCGAATGAAAGGGTCATCCCGCACCAACTTCCAGAAGCTCCACTTATTAAGAAGCCTTGAATTGAAACTTTGATATGGTTCCGATCTTGCAGGCGGTGTACCAAGCTCTTCCGGTATCGACGGGTGCGAATGAAGAGGACATTAGGATAGACGAAGGCTCCCTTGATCCATCGTGGTTTGCCCCGCTCCGGATTCAACGAATAATAGAAGCCACTATCGATTTTACTCCTGGTCTTGATACCACGAACGGAGCAGAAATAGACGAGCCCTTGGATGGTTTGAGAATATTCATAATAAGGGTGATACTTCTCCTAGATCGTAAGTTCATATCACGTTCGGGAACCAATATTGCAATAACGGGCCCTATATACAAGTAATGTTGATCCAAAACCATCTCGTATGGGGCCTCCGTTGGTATAGTAGTGTCGGCTGCGAAACGATCAGGTAAGCCTATGCATTCCATTGGCCAATGAGGCGAGCGAAAGACTCGCATGCGCTGCTACCGAGTGCCGAAATGAAAAATGACGTTTGAAGGGGCGGGGCAGCATCTGGAGAGAAGGGACTGATTGGGCTTCATTGAGAAATCCCTGTTGTCGTTCGTTCACGGGGCAGACAGAGTTCTCCAGCCGCTGCTGCTGTGTCGCGATGCTGCTCGACAGAAGCGACGCTCGCCTTTGATCACCGGAGAACCAAAATTATATTTTGCAAAAAAGTGAAAGCATAAGTATGGAAAGTGTATTTAAATCGCTTAATGACGTGATTTATAATAAACACAAGCAGCCGATTAAATACAAATGAGTACAAGGAGAGTGTAGAAAATGGATACCACAGATCAATCGCAAGCAAGCAAGAATCGTAAGCCCAAGCGTTCCATTATCGATTGTGACATTCATGCTGGTTCGTTTAGCGATGAGGTGTTGACCTACTTGCCTCGTATATACCGTGAGCAGATTAAAACCTTCGGCTGGCGCCTGCCGAGTCAGAATGCCATGTATTTAAACGGAACGGGGGGAGGGGCTAAGCAGGACGAAAACTTTCCTAAAGAAGGTGGCTCAGCAAGCTATTTGAAGTATTTTCAAACGAATTTCCTGGACAAACACAACATTGAATACGGAATATTGACCGGTACTGGCAGCTATTCCATTCAAACCATTCCGGATGCCGATTATGCTGCAGCGGTATGCTCTGCCTATAATGATTATGGAATTGATAAGCTGCTCTCTCAGGATGAGAGAATCAAGGGCTCCATTCTGATTCCGAAGCAGGATCCGATTTTGTCGGCCAAAGAGATCGATCGTGTCGGCTCAAACCCCGATATGGTTCAGGTGATTGTAGCCAATGGGGCGGAGAAGCCTTACGGGAACCGTTTTTATAATCCGATTTATGAGGCTTGTGTACGCAATAATTTGCCGTTCGCCATTCATGTAAGCATGGAGGGGATCGGCACGAACCCTGCACCTACAGGAGCAGGTCAAGTAAGCCATTACATTGAATACCGCGCGGCCCGTGCACAAATTATGGCAACGCACCTCGCGAGCTTTATTTTTGAAGGTGTGTTTGAAAAGTTTCCTACTCTGAAGGTGGTCATGATAGAAGCGGGTACGCTTTGGATTGCACCGCTGTTGTGGAGGCTGGACCAGGATTGGAAAGCATTGCGGAGTCAGACGCCATGGGTGAAGGAGCCGCCGAGCGAATATTATCGCAAGCATTTCAGAGTGACATCTCAGCCGATTGAGATGCCGCACAAGCCAACGATGTTCCTGCCGATGTTTGAAGCGATCAACGCAGATACGAATTTAATGTTTGCAACGGATTTCCCGCATTGGGATTTTGACTCTCCTACTTTATCCCTCCCCAAGCTGGATGAGGAACTATGGGACCGGATTTTTTACCAAAATGCAGCAGAGCTTTACGGATTGCCTCAGCGCAGAAACCAATAGGAGGAACGGAAAATGACTACTCGGTATGTCGTAGGAAGCGTTAAAGAATTCACTGCGGGCTCCAAGAAAATCATTGAAGCGGGCGGCAAAAGCATTGGAGTTTACCAGGTGGATGACCAATACTATGCGATAAGGAATTTGTGTCCACATCAAGGTGCACCGCTCTGTGCCGGAATCACCTCATCATACATCACGTCCAAAGGGCCAGGTCATTTTGAATTTGAAAAAGAAGGGGAGATTGTCCGTTGTCCTTGGCACCAGTGGGAGTTTGACCTGAAGACCGGCTGTATGATAGTTGATCCGAAAATGAGGACAATGACATACGATGTTACGGTAGAGAAATATGACGTTTCGGTCGATGAAGACCAAATTTATGTTCATCTTTAAATAGAACGACCGCCCTTCAGCGCTTTTGGCTAAAGGGCGTTTTTTCAGCTAGTGTGCGGTTCTGATAGATACGGTACCACTCCATTCCAAAGCCGGTAAGGTAATCTCAATCGTACCTGCATGAAGAGTGCGCGTTTGCAGCGGTGTACCGTCGGCTTCAGCCCTGTATTCGGTTCCCTCCGCCAATACGACCAGCAAAAGCCCTTGCTTGCTTGAATATTTGATTAACCTGATATCGGCCTGTGCATGATACGGGGCAAACCGGACATCGGTAATCCACGTATCGAAGCCTGCAGTAACCGTACCCGGACGGTAAAGCGCTGCAAACCAATTAAGCACGGGACTGGATAATCCGCCAAAATGATGCCAGCCCGCACCTTTGCCCGTTTCGATGATGAAATGCTCTGCGGTGTTATAGGTCTCTTCGACGGATCGTTTCCATACGTTCAAGGCGGTAGTGGCAATCTTCTCGGCTAGCTGACCGAAGCCGGCATCCAACAGCGCTTTCCAAATAAACCACTGGTGAGGCATCCACACGGACCCGTTCCAATACCCGTCATGCCGGTAATAAGGCGCGCTCTGGTCGACTGTAGAGATTCCGACATCAGACCACAGCCGCCCTGGGTCTGATAAATGATCGAGCATTCGACGTTCCTGTATCGTAGTGACAGCGCCGGCAATCAACGGTTGAATGCCGTCAAGGCCTTTATTGTAATTGTCACCGTCCGGATGCTTCAAAATGCCGTAAGGCTCACCCTGTTCATTATGAAGAACATAAGCGAAATAGCCGGACTGTTCATCCCATGAATACTGTTGAAGCGCGTCGGTCCAAGCAGCAATATCGCTCTCATATATCTGGATGTCGCTTTCCAGGTTGCCCAGTTGATATGCGGCCATCTTTAGTATTTTGGCAATGCGGATGGCATGGGCCGTAGTAACGACTGGAGCCGTTTTGGCTGACAGCTTATTGTGATGCACATACTCCTGAGCGGGATAATCGTCCCAACCGCCTGAATTATAAAAGTAAGCGAACGGGTTCAGTAGCTGGGACCGGAGCTGTCTCATGAGCGAGCCTTCTGCATGTCCCGCGTAAAACATATAATATTGCTTCAATCGGGGATAGAAAAAGGCCAGCAGCTCCATGGATCTGGTGCGATTCCACAGCTCCATGTACAAATAGTGCTGAACCGGGACGATACTGCCATGATGGATGAAGCTGGCATGCCGGTCCCCCGGCTCCGTAACGTAGGCGTTCAGCACATCGGAGGCACGTTCGATATCGATATCGCAGAAGCCGATCCCGATGAACCCTGAATCCCAGGTGTATAAGCTGTCCCAGAATCGCCCCGGGGTAAAGTGACGGATGTAGGAGCGCCGTAAATAGATCGGATATACGATATTCTGGAGAGTTGTCGCCCGCAAGCGTTGTTGACTGAACCGATAGTAGCTTCCTGTGGAGTTAGACAAGGGATCGACTGCCCGCTGCTTCTTTATCGTGTACAAACGCTCACATTCCGCCTCATCAGCCTGAAAGTCTGTAAGTTGAAGAAGCACATCTTCCTTTGTTCCGCTGAAGACCATTCCATAAAGAATGCGAGAGGAACGAGGGGCAACGTTCACAGGACGGAAATAGATGTCGGTAAAATGACCGAGTCCATTGCCAACATAGGTTTTTGTTGCATTCCGACGGCTGTGGACCCGCATAAACTCATCAAGCGGGTAGTGTTGAACTTCTCGAAAATCGACCGGTTCAGCGGTCCACTTCAACCCGTAGTAAACATCGCTATTGCTGTATTTCAGCACAATACTATCCGGAGTAGGGCCAGGCAGTCGTTCTGGGACGAAGGAGGGCATAATTTCAGTGAAATCGATCTGGCTGGTCTCGGATGAACGGGTTAGAACAAAACCGTCAAGCCAGAGTTCTTGGCTGTTCTGCTCCGCACAGAAACTGACTTGATAAGCGCCGGCCGGAAGCTGTCCAATCGGGACATTTACGGTGCCAAGCGTATCGATCCCTTCCAAGATAAAAGCAGCTTTACGCTTAAAACCATACCCGTTGGTCCAGGTAACGCGGATTACAGCTCCTTGCAAATGAGAGGATTTGTATCTAACCACCATACTTGCCTGCTCTATTGTCCCGTTTACATTGACGTTGTAGGATATCTTGTCATTAGGATGATGACCGAAGGTTATACCGGAGCCGCTAACGAAGCCGTGTCCGCGAACTTCACCCCGGAGCAAGCCGCCGGAAATCATTGCTGTATTCATAGATTTGTCTTCATAGTAAATATCCGAATAATCCAGAGCATCCACCCAATAGGCGCCCTCAGGAAGAGTAACCCGGGATACTCGCAGAGGATCTGCACCGTTAAGCTTATGCAGCCTGTTATACGCTTGCATAGATGCGATAAAGTGGACGGTTAGGCTTTGCAGAGAGTCCGTACGATTCACGGCTTCACAGCGAATGAGACGGGAAGATTCTGACAGCTCGGAGAACGAGATGTCGCAGAATACTTGATCCTTCCACTCAATTTGATGGCGGTGACTGAAATAAGTCAGATCCGGTGCTGCTTCGGTAGGATGATAGCCGGAGTCGTACATGGCATTAGGCAGCAATATCTTATTCCTGTACACACCGGGGGCAACGATCAGATCGAAGCGGAGTCCCAAATCTGGATCGGCAACGTGGGATAAACCGCCAAAATCCTTGTTGTAGGGTCCCCATAAAGGGAGCCGGGGGTCATGAACATTTACGAAATGCTTCATTGAAAATCCTCCACTGGAATAGGTTTTCCCAAGTATACAATAGTGGAGGCTGGCGTTTCATTCCGAAATCTGTGAATAAAATATTGAATTCTGTTGTATGTGGTCCATTTGGGAGGGGATAAAGATTGGACATTTATCAAGAAACAATTCGATATGATTCCCAGTTGTTAGGTGCAAGAATTCTTGACATTTATAAAAGCGGGGTGCCGAAAATGACGCGCTGGCACGTTCATGAAGAAATGGAGCTCATCCTTGTCATCCAAGGCGGTATCGACATGGATGTCGACCATACCAAATATCGTCTGAAGCCCGATGACCTACTCCTGATCGGTCCGAACGAGCTGCATCGGTCCATGAAGCATCAAGACGATGTACACTATTGGGTATTACAATTCGATGTCAAGCATCACATGGACAGGAGCGCCCTTGCTTACTTGCCATGCTTCTTTAACCCGCTTAAGCCGATGTCTACTTACAACAGCCAACTATTTGCACAGGCTAACCTTCGGCATGAATTTACCGAACATATGCTGCTTATTCAGCAGGAGCTCAGCCAACGGCCGTTCGGCTACGAGATGGCTGTCTCTCTGCACATCGGCAGTATGCTGTTCAAGCTGCTTCGTATAGACCCCTCCGTACAACAGCCGGATCGGCTTTCAATTCTAGAGCGTCTTCAGCCCGCTTTGGCATATATTGATGCCCATTTGGAGGATAAAATTACAACAGCGGAGGTTTGCCGGCAAGTGAATCTCAGCTACGAGCATACTGCCCATTTATTCAAACTGGCACTCGGGATGTCCATCATTCAATTCGTCAACTACAAGCGGATCAAGAAAGCGGAGGTGTTGTTGGCTGCAGTGGGCATGACGGTAACCGGAGCGGCTCATGCGGTAGGGATCGAGAATTTGGCACACTTCACCAATCTGTTTAAACGCTGGAACCAAGTAACGCCAAGGGTTTTTCAACAATACTCAAAGCAGAGGTAAGGAGGGAACCTTTTATCAGATCGGATCGGGTTTCTTATATCCGGTATTTTTGTCTGAAGGAGGACGGATTGAGGCCGATCTTGGAGGTAAAGACCCGGCACAAATACGAGCCGCTTTCGTAGCCGCATTGGAAAGCGATCGATTCCAATGTATCGTCCGTTTCCAGCAGCAGCCTCTTCGCCTCCTCAAGACGTAGGGTCGTTACATAGGCGGCTGGTCCCACACCGTAAGCGGCTTGAAAGCGGCGGGTGAACTGCGATCGACTGATGCCTAGATTCGCAGCCATCTGGCTCATACTGAAATCAAGGCAAGCATGAAGCTGCAGATAGCTGTAGGCCTGCTGCATGAGCAGATCGTTTGTTTTATGCTGCTTCATGTGCTGGAGCAGCTCCAATTCTGTAAGCAGCAGCAGGTCGGGGAGCAAATATTGCTTTATGATGCTTAAACGGGCTGAAGGGTCATTCGTAAGAAGATGAAGATTGCGCAAATAATTGTAGGTCGAAGATAACCGGATCACATCCTGGATCGATATTTTACCGATAGGGAACGGGCAGTCGCTTTTGTCCTGCTTCACCTTTTGGAAATGGACATGATGAAACGTAATATCACTTAACGCGCTGCGCTTGAAGCTGACTTCAGCGGGACAAAACACAAGATCCCCGAGGGCGGCTTGTCCGGCAGTAGGGCCAATTGCAAATTCAAATGAGCCTGCTTCAATCGCGATTAAGGTTGGATGATCCAGAATCTGTTCCGTATGTCGAAATGCCGATTGAGGTCCAGCATATACATAGCCGGTTACCTGATAGTGGCTAGTGAGCATCAGCGTCCCTCTCCTCCGCTTTTTCCATTCAACAATAGAATATCCCTCCCTGTAAGCGGTTGTCAATCCTGAATTTGGCAGCTTGATAGCTGCAAAAAAGTGAAAATGACAGCTTTAAAAGTGTATATTCATGTGCAGTGCATACCTTTATACTGGGAATAAGCTAACATATATAGTTAGAAATAGGTGTCTTGACAAGGTGTGCGGATAGGCGTCTATTACAAGAGGAGGGCTTATCGATGCTCAAAAAAAGTGTCAACCTGCTTTTCTGCCTTGGCGGCAAGTGTACTTCTGTTAACCGCATGCATGGGGGCACAAACTCCATCCAAGGAGGGCGCAGCGGGGGTGGAAAGCCCGCGGAAGCTGCGCTAGCTGCCCAAGAGCCTGCTGAGTTCAGTATCTATTTGTGGACAATGCCGCAAACTGAATTTGATTTTATCGCTGAGCAGGCCAAAGTATAATTTCCACATATTACTTTGAAAGCGATTCCAAAAACAAGTCCAAGTAATCCCCGTCTAACTTTTTGTGTAAAGGGGGTGATACGAGCTAGATCCGTTATTGCTAACGGTTAACCTATTTCATGGGAGGTTTACTCAATGTTCAGTAGGAATAGAAAGATTGGCCTCAAAGCAAGCCTGGCCGTTATTGTCGCTTTAACCTCTGCTGGATTTACCGCGAAGGAGGACATGAAGATCGTGGAAGCCTCAACCGGGATTTCGTACTATGTTTCAACGACAGGCAGCGATGAAACCGGTACTGGAACTCTCCAAGCGCCTTTCCGAACACCCCATAAAGCAAGGGATGTAGTAAGGCAGCAAATTGTTGGAGGAATGAGTGAGGATATTACGGTAATGCTTCGGGAAGGCACTTATTATTTGGATTCTACCTTGACTTTTAATGAACTCGATTCGGGTCGAGACGGACATCACATTACATATCGAAGCTACCCGGGAGAGAATGCTGTGTTGGATGCAAGCAAGTCGATCACCGACTGGCAGCTCCATAACGGGAACATATATAAGGCGAATGTCGGTACCAATTGGAGCTTTGACAACCTTTTTGAGAATCAAGTGCAATCGATTAAGGCACGATATCCCAATATCCAGGGAGATACGAATGTGTATAACCGGGTGGAGGAGCTCGTAGCTGGTGAAGACCGGAAAAGCTTTGTGTTCGCCCAAGGGGATATCCCAGTGGTAGCCAATCCTTCAACACTGGAGACATATATATGGCCCGGAGGGATTCAGGGCTATCAAAATTGGTATTCCTATACGGTTGCTGTAAGCGCTATTGACTATGTAAAAAGGGTTGTCAGCCTATCAAAGCCTGTGAGTTATGTAATCGGTCCGGGATCCCGTTATTTCATGCAGGGAGCGCTGGAGTTGTTGGACCAGCCCGGCGAATTTTACCTGGATAAAAGCGCTGGAACCGTTTATTACTACCCTCACGATATTGCCAATCTGAATGGGGGCATCTCTGCACCATTCGCTGGTGATGCGATAAGGCTGAAAGGAAGTTCGGCATCAGCCCCGGTAAGGGATATTACGCTAGAGGCGCTTACGATTCGCAACACTGATGTTGGCAATGACGGTATCCACGGGGAGAATCTGGAACGTGTAATAGTGCTGAACAGCCGTATCCACAACACGGGCGAGCACGGCGTTCAGCTGCTGGGCTGGGCCAGATCGAACCGGGTAGAGGGTAACGAAATTCAGAATATCGGCTATAACGGAGTAAGTATCGAAGGAATTGGCAAAACAGCCGAGCATGTCAGTAGCGGAAATATCGTTACGAACAATCATGTACACCATACAGGGAAGTTTTACGGAAACAGCGGGGGTATCCGGATCTATGATAGCGGGGAAAATATCGTTTCCCATAACAGAATCCATCACTCTACGCGTTATGCCATACACATTAAAGCACAGCGCAAAGGCTATTTAATCGGTACGACTATAGACAATGTACAAGTGACAGAGAACAATTATCGTGATTACCAGCATGCTCGAAACAATATTGTGGAGTACAACGATGTTTCCCATGTTACGACAGATTCGCAGGATGCCGGCATCATTGCAGGCTGGGGAACGGGCACAGGCAATATTATACGCCATAATCTGGTTCATGACAGCGATCAGCAGCTGCTTACGGTTGTCCCGAGCCGCTCCTTCGGATATGGCATATATTTTGACGACAACTCAGACGATGTACTAATCCAAGGGAATATTGTCCATAGTCTCCAGAAGTTAGGAGGCGGATTTCTGAACAGCTCCGTAATGATCAAAGGGATCGGAATCCGGGTCGACAATAACATCCTAGCAAATAACCGTGAGAAAAACGGGACAATCGGCTCTACCCAAACCGGAGGCGAAATTTCTTCAGAGCTGGAGATTACTCGAAACATTCTGTATGAGAATGACGCAAAGCTTTATTCCATCAATTTCTGGGATGAAAACAAATTTGCTCAAGCAGACCATAACGTATATTTTACGACTAAGGGTGCCTATGAATTTGGCGGATCCATTCCTACACCGCACTATGAACGCTGGCTTGAACTGCAGCTAGGAAAATTCGATCAGCATTCGATCGTTGCAGAGGACCCCCGGTTCATGAATGCTTCGGAGCACGATTACCGACTGAAATACAATTCACCCGCGTATAAGCTGGGAATAACCGATCTTGATATCGAGAATATCGGCTTAACGAACGACTATCCATTTATTGACTCGAACGATTCGCTTGCCACTCTATTCGTCAAAAAAGCAGGTGAAGCGACAAACAAAGCATGGACCGTGCTGGCGGAAAATCAAAGCACGAAACTGAAGGTAGCCGGAAGAACCGTGAAAGGGTATTTGATTAAGCCTGCCCCTTCCTCGATCAGCTATTCCACCAGCCATCCTGCCGTGGCCACGGTCAACTCAGCCGGAGTCGTTAAAGCGGTTGGTTCCGGCGTTGCGATGATTACGGTTTCGGCAACATATAATGGAGTCACAAAGTCGACGAGCTATGATGTGCTTGTCAACGATAACTTAACATCGCTGGGGATTCAAACGCCGAATAAAATTCAGGTTGGCGCTTCTGTCAATGCGGATGTATACGGATTGTCGTCTTTTGGCAATTACATTGATTTAGGCGGCGCAGCGATCCAATATTCAAGCAGCGCACCGTCAATTGCCGCGGTTGATTCGAACGGTCAAGTCACAGGTGTAAGCACAGGCACGGTAACACTCACAGCTACGATGGTTTCAGGCGGCAACACCTACACAGTCAGTAAGCCGATGCAAGTTTATGTTACAAACCCGAATCTGGAGACGTATGATTTCGAGGGCACAAGCACTGGCGGTTGGGTGCCGCTCTCGGGTACTTGGCAGCTAGCCGAGGATGGTGATAATCACGTATATCAGAATACGAATACGGTGAACACAGCCAGAAGCTATCTCGGACATATTGTCCATGCCGACTACTCCCAGAAAGTCCGTATGAAAGTAGACGCATGGGGGACGGGAAATCCGGTTCGATTGGGTATCGTGGGAAGATACGTCAACAGTACTAATTTCTATTACGCCGTGTACGAGCGAACGACGGAGAGGTTTAAGATTTACAAAATCGTCAACGGCACTGTAAGTACAGTCGCTTCTTCCGGTGTCACTCCAGTCGACTTTACTTTGGGCTATCGTGAGATGAAGCTTGTTCTTGAAGGCACGTCCTTAGTATTGTATTTGGATGGCATTCAAGTGGTATCGGCTGTAGATTCCTCCTTCTTGGAAGGATATCCCGGATTATACGCCTACAACCAGAAAACGTACTTCGATGATATTGTTATAGAAGATATTTCAAGTAACTAGAAAGGTACCTTCATCATGATAAAGAAACTCTAAATGGGTATGGTTGAAATCGGAAAAGAAGTAAGGCTATCCTAGGGGGCTGCTATGCATGAAACACAAATTGGCTATTCAGCTGCATACTCTGAGAGATGAGCTCCAGCAAGACTTCATGGGTGTACTTCGTGAATTGGGGCGGATGGGTTGGGCGGGTGTACAGCCGGCAAGGCTGTATGGCAACGATCCAGAGGAAGTTGCGACTGTTCTCTCGGAAACCGGAATGAAGGTAGCCGGTATACACATTGGACTGGACCGATTCGAAGCCGATCTGGAAGGAATACTGCGGGAGGCTGAGATATTGCAAACCCGGGATCTGGTTTGTTCCATCGTTGGAGCTGCGTTTCGAAACGAGGAGGGCTACCGCAAAGCAAAAGCATTGCTTAATGAAGCTGCGCGCAAGGCACAAGAGAATGGGATGCGGATTAGCTACCATAATCACTCCTTTGAGCTGGAGACTACGATGGACGGAAAAAGCGCGCTCGAGTTTCTGCTCGAGCCGGCGGATAACAATCTGGTGCTGGCCGAACCCGACGTGTATTGGGTAAAGAAGGGGGGACGCGACCCGTACAGGTTCCTGAAGCCGTACTCGGGCCGTATCCCAATCATTCACTTAAAGGACATGACATTTGACGATGAACAGACCTTTGCCGAGATTGGCACCGGGAGCATCGACTTCCTTCCGATATTACGTTGGGGCGAGGAAAACGGCATCGAATGGTACGTGGTCGAACAAGATCAATGCTCCGGACCTCCTATGGACAGTGTGAGGCAGAGCTATCGCAATTTAATTCGTCTCACCGAAGCTCTGTAATGCAGCAAAGACAACCCGCTTTTTCTTTCTTAAGAGAGAGGAGGCGGGTTGCTTTTTCGTAGCAATCATGTATTTACTCTAACAAAATCCGCCTATATAATAAACTATGAACAAACGGTGTCCTTCCTGTTGTCTTTGAAGCCGAATGTAAGCGCTAACCATATTGTTGACCACATCAAGGAGGGGCAAGCGATGAAACGATTTCTCAACAAGCGATCGGAGGATTGGCGGCGGCTGATCTTGTCTTATTTAGCCTTGACTATTGTCATTATTCTGGTTATTGGCGGCTATTTAACGAAGCTGGCTCAGGAGATTCATACCCAGGAGCTCTCTCAGGAAAATCTCAATCAGCTGCAGCGTGTCCAAAATTTCGTGGAAGAAAATTATTTGAACCGGTACGAGCTCTCGATGCTCAATAAGGCCATGACCACCATTCGTTCCTCCAGTACCGAGGAAATCAACTTTTTTATGGAGAACGGGGTAGAAGGCAATTATTATAAGATCGTAAGACTTAGCAATGACCTTCGAACTCTCAAAATGGCCTCCCCCGGCTTGGAAAATATTTCGATCTACTTCAAGCAGTCGGATATGGTTGTAGATCAAGACTATTTCTATCAATCCCCGTCCAATTCACCGAATAATGAACTGCTCAGGGATATAGATTCAGCCGAGCCGCACCGTTGGTTTGCAAGAACGATCAGAGACCAGGAGGGAGCGGAGAAGCAGCTGCTGAGTTATATCTATACGCTTCCATATCGATCCAAGGGTATGCAGGTAAAAGGCTATATGATTATAGATCTGGACGTGATGGATGTTGTCCGCAAGCTGCAAGCGCTCATCCAGAATCCGGAGGACAGGTATTATATTTTTACCGAGAAGGATGTTCTTGCCGTTTCTAACACCATGCTCACCCAAGGAAATCAGCTCGAACTCTCTTGGGCGAATCTAACAGGCAAATTACAGGAGCGTGAAACCCGAACGCTGCAGTTGACTAAGGATGGGAAAGAGGTCAGCCTGTCAGCCTATGAATCGAATAGCGGCTGGAAATATGTCAGCCTGCGGCCAGTCGATTCCACCATGCTGCTTGCTCTTCAGCTGAAAAGCAAGGTGTGGGTCATTAGCTTGGTAGTGCTGCTCATAGGCATCATCTTATCCTATATGATGTCACTTGGCTTTCACAAGCGGATGCAGGGGATCAAGCTAAGGCTTCAGCAGATGCTTGAGGTTCAGCACAGTAAGCATTTGCAGGACCTGCTTGTCGGTAGACTGCCTGTCGAAGTGGATCAGCTGCCGTTACAGCAGCAGGGTCTATTTGTTGTGGCTCTCCTGGAAGTGGATCCGCATAACACAGCCACGTTATTACAAAAGCAATTTGAAATGAAAAAGCATGTCATACCCAACTTTTTCATTCCGATTAACAATCAGCAAACTGCTGTTATTTATTGCGTGGATCACCTTCACAAGTGGGAAGCCGTCCACCAAGTACGTAATGAGCTAGAGCATCTAAGAATTAAGCTGAGCAGTGAAATCAGATTTGCCGCGGCAATAGGAAGTGTTGTTCAAGGGATTGAGCAGATTCAGGTCTCCTATACAGAAGCGCAAGAGGCTATGGAATACGTCTTTATCGAGGGAATGTCCCTTCTCTTGGCCTATGAGGAGCTTGAACAGAAGCAGCCGATTTCGATTGAACTGCTGGAAAGTCAGGCGTTGGAGAATAAGCTTCGTTCCGGGGAGGAAGAGCTGGTGCGGGAGCATTATCAAGAATGCGCACGATACCTGATAGAAGCCGAGCATACGATTGAAGCTTACGAAATGCTGCTGCATCACATCGCCCTGACCTTAGCGAAGGTAGTATTGGATACCGGAAAAGGCAGCTTCAGGTTAACTTCATCAGACATCATTGCCGGCTACCGCAAGAGCTCATTGAAGGAGACGTTAACCTGCTTGGAGGATGTAAGTATCGAGTTTATGGCCTGTCAGAAGGAAATGGGAGATTCATTGTATGAGCGGATTGCCCTTCAATTGAAAGAATATATTGATCTTCATTTGGATCAGGATCTATCCCTGGATGATCTTGCCGAGTATGCAGCCTATTCCAAGCAATTCATCAGCAAGGTGTTCAAGGAGCGGTATCACTGTACCCTTGCAGACTATATGAGCAGGCAAAGATTGGAGCTGGCAAGGAAGCTGCTATTGGAAAAAACGCATACCATCGCAGAGATAGCACAGATGAGCGGCTTTCGAAGCGTTCCTTATTTCACTACAAAGTTTAAGCAATTCTGGGGAGTGACCCCGGCCCAATTTAGAAACCAATGAGAACTGCCCCCGAGACACCTCTCGCAGGGGCCGTTTTTCGTTATAACATAGCATTATTTCATATTCTGTAAGCCGGATTCAGATATTGAAATTGAAAATACCGAGCCTCGACGTGTACGATCAATTCATGAAACAGCAACATGAAAGGGGAGCTTAGCATCATGAAAGCGATTACCTCACTGTTTGATTCAGATGTGCGGAAGGAATACCGCAAATGCAAGTATTTATTCCTAATGCTGGTACCGGTTTTGCTCTATTACATCATCTTTGAGTATGGTCCGCTATATGGTGTGCAGATCGCATTCAAGGATTACCGTATCAGAGACGGAATTATGGGCAGCCAATGGGTAGGCTTTAAGCATTTCATTTATTTATTTACCGCTTCGCCTGATTTTTTCCGTATTATGAAGAACACCTTGGTGCTCAGCTTTTATCACATTGTATTTGGCTTTCCGGCACCTATCGTATTAGCGCTTTTATTTAATGAGATTCGTATCGAAGTGTTCAAAA
Organism: Paenibacillus germinis; assembly: GCF_013141785.1. NCBI lineage: Bacteria > Bacillati > Bacillota > Bacilli > Caryophanales > Paenibacillaceae > Paenibacillus > Paenibacillus germinis. The sequence goes on from NZ_WHOC01000107.1 coordinate 57,435, forward strand.
GAATTACGCAAACCATCAGCTATCTGCCTCATTTTTTATCTTGGGTAGTACTTAGCGGGCTTCTGATCACCATTCTTTCCCCCACTACAGGTACGGTCAACCAGCTGTTGTCGATGATTGGAATGAAGCCGATCTATTTTTTAGGTGACCCTCAGTATTTCCGTTTCACTTTGATTGTCTCCTCCATATGGAAAGAAGTCGGCTGGGGCACTATCATTTATTTGGCGACAATTGCCAATGTAGATCCTGCCCAGTATGAAGCGGCTATTGTGGATGGAGCCAATCGGTGGAAGCAGACATTGCATATTACGTTGCCGGGCATTATTCCTGTCATCACGATCATGTTCATCTTCCGAATAGGCGCAGTGCTGAATGCAGGATTTGATCAAGTGCTGAATATGTATAGTCCGAATACTTACAGCGTGGCTGATATTCTGGATACGTATGTCTATCGGACCGGGCTTACCCAGCTGCAATATAGCTTAACTGCAGCCGTGGGGCTGTTTAAGAATATAGTCGCCTTTGGATTAGTGCTCCTCACGAACTATGTTGTCAAAAAACTGGGACAGGAGGGGATCATGTAATGCTGCCAAAGAGGACAAGTAAAGCAGAGCTCATTTTTCAATACGCCAATCTTGCAGCCATCACTTTACTTTGTGTCAGTGTGTTATACCCTTTTATTCATGTTTTGTCAGTTTCCCTAAGCACTCCCGCAGAGGCCGTTAGACCAGGCATTCATCTGTACCCCAAAGCGTTCACATTCTCAGCCTATGAGCAGGCTCTGCAGACCAAAGGGATCTGGATGGGCTACTACAATACCATCTTTCGAACGGTTGTTGGAACTATCCTTTCCTTGATTATCATGACCATGGGTGCCTATGCGCTTTCGAAGAAATATCTGCCTCATCGCGGGTTTTATACCATGTTTATCGTGATTACCATGTTCTTTAGCGGCGGCTTGATCCCCCTGTTTCTGCTAGTCAAGGGCTTAGGTTTGTACGACTCGCTGTGGGCGTTAATTATTCCGGGGCTCATCAATACCTTCTATATGTTGATAATGCGTAATTTCTTTTTTGGGATACCCCAGGAGCTTGAGGATTCCGCCAAGATGGACGGAGCGCATGATTTTCAAATTTTGTTTCGCATCATCCTGCCGCTTTCCAAGCCCATCCTTGCAACGATAGGGTTATGGCTTGCCGTCCATCATTGGAATGAATGGTTTCAAGGCTTGATCTATATACAGGACCAATCCAAGCTGGTACTGCAGATTTATCTTCGCCGGTTAATTGTGGAGAGCAGCGACCTGGAGACGAAGCAACTGATGGATCAAGCGTCGGATCAAGAAGTGGTTGCGGAGAGCATCAAGTCAGCCGTGCTGATGATTGCCACGCTGCCGATCCTTGTGGTGTACCCGTTTATCCAGAAATATTTCGTCAAGGGTGCGCTGGTCGGGTCGGTGAAAGGTTAGTGCGGTAAAGCTCTTGAAAGGGGAGATACCCGAAACAGGTTGAGACAGGGTTAAAAGTTGCCTAAGTACTTGATATGATCATGAACGAATACATTGGGAGGTCCTTACATGAAACGTTTGTCCAAATCCGTTGTTGCTATTGCTTTGTCCTTATCCGTATTGCTCGCGGGTTGTACCCGAGCCTCGACCCTTTCATCGAATCCCAGCACGAGCCCGGCTGAGAAACCAATAGAAATCAGCTGGCTGAGCTTTGATTTCCCTGAGGAGGACGGATCCTTCGTTCAGCAATGGATGGAGAAGAAATTTAATGTCAAACTAAAGAATATCCGGATTGATCGTACGAACTGGAAGGACCAGTTGAATTTACGTCTTGCTGCCAATGAGCTTCCCGATGTATGGCTGCTCTGGGGTCTGGCCGATGTCCGCGCCTATTCGCAGCAAGGACTGCTCGCTGAGCTGCCCATAGACGAAATTAAGAAGAATATGCCGACATTGGCCGACTTTATTGACAAGAACCAGCCGGAGGCTTGGAATGATGGGATTATTACCGGAAAAAGCTACGGAATCCCGATTACAAATCTGGAGGGCGTCATTCCGATAAATCCCTTTTATAATCAGGACTGGCTCAAGGCGGTAGGTTACAATGAGCCGCCGAAGACTCTGAAGGAGTTCGAGGATGTCATCTATAAATTCCGCAATAACGATCCGGACGGGAATGGAAAGAAGGATACCTATGGACTTACCGCATTAGGCAAAACAAATACTAACGAATCGCTGCAATATGTATTCGGTGCCTTTCAGACGAATCCGAGCTATTGGATGAAGGATAAGGAGGGTAAGCTTACCTATGGGATGATCACGGAGCCATCCAGAGAGGCCTTTCGATATTTGAGTAAATGGTTTAAAGATGGCGTGCTGGACCCTGAATTTCTAACCAGTGACGGTAAGAAGGAAGAGTTCGTCAACAAGCGCGTGGGAGTATCCAATGACAACTGGTCCAGCTTCCGTCCCAACGGCAGGATCGGTCAGACTGCTGCCAAGAACGGCGTTAAGATCGCGGTGGGTAAAGCATTGGATGGTCCCTATGGCCCTGGTAAGCTATCGGCTTGGGGACTGACTGGAAACTACATGGGCATGAGCGTGGATGCCGGGAAGGACCCGAAGAAAAAAGCCAAAATTTATGAAATTCTGAATTCCTTCTACTCCGATAAAGAAAGCTTCATGGCTTCCCAATATGGTGAGGAGGGTGTACATTACACGCTGCAGAACGGAATGCCGGTACCAAAAGAGGAATATAAGGATACCAAAAAGAAAATTTCTGCAGGATTCGGAAGCTATTACGGACTTCTTTCCAAAAAGGCAAAAGCCTTCGAAATGTATTCCTTCCCTGCGGAGGATCTATCACTTAGGGATCAGGCCACCAAGGGTGTGGAGTTGCTCTATAACATTAAGTTCAATGTAAACGCAATTCAGAAGTATTCGGATCTTCCCAATTTGGAGAAGGAGTACTTTATCAAATTTATAACCGGCGAAATCGATCTGGATAAGGGCTTCGACAAATTCGTAGAGTCCTGGAAGAAAGCCGGAGGAGAGGAAATAACCAACGAGATGAATGCGACCTACAAAGCACAATCGGGCAAAAAATAAATGAAGTGTGGTATTCATAGTCATAGCATAGGAACAAATAAACATACTTGGAGGAGATGTCGTGAATCAGCATAAGCGGGAAGAGATAGACAAGGGAAGAGCTCCACGTATTTTGCTTCGTTCCTCGTGGCAGGTAGTCAATATTGGAGATATTGCGCATACACCGGGCGTATTGACTTTGCTCGAGCAGTATCTTCCTAATGCCGAGGTCATCCTGTGGGCTTCCCCCGATCTTACTCAGGAGGTGATGGATATGGAGCACAAACGCTTCCCAAGCCTTCGTATTATAAAAGGAAGCATGGACTCGAATGGCCAAACCACGAGCGAGGAATTGGCTGATGCAGTTAGCTGGTGCGATTTCCTGCTGCATGGCTCCGGTCCTTACCTGGTCGCTAATGAAGATGTGCAGGCTTTCGTTGCGGCTACAGGTAAACCCTTTGGTGTATTTGGCATCACTTATTCCGGCAATCCGGTTGAGGAAGACATGCTGAACAAAGCGGAATTTGTTTATTTCCGGGACTCTGTCTCACTGGCTAAAGCTAAGGAAATCGGAATTGCTTGTCCTGTAATGGACTTTGGTCCTGACGGAGCCTTCTCCGTCGATCTTCGGGATGATGAGAAGGCTGAGCAATTTTTGCAGAAGAGCGGGCTGCAGGAAGGAGGGTATCTGTGCTGCATACCTAAGCTGCGGTTTACCCCTTACTGGAAAATCAGGAACAGCCCTTTTAATGAAGAGAGGCATCAGCGAAACGAGCAGATGAAGGAGCACGATCATGTTCTGCTTCGCGAGGCAATTACAGCCATTGTTCGTGAGACGGATATGAAAATCTTACTCTGCCCGGAGGACAGTACGCAGATGGAAGTAGGCAAGGAAATGATTTTCGATAAGCTTCCGGAAGATGTGCGCGCTCATGTCATCTGGAGAGAGAAATTCTGGTTAACAGACGAAGCATTGAGCGTATACGTTCGTTCCACCGGACTGTTCGGAAATGAAATGCATTCGCCGATCATGTGTATCGGCAACGGGATTCCTGCCGTTGTCTGCCGGTGGGAGGAGCAGACCAGCAAGGGTTATATGTGGCGTGATATTGGACTAGGGGACTGGTTGTTTGATCTGGACTCGGAAGTGGATCGAAGCAAGCTGGTTGCTGCTGTGCTGGGGATGGCGCAGCACCCGGATAAGGCCAAACGAAAAGCATTAGCGGCACGCAACTACGTAGTTCAGAGCCAAATGCGAATGGTGGAGACCTTACAAGAGTCACTTCGCAAATCTGCCCCGCTTGAGGCAACGCGAAAAGGTAACAGCTGGCATCAAGGTGATCTTTAACCCCGTGAAGTTCAGCGTGCCGGCTTCGAGTAAATACCCGGATTTAGCAAATCTTGTGAAGAACATTTCATCAAGTTCATCACAGGAGAAGTTGATCTGGATGCCGGTTTCGACAAGTTTGTTGAAAGCTATAAAAAAACAGGCGGACAAGAAATTTCAACGGAAACGAACAAGCTCTTTAAGGAATTGAACGGAAAAAAATAAGAATGTCTCCCCTTGGCCAAATCTAGTGGGAGAATAAAGATGGATTGCTAAAAAAGGAGTGAATCTATTGAGCAGCAAATTGAGAATGGGTATCGTTGGGGCTGGGAATATATTTCAATTCTCACATGCCAAAACGTTGATGGAGCATGAGGAAGTAGAAGTGGTTGCTATCTGCGATATCAATAGGGCGAGAGCGGAACAGGTTGCCCAGAAACTGGGAGTGGCTCTCTGTTTCGAGGACTATAAGGAGCTTCTCTTAAGGGATGATATCGATGCGATCGACATCTGTACACCGAATGTGTACCATTCAATCATTTCCATTGCGGCCTTGCAAGCAGGAAAGCATGTCTTCTGCGAGAAGCCAGATGCAGTGAATCCAGCAGAAGCGCAGAAGATGGCTGATGCAGCCAAAGCAAGCGGCAAAATTTTGATGACCATGCGCAACAATCGCTTTACGCCCGCAGCCCAATTTCTAAAAAGGCATATCCGTGATGGCGGGATGGGAGAGATCTATACGGGGCGATGCGGTTGGATTCGACGTCGAGGCATACCGGGCAAGGGAGGCTGGTTTACGACGAAGGAACTGTCTGGCGGTGGGCCGCTGATTGACCTTGGTGTTCATTATATCGACCTGGCAGTTTGGCTGATGGGGAATCCGAAGGCAGTCGCTGTTAGCGGTTGTACATATACGAAGTTTGCCAATAATGAAATATCCGATTCGATACACAGTCAGTTTGGTGAGAAAAAGGCTAGCGGGACGTTTGATGTGGAGGATTCATGTATCGGGTTTATCCGTTTCGAGAACGGTGCTTCGCTGCAATTCGAGTTCAGTTGGGCATCCAATATCGGAGAAGAGATGAATTTCGTTGAGCTTCGAGGAACCCAATCCGGCTTCTCTTTAAAGAAAGGTGAGGTGGAAATCTTCTCAGAATCCGCAGGAGAGCTGACGAATATGAAGCCTGTTATCAAAAAGGAAGCGGCTCCACCTCATGGAGAGCATCTGAAGCATTTCATCGATTGCGTACAACAGCGGGCAGAGCCGATTATGGCGCCAGAGCAAGGTGTGGAAATGATCAAACTATTGTCGGCAATTTATGAATCGGCAAGCAGCGGACGTGAAGTCCGGTTAGTATAACCGCGTTCACCGCTGCAGCCTGAGACGGGGCGGGTGTAGGCATACATTCGTCCTGATTGGTTATTCAAGTGCAAAAAAAGGAAGAAAAGAGGATTTGGAATGAAATTAAAAACAGTGGCATTATTGAAAATCCTACTGGTTGTCATTCTTATTACTGCCAGTATGGGGTGGGTCCGAGAGAGTGATAGAGTAGAGGCGACAGGCATGGACTACTATGTTTCGCTTACCGGGGACGATAACAATGGAACAGGCACGATAAACGCCCATTTAAGACGCCTGGTAAAGCAAGGGATGTAATTAGACAGCAGATTGAGGTTGGTATGCGCGGAAATATTACCGTCTATTTGAGAGGCGGCATATATCGACTGGAGTCACCGTTCGAGCTTACAGAGGCGGATTCCGGCCGAAACGGTTTCCAGGTGACTTATAGAAGCTATCCCAGCGAGGAAGAAGTATTGGACGGGAGTAAAGTGATTACGGGGTGGCAGCCTCACAGCAGCCCAATATACAAAGCTAATATAGGTCCTGCTTGGAAGTTCGACTCTATGTTTGAAAATAATGTTCGTTCCGTAAAAGCCCGATATCCGAATACGCAAGGCGGTGCGAGCGTCTACAATCGGGTGCAGATGTTGGTCGCCGGGTCAGATAAAACGAAGTTCGGCTTTGCGAATGAAGATATTCCGGTGATCGCGAATTCTGCCGATGTAGAAGCTTTTGTATGGCCGGGAGGCGCTCAGGGATTTCAGTATTGGTTCTCCTAGACAGTCGGTCTAAGCGCAATTGATTATTCAAATCGGATTGCCACGCTTGCTTCAGCTGTGCCATACGTACTTGGACCTGGGTCGCGTTATTTTGTTCAAGGAGCGCTTGAACTGCTGGATCAGCCTGGAGAGTATTATCTGGATCAAGGAGCTGGAGTTGTCTATTATTATCCTCGCGATGAAAACCAATTAAGTCAAGGCATATCTACCCCCTATGCGGGTGACATTGTCGTGTTGAAAGGCAGCACGCCTAATCAGCGAATCAGTCATGTGGTGCTGGAGGATCTGATCATTCGCAACTCCGATATTCGGAAGGATGGCGTTCATATTGAAAATTCTGAAAGCGTTATCATTAGAGATAACCGCATTAATAATAGCATCCCGATCGACATGACCGCACCAACTGCGTTGTCAATGCTTCGGGAGCAACGTCAAGCGATACAATGATCGTGCATGTGAGCAAGTGAAAGCCAACGCGTTAAATTGTACGCAATCTAATTTATTAATAATCATGAGGTGCAGATATGAAAGAGCGCATCGTATTGCCGGAGCGAATTTACTTAATGGCAGGGGAAGGTGAGCAGTTTCACATCTACTATCGGAATGCAATCATCGGATTGGCGCCGGACGAGATTGTGAACGTTATTTGCCAATATGGCAAGCAGTACCGTGAGTTTTGGCGGATGGAACCCGGAAAGGCAGACGTTCCCCATTTCGATATAACGCAAGGGGAATTTCCGCTTCGGCTGCAAATATTAAACCGGAAACTGGAGGTTGTATCGGAGCAAACGACCCAGATCGTGATCGTGCCAAAGGAAGTGAAAACAGAAATTCCCATGCTCTGCATTGGGGACAGTATCACCCGCTGTGGAGGCTACGTGGCGCAAGTGCAGGAATCGCTGGCATGGGTACGATCCATCGGTACTCGCACTTATGAAAACGGCAAGGTAAACCGGGAAGGCCGTGGCGGCTGGACAGCGGAAAACTATGTGAAGCGAATTGTAGAATCGGACGGGGGGGATTCGCCGTTTCTGTTTCCAGTAGGTGAGGAATGCGGGCATACTGTCTATTGGGGGAATACCGTTTTCTGGAAGCGGGTCATAAGCGAGGATCCGAGCGGATATTTTTATGATGGGTTTCTAAGAGCGGCCCGGAATCAAACAGATGCGGCAAACCCTTTTCGGATTGGATCCGATGGTTATCCGTTTTCCCCGCAAATCGGCGATACGGTTTGCGATCCGTCACGTGGGCACGATTTCTCCGTCTGTCGGTGGGACGGGTCCGAATGGAAAACGCTGCATCCGCAACCGCATTGGGAGTTAGACTTTGCACGGTATTTGGCACATTATCAGGTAGAGATGCCGCATATTGTGACATTCTTGTTTGGGGCGAATGAATTTCAAACCGTGGAACGTATCGACGACGGCGTCGATACATACCTTGGCAGCATGCAGCAGATGATCGATGAGATTCACGCATGCAATCCATCCATTCGGATCGTTATCAATTTGCCAGTGGCAGGCGCGGATCAGGATGCATGGGGGCTGCAGCTTGGCTGTACGGGATCGGAGGCGCGCTATCGTCGCAATATACAGGAGGCATCTCTTGCGATCCTGAGACGTTGGGACCATGCGCAAGCGCGGGAACGAGGAATTTATATTTGTCCGATACTTCTAGCCGTTGATCCCTACTATGGATTCGATCGATCGGCAGAACCGGTGAATAAGTATGTCCCCCAACGGGTAGAACGGCATAACAATTGGGTGCACCCCGGCGTCGTCGGGCATCAGCAGATGGGAGATATGCTTGCAGCGACGGTACAGGGCTTGTTAAGTGATCTGTAAAGCGAACTTACGTTTATACGGCAATAGAGAATGACCGACGTTTAAACAATTTGTGAAAATATGGCGAATATTATATCGAAATCGAACCTAATCCGAATGTTGATTCGAACTCTTACATTACTTCTTTTTCTTTGCTACTTGATAGTTTATGGACTAGAAGTTTTAGGGCAGTTGCTGTTTGTGATTTTGAAGTGCTGCTCCCTAAAAAAGGTGGCAATAAGTTCGGTTCAATACAGGTAGATGTTTTAAGCTCTAACGGAAAACTTTAGTTAAATACTGAAAGATCAGTTATCGAGTTATTTATGATTTACGTTGCTTCGAGTACACTACCTCAAAAAATTCGAGAAGATTTGGAGGATCTGATCTCGATTGGGACGATCGGATTGATCAAAGCGATCGAGTCGTTTTCTCCGAACAAAGGGACCAAGCTCGCGACGTTTGCGGCACGCTGTATCGAGAACGAGATCTTGATGCATCTGCGCTCACTGAAGAAAACACGTAAAGATGTGTCCTTGCATGATCCCATCGGAACGGACAAAGAGGAGAATGAAATCACCTTGATCGACATCCTCGGCACGGAGGCCGACGATGTCGTGGATAAGGTACAGCTGAAGATAGAGAAGAGTAAAATCTATCGCAATCTCGAGATATTGGATGATCGGGAGAAGGAAGTTGTGGTTGGGCGGTTTGGGTTGGAATTAGGCGGAGAAGAGCGGACGCAGCGGGAGATTGCGAAGGAGCTGGGCATCAGCAGCGAAGCGGTAAGGTTGATGAGTCGCATACTTCATTTATTTGGCATCAGATAATGGAGGCGAAGGGAATGACCCTAATCCAAATCGAGCATGTGAGCAAGTATTATGTTAAGGGCGAGGAAACGATTCGTGCCTTAGATGATATTTCCCTGGAAATCAATCACTGCGAGTTCGTAGCGATTATGGGCCCGTCGGGGTCGGGAAAGTCGACGCTGATGAATATCATTGGGTGTTTGGATGTTGCATATCAAGGAGCTTATTTGCTGGATGGGAAGGATTCACTATTGTCCTATAATATTATGATGGGTTTCTTGGAGGCTCACGAAGTCCTGTTGTACCAATTTCATCCTTAGATACACATTGGCGGTTCGGGATGTGCAAACTGACGACGGCTTTATTACGGAGCTTGTACAACGGATTAACACTTGCTTCGGATAGGCGTCAAACTCATTGATATCTGAAAAGAATTCAGTAACTAGCGGACTTTAAAAAAGGTATACTTCCTCATATTTCGAGGAAAGTATACCTTTTTGTTATTTAGGATATTGTCTTCTGGAGTATGCCAGCTCACGTTTTGTTTTTCTCAATCTTGTATTGAGACAACGATACGCCGAAACGTTTTTTGAAAATGGTATAAAAATAGTTTGTCTCTTCTTTCAGGCGTGCTCTTCCATGCCAGTCCGTTCCACCAGATACTTTCAAATCTAGTTTCTCGCAACAAAGTTCATACCAATTGCATTCTTTGGGAGAATGTTCAGGATAATATGCTTCGATGCCGTCTAACCCCAAATCTTTCATCTGCTTAAAAATGTTTAATTCTTCATCCAAGCTCAATTTCATTAGTTTAGGATGCGCCAGAAATACGTTTCCTCCGCTTTTTTTAATAACGTCGAAGCTCTTTTCAACCGGAGCAGAATATTTCTGCTTTACGAATTTGAAACAATAATCAACAAAGCCCGCGTATTGTTCCCAGCCGTTAAACAATCCATCCTTCAACATTGCTGAGAACACATCTGAGAGGTAAAACCCTTTTCTTTTTCGATTATGATTCAATACTTGTTCCCAAGAATAGCCGTACTTATGAGCTATATATTTCTCAAAAGTATACTTAGTGTACTTTGTAGCTTCAGCAGTTAAAGCATCCAACAATTCTAGTAGCGCTATGTTTTTTATGTCAATGCCATAACCAAGATTATGTACGTGCTTTTGACCGATGCGCGATGAAATCTCTACTCCGGGTATTGTTTCAATATTCGTTCCTGCAGCAGCCGTCATGAAGGCTTCTACTCCATCAACAGTATCGTGGTCAGTTAATGCTACCGCATCGATCCCATATATTTTAGCAAGATTGATTAATTGTTCCGGGGTGTCTGTACCGTCAGAATGACAGGAATGCATATGATAACTATATCTCATGCTTCACTCAACCCCTTTTTGTACCGCTTGGCTGACCAAAGGTTAATAGGCGGCGGGTCCGAACTGTGATTGAGAACCTAATCTGGCTAGCCTCGCGATTAGTTCAGCATGCTCGGGAGACCAAGTTGCGATTTGGCCGTCACAGTCCTTGGTTCCCAACCTTTCGCCTTATCTATATGGCGCTGTCGGGCTAAGCAACCTTCTTCAAGTTAAGTTAGGCTTCCCGAAAGGGTAGGTCTGTTTGCACCTGCAGTAATTTTATTCTAGAATCCGTCGCTCCGTAATTTTCCACGGGACTCTTGTGGGGTGGACTTGAAGAGACTACCTTCAACAATCTTTCACGGATTCAGGTAATATTATAAAAGTAAAATAAAGGTGGATTAACCAATGATAAGGAAAAAATCCCCCGTTAGCTAGAGGTCCTCCATCATGTCAACTGTTTACTCACCCAGCAGTCAGATTTCGTCTGCATACGAGCATCATTTGTTGGCGAAGTGATCGGTACGAAAGGGAGTATCAAGGTATGGTGGTCCGGGCAACGGACAAAATACGGGAGCCGCAGTACCGGATGGAATATTTCGACGGAAGCGTCAAAAAAGCGATCGGGATCGAAAGAACGCCTCGGGAATTATTTGAACTGGAGCATCAGATTTCGTTTCCGAAATGGTAATAAAAAGGGGGGCGAATCGTCGCCGGGGAAGACGGGATGTGGGCCGTTACATTGTGCATTGCGGCTAAGCAGTCGGCTAAAACCAGGCAGACCGTACCTCTATATCCTGCGTTTCTCCACATCGAAGACAGTATGGAAAATCCTACTGTCTATTCATAGTTCGTAGGTTATAATATGCTAGAAATAGTCTCACATTTTGATCCGGAGAAATTCACCCGGTTTTTCAACTGTTCGAAAGGAGGTGCGAACCGCTTGACAGTCAGTATTCATGAACATATCCGGTTCTCATTGTATCAAGTAAGCGAATTCAACTATGTCACCCATCGCATCAGTCAAGAGGCACAGTCATTTTATTCGTTTTCCTTCATTTCGGAAGGAGCCGTTCGTATAGAAGCGGATGGAAAAACGTATTTTGCCAACTCAGGGGACGTGATGGTGCATAGAGCGAATATCCCTTTTTCTGTAATTGCAGAAAAGCCAGGTACGCATATGTTTATCAACTTGGATTTTCACGTAATGGATCAGGTCGACTTTTTCCAGCTTTACCTTTTGCCCAGAGTAATCACGCTGCATAAACCAGTTCAGTACCTGCAAACCTTCAAGTTGCTCAAATCGGTATGGAATTGTACGGAGGACGGACTGAGGGACGTAAAATCGACGATGTTGGTATTTCAACTGCTGTATGAAATGATAGAGAGCGTCGGAATCCGCCAAGCCTTGCAAGCCGGCCAAGAGCCTGCGGTTCCTGATCGACTAGCGCAAGTCATACCCTATATCGAAAAGAACTTAAAAGATCGGATTACCCGCGAACAGCTGGCCAAAATCGCTAATCTCAACCCGGTCTATTTCAGCAGGCTGTTTCAAAAGCAGTATGGCATAACCCCCATGAACATGGTCCATAAACTCCAGATGAAACGTGCGCTGCAAATGTTGGAAAATCCAGAGTATACCGTCGAGTTCATTGCTTTGGAATGCGGGTTTTACGATGCCCCCTATTTTAACCGTATATTCCAACGAACCCACATGATGACGCCCGGTATGTATAGAAAAAAAATGGAGGCAAGCAAAAATGGGTATTTTGATTAGGAAACCGGCGAAAGCGGCGATCCCAGCCAGGAAGTAACGATTATAAATGAGGGTTCAGATTCATTCGAGCAGACTTCGGCTTACGATCCTTGATAGCGCGAAAACGTCGGTGATCCGTAGCTTTGCGACGAATCACGAAACGAATTGAAAACGACGATTCGCATTGCGAAGAGGCTTCCCGAAGCGGACAATCCGTTATCGGGAAGCCTTTCATTTGGTTACGAAGTGTGTGGAATTTAGGTCATGAAATGTATCGATAGCCGAAACGGAAGTCAACCATGTGATCACGATGGAGCAAATCGCAGCAGGCGAGCGGGTTCGTTCCAACCTGCTGGAAGCGGAGTCCGGCGGGGAATGGATCGAGCTGCTCCGGGGCAGCGCAATCGGACATAAAAAAATCGATGCGTTTCCGACCGTTCGTGCGAGCCGGCTTCGGCTTACGATCCTCGATAGCGTGGAAACGCCGCTGATCCGCAACTTTGCGACGTATCACGTAACGAGTTGAAAACGACGATTCGCATTACAAAAGAGGCTTCCGAATTGGATAATCCATTATCCGGAAGCCTTTTATTTCTTTTACAAAATTTGTTGATAAAAGTATCGATTATACAAGAAAATGTTACGGTTATACATTGAGTGAAAAAAAATGATGTGTTAAATTGAATTTAATTAAACCGAAAGAACAATTGAAAGGTAGCAAAAATCCAACTAGCAAAAAAATCCAGACGGAGGACAGAAAACCAATGAGAATTCTATACCTTGACATCGATTCGCTTCGTCCCGATCATTTGGGCTGCTACGGTTATCACCGTGAAACTTCCCCCAATATAGATCGAATAGCAAAAGACGGCGTACGATTCGAAAATTACTATACGTCGGATGCCCCATGCGCCCCATCCCGAACAGCCCTGTTATCCGGACGATTCGGCATTCATAGCGGGCTTATCGGGCATGGTGGAACCGCAGGCGATTATCGCCATGAAGGTGCGGAGAGAACCTTCAACGACAGTTTGGGGCGTGAAAGCCTGCCAGCCTTCTTGCGGAAGCAAGGATTTAATACGACGCTTATCAGTACGTTTGCCGAACGGCATTCCGTCTGGCAATTCTATGCCGGTTTCAACGAGATGCATAATATCGGCAGAGGCGGAGCGGAAAGTGCAGAAGAAGTGACTCCGACTGTACTAAAATGGATAGAAGACAACGCAGCTAAAGATAATTGGTATTTGCACGTCAACTACTGGGATCCGCATACGCCGTACCGTGTTCCTTCCGAGGCCGGTAACAGGTTTGCTAACGATCCGTTACCGGCCTGGCTGACAGAGGACGTTTTCGAGGAACATATGCGCAAACAGGGACAGCATAGCTTGTCCGACATGAATAGTCTGGCACGAACGCACTATTACAAGCATCCGAGGCATGGGAAAACGATGGAGAAGCATGACGATCTTCGCGTTATTCTGGACAATTACGATGAAGCCATCCACTACGTAGACGGGCATATCGGAAGATTGTTCAAAAGCTTCGAAGAGCAGGGTGTTCTGGATGACATGGTTATTATCATCAGCAGCGATCATGGGGAAAGCATGGGCGAACTCGGAATCTATTCCGAACACGGGACAGCGGATCAAGCTACTAATCGAATTCCGATGATCATCAGATGGCCTAGTAAACCAAGCGGAAGTGTAGACGACGGATTGCACTACCAGTTGGATCTTGCGCCGACACTTGCTGAGATGCTTGGTGCGGAAGCACCATCGAGCTGGGACGGCGTCAGCTATGCAGGTACAATCGAAAGTGGAATGCAGATAGGACGACCTTATCTTGTTTTGTCACAGTGTGCACATGTATGCCAGCGCAGCGTGCGGTTTGACGATTGGTTGTACATGCGTTCCTACCATGACGGACACCATGGATTTCCAAAGGAAATGCTATTTAATTTAAAGGATGACCCGCATGAGCAGTTCAATTTAGCTGAGGATCGACAGGATATTTGCAGGCAAGCCGTTTATTTTTTTCAAGACTGGCACGACGAGATGATGTCGTCCATGCCATTTGATACGGATCCATTGTGGACCGTCATGAAGGAAGGCGGCCCCTTTCATGCGAAAGAATATGCTCCTCGATGACTTGAGATGCGAGATTAATGAGAGGGGGCAATGCTGTGAGTCTTACTAAACAAGCAAATCTGCGGGTAGCGGCCACCAGGAATCGCCTGTCATTTTGGAAACGAATACACAAAACCTACGAATTATATTTGTTTCTGCTGCCTACAATCACTTACTTTCTGATTTTTCACTACGGGCCTATGTACGGGCTGCAAATCGCTTTCAAAGATTTCATGGCCGTCAAAGGCATTTGGGGAAGTCCGTGGGTCGGGATGGAGCACTTCGAGCGGTTTTTCAATTCACCGCAATTTACGATCGTTTTGAAAAACACTTTATTTCTCAATTTGTACGAATTGGCGGTATCTTTCCCGGTCCCGATCATTATGGCGCTGCTGCTCAACCAGATCCAACATACCCGGTTTAAAAAGTGGGTTCAGACGGTTACTTATGCGCCGCATTTTATTTCATCGGTCGTCATTGTGGGGATGCTGCTCGCATTTCTTTCCCCGAGAACCGGGTTGGTCAACGAACTGATCCGTTTTTTCGGGGGGGAGCCGATATACTTCATGGCCCGTCCGGAATGGTTCAAGTCGATATTCGTCTTCTCGGGAGTGTGGCAAAATGCGGGTTGGTCGATGATCATTTACTTGGCAGCGCTAACTAGCGTCAGTCCGGATCTACACGAAGCCGCCATCGTGGACGGAGCCAACAAATATCAACGAATCTGGCATATCGATCTGCCTTCGATTATGCCGACGATTATGATTTTGCTCATCTTGAACATTGGCAATTTCATGACCGTAGGTTTCGAGAAAGTATACCTGATGCAAAATAATTTGAATCTAGATGCTTCCGAAGTAATTCAAACGTATGTGTACAAATCGGGCTTATTGAACGCCCAATACGGATATAGCGCCGCCGTAGGCTTGTTTAACGCAGTAATCAATTTTATTTTGCTTATCAGCGTCAATGCATTGGCCAAGCGTTTGAAGCAGGCCAGTCTCTGGTAATGGAAAAGGGGGACCCAGGATGAGCGTACTCAGCCGCAAAAACGGTTTCGACCGTATGTTCGACATCACCAATTATACGATCATGACCGTCATCATGCTAGCGGTTATGTATCCACTGTATATTATCGTCATTTCTTCCATCAGCGATCCGGACAGCGTAAACACGGGCGGCGTATGGCTGCTGCCCGAAGGGATTACGTTCGAAGGCTATAAACGCATTTTTACGGATTCGAAAATTTGGACCGGTTATAAAAATACGTTGATTTATACGTCGCTAGGCACCTCCCTGAATGTCGTATTGTGCTTGACGAGTGCGTTTGCGTTATCCCGCTCCGACTTGGCAGGACGCAATTACTTCATGATTCTGATCGTGTTTACGATGTTTTTCGGGGGCGGACTTATTCCCACTTACTTGCTTGTCAAAGAAATGGGCATGACGAACACCATTTGGTCGCAAATTGTTCCCGGCGCCGTAACCGCTTACAACATTATCATCTGCCGGACTTTTTTTCAGACCACGATTCCGAAGGAACTGCAGGAAGCATCAGAAATGGACGGTTGCTCCATTACTGGGTTTTTCTTCAAAGTCGTACTTCCGTTGTCCTTACCTATCGTTGCGGTTATGGTGTTGTTCAACGCCGTCGCACACTGGAACGCCTACTTCACGGGACTCATTTATTTGCGGGATCATAAGCTTTATCCTCTACAGCTTGTGATCCGTGAAATCTTGATCGTGAATGAATCGCAGGCGGACTCGGCAATAGGGGGTGCAGGAGAAGATGGCGGGGCGCAAAGAATCGCGGACATTATGAAATATGGAGTCATCATCGTATCAAGTTTGCCCGTACTTGTGCTGTATCCTTTTCTGCAGCGATATTTTGTGAAAGGCATTATGATCGGCTCGCTGAAAGGGTAAATATATTTGAAAAGGGGAATGTAAACATGAAAGTTAAAAAAGTCGTTACTTCTATTTTCCTTACTTTATTGGCCTCGAGCGTCCTTCTATCCGGTTGCTCCACGAAATCAGGAGACAACCCAGTGGCAACGCCGGCACAGAGCGCAAACAGCAGCAACAACAGCTTTCCCATTGTCAAGGACAAGATTAACTTGAAATTTGCTTTCGCCAAAATTCCACAACAAAAAAAGAGCACAGATCAATTAAAGGTAGTTAAGGACATGGAGGCCTTAACGAACATTCACATTGAATGGGATGCAGCGGATCAAGGCTACCAGGAGAAGAAAAATCTGATGTTCGCAAGCAACGATTTGCCGGACGCTTTCTTCGGACCTGGAAGCTTGTTGGAAGCGGATCTCCTGAAATATGGGTCGCAAGGCATGCTGATTCCTCTCGAGAAGCTGATTGATCAATACGCTCCCAATATAAAGTGCTTACTGGAAAAAAATTCGAGCGTGAAGAAACTCATTACGGCGCCAGATGGTCATATTTACTCGATTCCGACCGTCGTTACCGAAGGTGGCATAGAGTTGGGAGAGGTTCTGTTTGTCAACAAAACGTGGCTTGACAAGCTAGGTCTTTCGGTGCCGAAGACAACGGCAGAGTTTGAGCAGATGCTGATGGCTTTTAAAGATAAAGATTTGAACGGAAACGGCAAGAAGGATGAGATTCCGTTCAGCTTTATTAACAACAACGCCTTGAACGGCATCTTCGGGCTATATGGATCGTTCGGTTTGCCGGACAACGCTTCGCATTTGATGCTTCAAGACGGGAAAGTTTCCTATATTGCAACCCGTCCGGAATATAAAGAAGCGACCCAATATCTTCATTCGCTTTACAAGCAAGGTCTGATCGATCCGGAAGCCTTTACGCAAGAGCGAAACATTTATTTCTCCAAGGGCCGTGGCAAAGAGGGTGCGGTATTCGGAGCGTTCGCAGGCTATAATGCCGAGAATGTGGTGGGACCTGATCATGCGAAAAACTATGTTGCCATTGCCCCGCTTAAGGGACCGAAAGGCCATCAGGTCGTCAATATGAATGAGTCTCTTTCCGTACAGAAGCCTGGATTTGCCATTACGTCGAAGAACAAGCATCAGATGGAATCGATACGTTGGATTGATGCGCTGTATGACGAACGCCGTTCCATTGAGTGGCAATTAGGCCCCGTAGGCGTCAATTTCAAAGAAACGAATGGAGATAAGTACGAATATTTGCCTACGCCGTCCGGCATTAGCTATGACGATTTCCGCTGTACGGAAGCCCCTTGCTTCGGCAGTACGGGAGCCCTTTTGGAGGATACGTACAAAAAAATCGAGCTTAACGATAAGATCAAACAGCGGTTAGCCTCTATGGAAATCTACAAGCCGTTTATGAAAAAATTCACGCTTCCTCCCGGCATGTTCATGACGATTGAGGACACGAACCGTTTGAATGTGATCAATATTGATATTACCGACTTTGTGAAGAAGAAGCAATCGCAGTGGATCATAAACGGCAATATCGATTCGGAGTGGGATAGCTATTTGGCACAGCTGAAGAAAGTGAACCTTGATGAATTCGTACAAATCTACCAAAAAACGAATGACCGTTTCCAATCGGTGAAATAATCGATTTAGCACAGAGGAAGAACTTGTATAGGTGAGGTTCTTCCCGAGCAGTCATGGCACAGAATACTGTGAACTGGGAAGGTCAATTAGGGAATCATGTTATTCAAGCTGTTGTAACGGATCGGGCTGGAAATAGTAAGCTAATCATGCTTAGCGTGAAAGTTACAACGAATGCAAGTGCTATGCAGCAACTGATCGCTAAGTTTTTAGCATCAGGTGAACTAAATGGATCGCTCACGACTCAATTCACAAACAAATTTACTCAGTCTCTAGACCAATTAAGCAAAGGGCATAAGGATCAGGCGATTAAGCATATGCAAGATGTTCTGAAGGAAATCGATAAAGCGAAGCAGGGTGAAATTTCAGCCTATGCGAAGCAAGTCTTGATAACAGATGCCAATGATGCCATAATTGCAGCTTGGTCCGAATAATGCAGGAAACCCAAATACAGTATCATAGAAGCAGGTCATTCTGATGGTGAGGGGGCTGTCAGAGAAATTTCTGTTAACCCTTTTTACATCGATGCTACGACGATAACGAATGAGGAATTCAAGAGATTTGTTGATGATACAGGCTTTCAAACAGAAGCTAAAACTTTCAATGTAGCTGGTAATGTGTGGGAATGGTGCTCGGATTGGTTTAGCCCAACCCATCATATCAATGGCGCAAAGGATAACCCCGCTGGCCTCCCGACGGGAGACAACAGGGTCATAAGGGGAGGTTCGTACTTGTGCCATGCTTCCTATTGCAATCGATATCGTGTGGCTGCACGGAGTAAGAATACACCAGACAGTTCTGCTGGAAATATAGGTTTCCGTAGTGCTGCTGATGCTTGATTACACTTTCATGTCGCCAAATAGCAACTGAAACCAATTTAGTCCAATGGCGTTCACTCTCAGGGTGAGCGTCTTTTTTTACAATAAGTAAGAAGTAGAAGTAATGGGAGTATGGTGCTGCATCAATTTCATCGAATCCTAAAAACATCAACCACTGATTACACAAGATGAGATTATTAAAAATTGAAAAGCAACTAATGTCGCAGAAAATGAATATTGGTACTATAGTGAGTCTTCGAATACCTCGAAGTAAGAGTTAGGGGAACACAGTGGAATCGAGCAGCAAACATTTACCTTGCTTCGTGTCCACAACCTCAAGAGGTTGAATGAGCAGGGCAGGACGATTGTTTTGATTACGCATGACCTGGCCATTGCGCAGCAGGCGAAGCGTGTTGTGCATTTTCGGGATGGGCGGTTGAGTGAGGATCAATTACCTTAACTAAATGATATGCAAAGCTTACTCTCTTGCATGTTAATTTTTCACATTGTCCAATTTTATTATGGATGGGTTTCTTGGAGGTTCACGAAGTCCTGTTGTATTAATTTCATCCTTAGATAGACATTGGCGGTTCAGGATGAGCAAACAGACGATGGCTTTGTTACGGAGCTTGTACAACGGGTTAACACTTGCTTCGGATAGGTGTCAAACTCATTGAAATCAGAAAAGAATTCAGTAAACAGCAGACTTTAAAAGGTATACTTCCTCATGTTTCGAGGAGAGTATACCTTTTTGTTGTTTAGGATATTGTCTTTTGGAGTAGGCCTACTCACGTTTTGTTTTTATCAATCTTATATTGAGACAACGATACGCCGAAACGTTTTTTGAAAATGGTATAAAAATAGTTTGTCTCTTCCAAACCGCATTGTTCTAAAATTTGCTTGGTTGAAAGATTGCTGTTGTCCAGCAGATGTTTGACATGATTCATTCGCACGTCAGTAATATACTCCGAAACGGATTTACCTGTAGCGTCTTTGAATAATTTTCCCAAATAAACGTTCGACATTTGAAACTCGTCGGAGATGATCCGTAGATTTAAGTTATTATCACGGTACTGATCCTCGATCACCCTTATGATTCTTGAAATAATCGAACTGTGTTTATTATGTTTATTTTGTTCCATGACGCGAATGATTTCGGAAAATAGGGATGAAAAGGTTTCATGAATTTCTTCAATGGTTTCAAACTGCTCAATATTTCTGGAAACAATCTGAAATAGTTCTGATTTTCGAAATTCATGACTCTCCAAAATGATGTTAAAGGTTGTTCTCAACATGAAGCTGAGCTGCATAATGGACGAAAGCAAGTTTTCATAAGTCGTTCCGGAAAGTTGGCTAATAAAGTCGGAATACGCTTCCTTTGCCTTGTCCAAATGGCCCAATTTTAAGGAGTCAAGCAGCAATTTGGCCTTACTCTCGGGAAAGGAAATTAGTGTATCCTTGATCGAACTTCGAAAAGTTGGAATCAGGAAGCTGCCGTGACCTGCGATGATCCGATACGAAGATAGTGCCAATGTATCGGAATAAGCCTCATTGAGTTGCAAGTAGGAATAGACAGGGATGCTTAGAGTTGCGGAAAACGAGAGTTTCAGGTACTGGTTTACAGCTTTTTGTGCTAATTCGATAAGCCCCTTTAAGGCACATTCTGTAGTTTCAACATTCTCTGAGGGGCTGATTTCCAACAGCAACAGAAGCTGATCGTTTTCCAGGTAAATGGTCTCTAGTTTATATTCCTCTGACACGATTTCATTAACGATGTTAGCAATGCCGAACTTTAAGAGCCAACGGTCTTTTTCATTAAATAGGTCGAGGAAATCGCGATAGTTGTCCAGGCGAAGAAGTAACAACCTGAGTGGGCCATTTAGATTCAAATGTATGCCAAGCTCTTTTTGAGAAACCCGCAACGCTTCTTGATCAACGAACCGGATACCAAACAGTATATCTTGCAGCCATTTATTTTTTAAGGGAGCGAGCTGTTCTCTTTGTTTGTTTTCCCATTCATTATTTTTCGTAATCATTTCTTTGAAAACGTTTTGCAGAAAATAGATGTCATTTGTCGAATGATCCTTATGATGAGCGCTTGTGAGATGTTCTTTAACGGTCTCTACAAGTCTGCCGACAGGAATATAAAGCGATCTTGACATGATGAACGAGAAAAATAAACCGAGACCCAGGATCGTTAGACATATCCAAAGCGTAGAGGTTTTGATTGAATCAACTGTGCCAATAAATGTTGCATATGAAGTCAAACTAATAAATTTCCATTTTGGTTTATCGGATGAAACAAAGGTAACTTGATAATTTTGACCGTTCAGATTCGTCTTAAAGCTTCCCGATTCTTGGTCAGCTGCAAGTAAGGTTTGGATATACGATTCTTGTTTCGCGCTGTGCAGAAACATGCTTTCTGATGTATGGTTCACAATCGTTCCTTTGGAATCGATCACGATAATTTCGTTGCCGGAACCTGCCATCTTGGCATTCAATGAAGCGATCAGATCCCGAAGCACACTTGCTTTGATATTGATGACAGTCGCAATGCGCGAGGATGGATTCTTTTCCAGACTGTCGAGCATGATATAGGTGTATACATTAGCAAGTTCCGAAACTGTTGCGGCTTGGGGGTTTGGAATTTTTCTGGCAATAGGCATTTCGGGAAATGAGTCTTTGTTCACCGTTTGCAACAATGATATAATGTCTCGATCGTAGAAATCTTCTTTTGTATAAAAATTGCCCGTCTCTGTGGATACGATACGGTTCAAAGCGAGATTGATCGTATATACGGAGTACACATAATCGTGCGGAAGTGAAAGGCTATCAAGGTTGCGCAATGCTGCTCCGAGCGTAACCATATCGTTATCCGTATTATGCAGCAAAACGGATGTATAAGGGCTCATGATAACGGTATTTATAAATTTGCTAACCAAAGTATCCATGTACTTCATGCTGTAGCTGGTTTGAGACAGGATTGAAGTATTCATTCGGTTGATATTATCCAAAGAAGCCGAAAAGAAATTTCGATAGAGAAGCGATGATAGTCCTATAATCAATAAAGTAACCGTTATCGTAAGAGTTAACAACATTTTTGCAAATAAGGTCTTGCGAGGAGATTTATGAGGGATTTTCATGCTAGAGTTAACCTCCTTAAAGATAGTTTATTGTACTTCTCACTTCTCCAAGACCTCGGTTTTATCCTTCACAGAGTTTTCAAGAACTATACATTTTGTAGAAAAATGCATTTTTTGGTGGACTGAATAATGTAAATTACTGAAAAATAGTTATTAAAATTTCCTTTGGTGAGGAACCGACGTTCTTTTGCCCAGAATGTAATGGAACAATGGTAAGAAAGGAAAAGCCGAGGGTTGGAAGAACCGTCGGCTAGAAATATTTATTCACCCGTAGGGTGATTTTGTTCGTAGATAAGAAAGTATAAGTTTTATACTTTTGCTTCGCATCTACCTTGACAAACGCGCTCGTCCCTGAAGGAAGACGGAGTCGTTTACCCTTGTTGAGTTAACAATATTTTCTTCTATGATTTTACCGCTCCAAGAGTCAGCCCTTTAACAAAATATTTTTGCAAAAGGGGGTACGCTAAAATGATCGGTCCAATAGAAAGCATGCAGGTAGCCATTCTAGCGCTTTCTCCCGGAAGCATACCAATCGATTGTTCAATGGATCTAGAAGCGTTTTGGTTGCTTACAAGAATCTGAATGTTCGTCATTAAGGACTGAAGCAAATATTGAAGATTATAAAGTTTATTGTTCTCTATAAACAACGAGCAGGTGAACCAGTCGTTCCAATAGGCGACAGAAATAAACAACCCGATCGTCGCAAGAACAGGCGTAGACAGAGGGAGTACAATCCGGAAATAAGTCATGAATTCCCCCGAGCCGTCAATCCTCGCCGATTCAATGATTGCGTCAGGCAGCGTTTTGAAAAAGTTTCGCATGATCATCACATGTACCGGAGATACAAGGAACACGACGATTAGAACAAAAAATGTATCCTTCAAGTGGAGGTATCTGGTTATCAGAATGTAGTATGGAGCCAATCCTCCGTTGAACAGTATAGTAAAGAACACAAGGAACGCTATCTGATTCCTGTATTTGACTTCATTCCTGGAAATAGCATAGGACATCAGCGAGGTCACAAATAAATGAAGAAATGTGCCAACGACTGTGACGAGGATTGTAACCATGTAAGCATTCAAAATGGTTGAAGTGCCGGAGAATACATACTGGTAACCTATAAGACTGAATAGTTTCGGTATCAGGTGAAATCCGTCGGTCACGAGTGATTTTTCATCTGTAAAGGAAATGGACAGCACCAGTAAAATAGGTATAAGGCACATCGCACTATATACGGCAAACATTAAATTGATCAGAATCTTCGGTACGACATTCCATCCTGTGAAGGATATCATTTTCACTTTTACACGCTCCTCAAATTAGTACGCTAGAATAGCGAGCTATCGGAATCATATTTTTTGACCAGAAAGTTGGTTATCAGCACCAACACAAATCCAACAACTGCTTGATACAGACCTACTGCAGCTGACATACCGATATCGTTTACAGTGCGCAATGACCTGAAAACGTAGGTATCGATAACATCGGTCGTCGAAAACAAAATTCCCGATTCCCGTGGCAGATTGTAAAATGCGCCCCAATCTCCAAGCCCGCCATTGAAAATCTTCCCAAGCGAGAGGAGTAAAAGGATTATTACAACGGGTAATAATAACGGAATCGTAATGTACCTTGCCTTCTGCCACTTGTTCGCCCCGTCGATTTCAGCGGCTTCATAATAATCCGACGATATTCCCAGTAAAGCCGCAACATAAACAACCGAAGTATAGCCTACTGACTTTAAAATAAATGCCAACGGCATTATAAAACGCCAATATATCGGCTCACCATACCATTGTATATCTTCTAATCCTAGTGATCTTCGAATCCCGTTCATTACCCCCTGATCAGGGCTAAGCAAGGCGTACACAATATACTCCCCTACTACCCAAGATAGGAAAAACGGAAGCAACATCACACTTTTATAAAGCGCTGTCCGTAACCGGCTGCCGGTTTCCTGTAAAAGAATAGCGAAAACAACGGATATTACGGTTACCGTCAGCATGATGACCAGGTTGTAAAAAATCGTATTAAACGTAACCCTCCATACCGCATCGGACTTGAAGAAAAACTCGAAATTTTTTAACCCGATCCATTTGCTGCCCCATACTCCCTTTATCGGGTTATAATCCTTGAAAGCGATCACCGCCCCGAACATTGGCAAGTAACTGAATATGATGAAAAAAAGCAATCCTGGCAGCGCCATGACGTAAAACGGCCAGCGTCTGAAAATTTCCTTTAAAAAACCTTGCCGATGCACGGAGCCGGCCTTTTTGAAACCATTCTTTATAGCAGTTGCGGCTGGCACATTGTTATTCATTTACCCACTCCTCCTTAATGAAAATCTTGTATATTTGGACACAATTCCACAATAGCCGATCAAAGAAAATCATAAAACAGAAAAAAGCATATTTTCCTTTAATAATTCGCTATTAGGCTCTATAAAAAATAATGTTTTCTTTAATTTCTATTTTTGATATAAGGAAGAACGATCTGCACGAGCCTCACCGTTGTTGGCTGAGATTCAAAAAGCATTCGAAAATTCTCTTCGCATGTCGAAAGAAAAGATGCTCATCAAGGGAGTGTCGAAAGTCGATAAAAACTTCAAAAAATTCACATATTAATGAAATGTATATTTTTTTAAGGATCACAATTGTAAATTATCAAAGGAAACTATATTTTTTTCTGTATTAAAGATCATCGTAATCTATTATTGTGAAATTGCAGTCAATAGTATCTGTGCTTTTCCATATAGGGGGAGATGAGGCTTAACGTTAACTTCTCGAATGTTTTGAATGGATTGTATGGATTGTAAGTCTCAAAATCGCGGATCTTAAAAAAGGAGGACAAAATGCTTAAACAGAAAAAGAAAATTGCATCAGCAATAGCTTTATCCCTTATTGTGCCCCTTGCGCTCGCCGGATGCGGAACAGATACGGGTAAACAAATTGAAGTGTCACCGAGCCAGACAGCCCAGGGTAAAGGACAACAGAGTGAACAGCCGGTAGAATTGACATTTTATATTGGTAATTCACCTGTTAAAGACATGGATCGAATTATGGAAGCGGCAAATAAGATCATTAAAGAAAAAATTAACGCAACTTTAAAGCTTGTCGTTACCGACTGGAGCACGTATCCGCAAAAAGTTAATCTGATGATTTCCTCGGGTGAACCGTTTGATCTCGCTTTTACCGGAAGTTTTGGAGAATTGAACTATTTCCAGAATGCTTCCAAAGGAGCTTTCAAGGATATCACCGAGCTTCTGGATAAGTATGCTCCAACGACCAAGTCGAGAGTGCCCGAGAATATATGGCAAGGCGTTAAAGTGAATGGTAAAATATATGGTTCCATTAATTACCAGGTATGGGGGATGGCCGGAGCTAGAGGGGTGCAGCTTCGAAAAGATTTGGTCGACAAGTACCAGTTCGATTGGAAATCGGCAAAGAAATGGGAGGACCTGACGCCATTTCTGGATGCTGTGAAAAAGGGCGAACCTGATTTGATTCCTTGGGAATACAGCAATCAGCAAGACAATTTTGCAGATATGTCCGTCGTTTATGGCATGGATTCTGTGGGAGATAATAAAATTCCCGGCTGGGTTCGGTATAACGATAAAGATATCAAGGTAATCAATCAATACGAAACTCAGGAGTATAAGGATTATCTCAAATTGTTCAGAAGCTGGTATCAAAAAGGCTACATTAAGAAAGATGCTGCGACAATGAAGGATTATGTACCGGACAGAAAAGCCAAACGAGTTGCCGCGTTATATGCCAACCCGTATCCTGACCTGGTTGACATGCCTGAGCTTGGCTCCTCTTCTTTCATGGCTATGGCGCCACCGGATGACAAGGTTTACAGTTACACCAAGAGGTTTACAGAGCCCTTTATCTCTGCCAATACTCCTTCAACTGCATTAGTTGCTGTAGGTGCCAATTCGAAGCATCCCGAAAAGGCGGTTCAACTGATCGAATTGCTGAATACGAATGATGAGCTATTCCATCTCCTGGCTTTCGGTCAAGATGGGAAAGATTACAAAAAGATTGGCGAAAAGAAAATTGACATGATAAAAGACCAATACAATTTTAACTGGTCTGAATGGGAAATCGGACAGTCTTATAACAGGATGCTGTGGGATCAGAACACCGATGTCGAATCGCGTGAAAAGTCTCTGGGCATCATTTATAAAGCTGATAAGACAGCAATGATATCGCCTGTGATGGGATTTGTATTTAATACGGAGCCGGTTAAAACCCAAATGGCCAACGTTGACGCGACTTTGAAAGAACTTCTATATGCGCTCGATTCGGGCACGGCAGATCCTGACAAATATTATGATGATTTCATAAAAAAATTGAAGAATGCCGGAGCCGACGATATTATCGCCGAGAAGCAGAAACAGATCAACGAATGGAAAAAAACAAAATAGCAAGTAAGCATGAAGCAAAGAATGATAAGCGCTAGCTTTTAGCGGGATTTATCAAGGGAGGGGCAGCAGGCTAAGTGCTGTTATGTGGATGAGCCTCGCTTTCCCTCCTGCTTTGGGAAAAGTGAAAGCGGTATCATCCCAGGCCGAACTACTAATACTTGAATGGGGGAATAACCCGAATGAAAAACAAATTAAAGCGATTTTTTTCTTTATTAGTAATAACCTCTATAATGGTTCCGTCGTTTTCGTTTATTAATACTAATCATGTAGAAGCGGCTCGAACGGACGGCACCGCGCCCTACATGAACCAATGGGCGGTTTCCGGTCCTTTTACCAATGAGCAATCTCTTGGAAACATCGTTCCTGTCATTGGCCAGTCTTTTGCCGATCCAAACAGCACAGAAACATCCACTTGGCAATATTTCGACGACCGTATCTTCAACCGCAACTATGATGATTACAATGATCTGTTGGGTTATTTTGATGTCAAACAGGGGCAGGATACACTCAATAAGTGGGTAGTGGCCGCGACCTATGTTTACAGCCCCACAGCACAAACGGTTCAGTGGCAGGTAGGCGGTTCGGGTGCGTATAAACTTTTTGCCAACGATATTCTCAGTGGACAACAAACTCAGATTCCAACTCGTCTGAACAAGTCCGGTACAAGATATGCAGTTAATTTAAAACAAGGTTGGAACGAGCTGTTCATTGAAATTCAGCATAAAAACCCTAGCACTTCAAGGAATTTTTTAGGATTTTATTCAAGACTTTGCGATAATAACGGAAATCAAATTTCGGGTCTAACCTACTCTGTAACAGGACCAAACGTAACCAACAACCAACTGAACATTGTTACACAGGGCCTTGCTATTGATAAACAAGCATTTGATGCCCGCAATGCAAATGTCCCGGCAAACGACTATCCGTCAAACACACTTCCAATTGCTTACGATGAAAATCCGTATGTATGGATGGTTTTCAAACTCGACAACGAAGTGAGTACATCATCTAATGCCGCGCAGGCGTCTCCTTTTACATTCCAGGCTGCGGGCGGAAATCCCGGCTACACTTGGGAAATTGCCGATGGTCAGTTGCCGCCCGGTCTGACATTGGCATCCGACGGCCACATTGAAGGTAAGGTTGCAGACGGCGCTCAGGGCACAACAAAAACAGATTATGCCTTCACATTGAAGGTAACGGACGCTCAAGGTTCTATTGCAACAAAGCAATATACGATAACGGTCAAGGAAAACCCGGTTGATTGGTTTATTGAGGGCAAGCTGTCGGCGCTGTCACACACCACAGGCACCTATCCGAACCTTTATGACCCGAACTACAACTTTGACGCGTGGGCACAGGCAGCTAAAGAAATGGGAATGACCATGCTTTCGACAGAAACCATTCAAGGCAAAGTTTACTACTGGCCGTCACCCAACGCAGTCTTAGATCCAAGCGACAGCAACTATACGTATAAATACAACGCTATGTACCAGTCTGAGGATGGCAAATGGCATGTCAAAGACAGAGTGATGGAGGCCAAGCAGGCTGTCGAGCGCTACGGCATGAAGTTTGGTATGTACCTAGCGCCAGGATACGACCAACCGCCGACAAGACAAGAAGTTTCAGTTTTGGATACCGACATGCAAGCTTTGGTAGCAAGATACAATCCATGGTATCTCTTTGTCGATGGTAATCCTGATGATCATCAAAATGTTGACGTGCCGTGGAGTTCTGCCCGCAACTATAACGACCGTGTTTTAATTGCGAAAAATTCCGATCCTCGATCGGGTGATGCAGATATTACATTTCACGAGCGTCCATTCTGGCAAAGTGAACCTTATAATAACGGTGGCTGGGTCAACGGTATTAAGCAACAAACAAGAAAAGTTGCCCATGAGGAATGGAACGATCCATTTACAACTGCATTAGATGTCTGGGCACAATACGCAAAGGGCAACGAACGCGACAATTGGATTGAGTTAACCAAGGAAATCATTGACCAATACGGACACGGTTATGTCATGAATTATGACCAGACCATTGGTAGAACCCGCGGTCCAGATAACCTGTCTAGTAATTTGGATAACACAAATATCTTCTCAATGGTGCCTATTGAGTCACAGAATGCGTTAGGTATGCGCAGCTCCATTGCAAAATGGATGGCAAATGCCGGTGGTCCGGACCTGCGTGAGTCCATGTACGGCACCTTGCCATACACCATGGATTACACCATTAAACCAGGCTGGAAAACCGACCCGCAGCAGGCTATCGCCTACGGTCAGGGTCCAGACTGGGGTTACGCAATGTCCCGTGACCAGTATGTCTATATGCACATGATCAAAAACCTGATTTCCGGCGTGAGCAAGGCAGGATTTACCGGCCAGGCCTCGATGAGCGGAATTGGTCCCTTCGATTACCCGGTTGACAAGGTCGAGTTGCTGAACAAGGGCGTTTCTCTGCCATTCACAACACAACAAAACAATGGCAAAACCTATATTACAATTGACACTTCAAGTGTTGTTGCAGACCCTATTGATACAATCATTAAAATTACAACAAAAAACCCTGCAAGAAAATACAAAATGACAAGTGTTAAAATGTTCAGCAGCCAAACTGAACCAAACAAACTGAAACTTAGAGCAGAGAGCTATATGAATAACTACACCAATTTTTTCGCACCTGCTACACTTAGCTACACAAGCGACAAAACAAGCGTAGCAACTGTAGACTCTGCAACAGGTTTGGTAACAGCTGTCGGTGACGGTACAGCTACAATCACAGTTACGGCAACCTATAATGATGGTCTGAACGCTCCTCAGGTGAAGACCGACACATATCCTGTAAAGGTGTCGGGCGGTGCGATTTCAGCTGCACTTCCGCTGGTTGGTGTTAATATGTTCACAAAAGGCGCTTTGTTCTGGGGACAATTCTCCACAAACCAAGACCTTCCTGTGACATTCCAGGGATTCACAGAAAAGGGCGGCACGGTTGATATTCTGGGCGGCACCAATATCAAGTACCACTATGCAACAGTGGACGGTAACCGTAACAACCCTACAGGTAAAATCATTGTAACTGAAGTGCCAGCAAATCAAGTACCGTTCGTTGTAAATGGCAACACCATGCAATTTACAAGTAAAGTTTCCACCCCTACGATGTACTGCTATTGGGCTGACATCACTGTAGACGGAAAGACATTTACATCAACCCGTAACTACATTACTCTTATTCCGGATGTAAACGTTGCAGCTGGAATTACGCCGACAGTTACAAGCGACAGCATTAACGCAGCCAAATTATCTGACGGGATAATCAACGATTCGACCGGCGGCAATCGCGCAAAATGGGTAGCGCCGGCAAGCGCTGCAAATCCGAGCATCACGTATGATTTGGGCAAACTGCAAAAGCTTAACCGCGTTAATATCTTCTTTAATCACCATATGCCGAATGTCGACAACGTTACTTACTACAACGTGCCGAATAAGGTGAAGATTGAGTATAGCGTTGACGGAACAAATTGGATAGCAGGCAACGAAACAAACACATTGTCCGGCGGTGGATTGCCGACATCGAGAAATACACTGGCAGTTCCGAAAAGCGATACAACCTTATATGCTTGGGAGCAAGAGGGCTTGTATTACAACTATCCGGTTGATCCGAGCAAACCCGACGTGCAGGCGCGTTATGTAAGAGTATCCTTCCCTGGCGGGGGTCAAGGCGGCAGCCCGATTGATGTGCTGGAAGTTAAAGTATTCTCAGTAGGAGATTTAACAGCACTTGGAAGCATTAAGCTTGATCCGAAAATCGGAACGGATAACAAAAAGGTAACGGTTGATGTAAAAGGTTATTCCTTTTTAGGTGAACCTCTGGACCTAAGCGATGCGAACATCACGTTCACAAGCGATAAACCATCCGTTGCAGCAGTTGGCGCAGATGGGGTTATTACAGCCGGGGCAGAAGGCAAGGCCAAGATCACTGTATCTGTTAGGAAGGGCAGCTACATCGCAAGCGATTATATCTATGTTGATGTAGATGCTGACGGAAAAATAGTTCTAAACTCTTTCTTGAGAGAAGTAAAGCTTTCTCTAAATAAAACTACAATTCAATCGGATAAACCAGTCATTGCTTCAATTGATGGCCTATTAAATACTGGAGAAACAACTGATTTATCAAGGGCTGCTGTAGAATATCAATTTAGTGATGCAAGGTTATCCGTTGTTGAGGGCAGCAATACAATCATAGTTAAAGGCGATATAGGTAGTGGATTTAATGCGACTGTTGTTGTAAAGGTTACTTTAGACGGGGTAACCGCTGAAAGTCGTCCTATGACAATTGCTGCAGTTAGGAATATTATCCCTCAGTCAAAAATGACGGCAACGGCGACGAGCCAGGAAATGAATCCTGGCACAGACAACTCTGCTTCCATGGCGATTGACGGAAATCCACAAACGATTTGGCATACAAAGTGGAATGGATCCGACGTTCTCCCCCAATCGATTACGTTAAATCTTGGAGGAACCTACAATATCGATTCAATCTCCTATTTGCCAAGGCAATCAGGCGGCAGCAATGGAATTATTACAGGCTATAACGTATATGTAAGTACGAATGGAGTAGACTTTGCCAAGGTTGCAAACGGAACTTGGGCAAACGATAGTAAAGAGAAAATCGTCAATTTTGCTTCGACAGCTGCATCGTATGTCAAGCTCGAAGCAACGGCGGGTAATGGCGGCTGGGCATCAGCTGCGGAGATTAATGTCTCTGAAGCAAAAGCAGTTGTAAAAACTATAGTAGATTACAAGTCGGTTGCTATGGATACGAACTTAGGCGTAATACCATCACTACCTGCACAGATCGAGGCTGTATACAACGATGGAACAACTGGATTAGTTGACGTTGCATGGGACCCGATTACTTCAGATATGGTAGCGAATGTGGGAGTTTTTACCGTTAACGGCACAGTCGAAGGAACGGCAATAAAAGCAAAAGCCGTCTACAGGGTAGCGGGAGTAGCGGATAAACAACCGCCATTGACTACGGACAATGCGCCAAGCGGCTGGGCCAATCGAGATATTACGGTTATCTTAAGCGCAAGCGACATCGGCTCGGGAGTTGCCGATACCCATTACATTGTAGACGATGGCGCTGAGCAAACGGGAACTTCTGTCGTATTGTCGACAGAGGGACTTCATAAGCTTGTTTATTGGAGCG
>NZ_WHOC01000108.1:0-1481 GCF_013141785.1 Paenibacillus germinis
GCAAAGGAGATGGTCTCTTGCGTATAACGAGGAAACGATAGAACGATCACCAGCCATTCTTCATCCGCTAGCATCATCAAATAATTCGCATCATCATTTTGACCGGTGTATAGGTGTGTATCCCCTTTCACAATATTAAGCGTGTAGGAAAGCCAATGCGCCGGAGCATAGGAAGAACGAAAACCAACGACCACAACCTTCTTTGCCTTGATAATGCTCTCCACCGCTTGATCCAGTGCATCTTGTCTCACCGAGTTCAGCGTTTCGCTAATATAGGCGATGTCCTGCTCCATTTTATAAGTGATGAGGCCTTCCTTTTCATTCAGTCGTTTGGAATGGTCAAAGAACTTTTGAATGTGATTTTCCCTCTGGCCATTTGCCAATAGAGATTGACGTACTTCGTTTTGCATGGCACTAAACCCCGAATATCCCAAAGCATTGCATAATCGTATAACAGTAGTTCCACTCGTGCCTGTCAACGCACCGATTTCCTTGGCGGGATGCAGAGCGACCTTCTTTGGTTCTTCCAAAATGAATTCCGCAACGAGTTTCTGTTGGTTGGACAGTTGATTGTATGATTTATGAATTCGATCCTGTACACTGTTCATGGTAACCACCTATTCATATCGTTTTGGTTTGACGCTCAAACGAAATATGCCATTTGCTCGTCGAGGGGATACTCATGCTATGTAAGAGAAACGTTTGTTCATCATGAACCAGTTTCTCTGATGACATCTGCAATCAACAAGTAGAAAGCGCTTTCAACAAGCATTTATGTATGAGATTAATCTTTAAAAAAAGTAAAATCGATCACACCCTTTTCTTTTTTCCTTCCCAAACAGGCATTTCTGATATACATACTTAGAAAACGCGTTTTCACAATTTCCACGGATTATATAATCCATAATTTTTAAAAATATGATTTTTATAATCCGCAAATTTATTGTACAATTATCATATACTTTTTACAAGATTTATTTACAAAACTTGTATGTTTGAAACAAACAGAGCCAAGATATCTCTGGTCAGCCCTACAATCTGACTAATGGCGCGAAAGTAACCACCGCTTAAAAGCACCAGCTCCCGCAAAGACATCACGCCAAAATGCGACGATCCAGTTTCTACCACAAATCGCCCATAGCCGACCGAGTATCCAGATACTTTTTGCCAATCACCAGATCAATTGATCTGCGCAAACGATTTACCATCTATTTCAATAATAGTTAAAAACAGGTATCTTTCAACCTGCTTTTTACTATGCATATAAGCCGCTTCAATTCTCGCAATCGTATCCCTATTAACTTATACTGCGTGCGTAGCCTTTCCCTTTATCATAGCAACCGCCTGCTCAATCGCCATGAACGTGTTGTCTTATTTGTCAGTCGTTGCAAACGGATAAAATTGTTGACTGGTCTGATCATACTTGTTAAAGCGTTCTTCCACGTTTTCCCTGTCCGCTTGTGTCACACCGGCGATAAGAA
>NZ_WHOC01000017.1:0-11219 GCF_013141785.1 Paenibacillus germinis
AAGGTGGTGGACTTTAAATTAACAAACGCACTAGGCCGGGATGTAATTTTATTTGAAGAGCTCGCGAAAGGGCCGGTTATACTGGTCTTCTATCGCGGCGGATGGTGTCCTTTTTGCAATATGCAATTAAAGGCTTACCAGCAGATATTGCCGGAAATCCAGGCGATAGGAGCGCAGCTTATAGCGATTAGCCCGCAAAAGCCGGATCATTCGTTATCCCTTCAGGAAAAGGAAGAATTGGAATTTCAAGTCCTTAGCGATCCGAACGGCTTGGTAACGGCCAAGTACAATCTGCTCTTCGATGTTCCGCAGGGAGTAAGGGAAGTCATGGAAGGTATCGGACTCGATCTTGCGGAGTACAACAATACCTCGAAATGGGTTTTACCGGTTCCGGCTACATTCATGATTGATGAGAGCGCCATTATCCGCTCCTCCTATGTAAATCCGAATTTCATGCAGCGTCAAAGCCCGGAGGAAATTTTGCGAGAGCTAAAAAAGCTGTAACGATTTTTGCATCATTCATTTGTGAGCAGAATAATCGATTATGGTAAGAACAAGTCTGAAGAAGCGAGGCTTTAAATTGGATATCACATGTATAATTATCTTGCCGTACGATAAGACACCAATTGTAATCTGGCTTACAGATAATAAAAGAATTGGGTGGTAAATTAAAATACGGGGAATACCTTCACTTGTTTGAAAATGATTCTTCGAAGTACTAAGTTTTATGAGATCCGCAGTCCGCAGAATCCCAAAAATAATGAAGAAGGTGCGTGAAGAAATGGAAGCACGATTGAACTTAACACACAAAATCGGTCAAGGGATTTCTCCTCAACAGTTCATGGATGACATGCAGATTCGGGCGATAGAAAACAGTAATATCCCGAATACCAAAGAGCAGTTTATCTCCGTTTACGAGAATTTCACATGGACGCAAGAAGACCAGAAAGCATTCTTTACCGCTTTAAACAATCGCTCCGACCTGCACTGTTTGATTCTATGCACGGATTGGTGCCCGGACGTCATCTGGAACGTCCCCATACTGTTTCGAGTAATGGAGCAGAGCCGCATTTCGACTGAAGTGTTGCTCATGGAAGAGCATATGGAAACCATGGATCTCTTTCTCACGGATGGCGGGCGAGCGCAGCCGATCGCGGTTTTCTTGAATGGGTCCGGAGATGTTCTAGGCAGATGGGGAGCGCGTCCAGCCTATATTCAGGCCGTAATGGATCGGTTTAAAAAGAACAATCCAGATAAACAGGAAGCCGGTTATAAGGAGAAATTGAACCAAACATATCGGGAGATCGGCGAGCTCTATCATGCTAGCAACGAATATCAGGAAGTTATGCTTCATGAATTAAGAGATTTGTTTACTACCTTTCCTTCGTGAATTTTCAATCTATCTGGAAGCAGGGATGACCGGATAGCAGTCATTTCACAATTATTGATTGTTGTCCGTATCAAACCTGAAGAGCATCATCGGCATAGCACCATACAATTGATGTTTCGGGGGCCCGATTTGATGAGATTAAATGCCGGATGGGAAGAGCCGTCATAGCACCGTAAGTTTGCTCCGGTTGCGATCAAACTTGGAATCGTGGAAGATGAGCTGAGTCGCGCGGTTCACCGATGTTAAGGATTCCATTCGCGCGATCGTTGTCCACCTCAAGGAGCTTGATTCGAGCCTCAGCTCGACGCAACTTATCTTCTACCGATCGTTCACAAGTATTCCTCCTGCCAGTTGCTTGTTTACCTCGCATTTCTTCAAGCTGCCCTTCCTCATCTCCATCGGCGGTTGACTAGTGAGATTCGCCTTTACTGCAGCGACTTTAAAAGCCGGAGAATATGTGATTGTAGTCTCCGACACACGTAGCACATTAGGATTGCGCTCAAGTTGATTAATCCCTTGCGCACTGAATATTTTTGAAACGCCTCTCGTTTTATCCATGATTCAATACCTCGCTCAATTCCTCTAGTTCGATTAAAACACAAATGACCCGCAAGAGGGGCACTTTTTTCAAAGTGTCCATCTTACGGATCACAGTTCAAAGGATGATCAGCAGCCTTGCCCCGTTTGTAACTATTTACTAAACAACCTGGCTGCATTATAATCCATTCGTTTGCAGGTGGTATCAGCTGTGCTACTACTACCCTTTATTCCAATTTTTCCTTACCTGCGTGACTACGAACAAAATCGGGATATATCCATAAATAAAATAAAGTCCGACGTCTGAATAAAACTCGGCCATCCATCGAAATATGCTACGGTCCTTCAGAAAACACTCTAATATCAGAAATCCGACCAGAAAAGTAAGCAAGCTCGCACGCGGTTTGATCTGAAAAACGTTTTTCATTCCACGGCATGCCGCCCATAAGCTTAAAGATATGCCTGATAAATTTTTTAGCAACCACAATGAAATCGCTAGATATTCTA
Source organism: Paenibacillus germinis (assembly GCF_013141785.1). Classification (NCBI taxonomy): domain Bacteria; kingdom Bacillati; phylum Bacillota; class Bacilli; order Caryophanales; family Paenibacillaceae; genus Paenibacillus; species Paenibacillus germinis. The sequence continues at coordinate 2,435 of NZ_WHOC01000017.1, forward strand.
CTCTCTGGAACACAGGTCCCTCAATAATCTTGAGCATATTAAGCGTTGGCCAAGAGATTTCGCGCAGCTGCCCTTCACTGAAATACATAAACGTTATGATTATTATCATCAAATACAATAATGTAACAAAAAATACCATCAAATGTGCCCATTTTTGAGATTTTGCCGGTGATTTAATGAATGGGTAAAAGAGTAGAAGTGCTTCAAATCCCAGGAATTGATATAGCATGCTTTTAGAAGAGAGCAATATGTCGGTTATTGAATGGTTAAAAAGAGGCATCAAGTTTTCCGGATGTGTATACGGAAAAACGAACATATTCTCTGGAATAATAAAAATAAGTGCCATTAGGAATCCCAAAAAACTTAGTCCGGTAACGGACCGAAACCCGCCCGATACGGTATAGTATATAAACGACACCAAAAGGATGCTTATGGGTAAAATTTTCATTGATGGAAACACCCAGACTTGAATAACTTCAATATTGGTTTTGAATTCAATATAAGCTCCGAAAAAAAAATAAAGAACGATTGCGAAATTGATTATGTTCCCTGCAATTTTCCCGAAACATGTATTGTTGATTGCAGTTACATCTAGACCTTCTTGATTAGAACTGAAAATTCTATAAATCATCCATAAGATTAAATGAATGCTAATCCCCACTAAAACAACAGAAATATAAGCATTATATCCGGCATGTTCAGCCACTTCACGTTGAAAATTCAGAACTCCGACCCCGACCATACTGACATACATTAGAGGAACAATTAAGAAGGGAGATATTAAGTATTTTTCGTCAACAGCATTTTTCATTTACGAATCAACTCCCTAAACTGTACTTCCAGATATCGTTCAAGCATTACCAGTATTAGCAATTTTAACCTGAACACTTACTGTTGTTTTTATTACTTGATAAATTTTTTCAAAATCTTGGGCACTCCAATTCTTAGACCGACTTCTTACTAAGGCGCCCAAGCCGACTGGATCAACCTTATTTTCTTTCAATAGTGAAAGAAATTTTTCAATTTCTTTTTTAAAATAAGAACCCATCGTTTTTTCAAGCTGTGTAAGCTGCTCTTCTGATCTCAAATCCACCCAATCCGGGACATTCTGAAGTTCCGTCACCAATTCCAACCGAATTGAAATAGAAGGGATTGGATTAACATTGTTCACAATATAGTTTGCCTTTGAATGCATGCTTCTCAATAAAATAAAATCTTCATCACCCTGTTTGTTTGATGCCTTTCCTGCAACTGGAACCTTGTAGATTCCATTCTTCGAATTCTGAATAAGCATTTTTAATAAGAAAGCGTCCTTCATGCTAATTTCGGTTATCTTTTTATCACTTCTAAATAAAGCCAGACCATCGATTTTTACTTCTCCGTTATCTATTTTAAAATACGGTAAAAACATGTCTCGTCCTTCACCATAATAATTAAACAAGGATACATGAAGGTTCATCAACGGTAAATTTCCGTTTCTCATGTTTTGCTCAATCATATCCGATAAAAAAAACGGTTCATTGTTTTTTTTGATGATTTCCAACAGTTCCGAAGCGTCCCGATCCACGACTCCAAGCTGAAGCCGTGAAGAAATTTTAGGATCGCGGAGAAAATGATGGATTATAGTCCCAGTCCCTTTTTCTGCACGCGTTTTTCCGAATAACACCATCCTTAGCTGTCCCCTTTCAAGGGGATCATTTGTCCGCGTATTTAGTAGTGGCAGAGCGCCAATATTAGAGTTGGATTCCGTATGTAAAAATTCTAGTTCTGTTTTTCCCTTTTCTTTAAAGTGAGAAATTAGAATAGCGCTTTTTATGCCATTCGCAACGGTATCAAAGCTAATTACATGGAGAAGACAAATCTGATTCACAATTTTTTGATCGACACAAGCCGATAAAACTGCACACAAAATGATAACCAGAAAAATTTTCCTCCTATACATAATGGCCCTCTTTCCATAATTTATTCTTCATCTAAGTCATTTTTCTGTTTAACTGGTTTAGGGGAATACTTAACTGAAGATTTTGGTCTTAAATGTTGAGGTCTTTTATTCAGAATTTGAAAAGATGAACGTATAAAACTGTCTTTAAAAGACATAATCCTAAAAGGAAAAATCGGAACAGCGTAAGGAGAGCCTAATGATTTTATACGAATAATATGGATGAACAGAAAACCCACCCCGATAAATATGCCAATTCCCCCCCATATCGCTGACAGAATGATGAAAGGAAAGCGTAAAAATCGTATCGTATTTGACATCTTATATATCGGTGTCGTAAATGAGGCTAAAGCCGATAGCGCGACAAGAATTAGTAAAATATTACTTGTTAAAGCTGCTGCGACCGCAGCTTGACCGATAACAATTCCTCCGACAATACCTAAGGTTTGTCCAATTTTTGTTGGTAATCTGGCCCCTGCTTCCCGAAGAAATTCAATGGTTATTTCTAAAAAAAGCACTTCAAAGAAGGGAGGAAATGGAACGTTTTGTCTTGAAAAAATAAGGGGACTAAGCAAATCTTTTGGAATGACTTCATAATGATATGTGGTTATCGCAACATACATTGACGTGGTAAACAGCGAAAAAATGACACCAAAGATTCGAATCAATCGAAAAAAAGAACCTAATATCCATGGCAAATAATAATCTTCCGCAGAAATAAAAAAATCAAACAATGTAGAGGGTCCCGTAATAATATAAGGTGATCCGTCGCTAATGACCGCGACTTGCCCGCTAATAAGTGAATACACCACTCGGTCCCTGCGTTCCGTGGATACAAACAATGGAAATGGCGTCAAAGAATTGTCTGACATCATTTGGTCCAGTAAGGACGAATCAAACACGAAATCGTAATCAATATCAGTAAGCCTTTGCTCAACAGTTTGAATATACTGTTCATTTGTCACCCCATCGATATAAATTATTGCGACTTTTGTTTTTGAAGTTGTACCAACGATGATTTCTTTTATAATCAAGTTTTGGAGATTGATTTGTTTTCTTAGCAAACCGATGTTTGTATCCAGGTCCTCTACGAAACCAACTTTAGGGCCGACGACGCTAAACTCGTTTTCTGTATCATTGTTTTCTCGCAATCCATGATTGTCGGCTAAATTAACCAATGCACACTTTTGATCGTTTTCATGAAGTTGAACGATCGCATAACCTTTCAGCAGTTTGAATTGAATATTTGTTAAATCGTCGGTAATCTCTGTATCATTAATGGGAATCCAGTCCTTAATATCCTCAATTTCCTTGATTTCGGAATCCAATGAGCGATTTTGCAACACAAGAATCAAATGTTGCTGCATCCACTTCGCATCGATTAAGGTACTATAATAGAAAATACTCACTTCTTGTTTACCAAGTAAAATCACTGTTTTCTTAAAGTCACTCGATTGTCCGGATAATTTTAATAATTGATCGAGGTTTTTAAATTCTGTTTTCATTGCGAATAAATCCTTTCTAGATAAAGTATCCAAATATTCTTTATAGGGCCATGCTATTTTGTGGAAAAAACTCTTTTTTTATACAAGGATTGGAATCACAAAAAATTTCGACTGATCAAGGTCGGCGAGCATTGATCTGTACGTCGTTCAGTCAGGCCGTTGGATGGGTACTGGCGACGGCTATGGGAAAAAGCGTTGTGGTATCCAGTAGCTGGATCAAGTCGCTGCTGACTGTTACTGCAAACTCATTGAAAAAAACGGATTCCTTTAGCGCACGGGAAATCCGGATTTTTGGGGAAATCGGAGCTTAGCGTACGTTTTCGAGTTATGTTGGCGGGCCCACTACTTGAAACGCAATTCAAGAATAACAAAGAATTCAAGATTTTTTCTGCTTCGCGGCTTACAGAAAGTAAGCCTGCAGGTCGGATGGCCTTCGCTTACCCACAATTTCCTCAAGTGGGCATCAATGAACCAAAAAGCGTAAGTTCTGAGGCGAATTCCCCTTTCGAACTTACGCTTTTTTTCATGACTATGATCATGGATTGCTCATTTAAGCTCTTCCTACGTAGAATAAACTACTTATGGGACAGCCCCTTATCACATCAGGCTTATGCCTGACGTGAGGTTGTCTCGGGTCGGATTGGCATCAACGGCGGCAAGATTGTCGTCTGGAAGGTACATCCAAAATCGCTGGAGAGAGGCCGCTTCTATGCGTCCATCACGCTCGACTTCCTATTAAGAAGTCCTAAGGTCACTCACCCTATTGGGATTTGGATAAAGTTGCGTCGATGATATTGTAGAAATCATGAGGATCTGGATTTATATATTGCTTACCGTCGACAATAAAAGTCGGAACGCTAGAGACGCTCTTTGACCCCGTGATCGCCATATCTTCCTTTACCTCATTCTCATGATTCTCTCGGTGCGTTTCACTCAATTGTTGCTCACGCTGCCGCACTTTTTCCGGTGTCGATAACGTCTCCATTTGAAGCTCGTCCCGATATTGGGCTTTTGAGTATAAATCTCTTTAGTGATAAGCATAATCACGTACTTTGACTGATTTTTATTAAAATGCAATGTAGTCATATTCATAGCACATTCATCATCTCAGCCATCATCTCGATGTTCTCTAAAATACGCCTTTGTGCCATTTTTTAATTGAACAGGCAGCATAGTAGGTAATATTTCACTTTCTTTGCTCTCAACATAGAAAGCAATTTTCCCTTTATCCTGACTACCTATGTAAGCGTCAAATCCCCTATACATGGAAGTAAGACCAGTTTCATGAGAATATGAATATAGCGTTCGCGCGAGGAATAGATACGGATAAAGAAGCTAGGTATACCAAAGAGCCCTCCGTATGTAAGGGAGGGCAGCTAGCTCAAGTTATTTCGAGAATAAACGGCAGATGAGTGGCAAAGATGCTGATCAGGAAGCAAGTTTGCTCAAGGCTTCGGGATCTGTCGGATCTGCAAGCTGTGGCAACTGTTCAAACAGATGCTGTAGGTAAGCCTGCGGTTTCAGACCATTTGCCAAACGATGCTGTAAATAACTGCACTTGCCTTGGCTCCGCGCGGCGTGTTGCTAAACAAGAAGTTTTTTCTTCCAATCACAGTCGACTTAATCAAGCGTTCGCTTCGATTATTCTAACGTTGTTCATGAAAAAAAGCGGAGCAAGGATTCATCTCCCCTACGCCGCTACACATGCCACCATATTATATTTATTTGACCCACTTCACAACATCATCAAACGGTCTGCGTGTTTTCGGACCCGGCTCTTTTTTGCGATAACCGAAGGCAATCATGACCGAGATGGTAAAGTGTCCGTCCTCCAGCAGCCCTTCCTCGTCCAACAGCTGATTCATTTTCTCAATGTCAAAGCCTTCGATCGGACATGAGTCAATGCCGATTTGAGCCGCAGCCGTCATCATGTTCGCAAGCGGTATATACGTCTGCTTGATGGCCCAATCGGTAAGAAAGCGTTCATGATCCAGGAGCTTGAAATCATGTCTCTGGAACTCTTCAAGTATTTCAAGCCGCCTTGTCAAGTATTCCGTCGGAACGTCTCTGACCTGCTGCTCCTTCAGGTAGGCGGAGTCATATCTTATATCCAGCGGGGTCCGGGCCAGAATAATGACAAAATGACTGGCCTCCGGCAGTTTGCTTGCCGCTCCATACGAAGAGTTTTTTATTTTGTTCCGAAGCTGTTCGTTTTGAACAACAACAAATCTCCACGGCTCAGTGCTAAACGAGCTGGGCGAGAGCCGGCCCGTTTCCAAAATAAATTCAAAGTCGTCGTCGGAAATGGTTTTGCTAGGATCGAATTCTTTAGTTGCATGCCGAAAACGATAAGCTTCCAAAATTTCTTCCTTTGTCATTGTCATGATATATTCTCTCCTTCTAAAATTACATTTAATTTAGAACCTCCGTTGCCAGGTAGACACGTTGAGAACCCAAAAGCGTCGCCATCTTTCACTTAACGCCTAGACGGCTTCACAGAGCAACTGCGGATCAAAGTCCTCCTGTAGCGTGATTCGGGCGTACCCAACATGAATGACAAGCGAAGCGTAGGTGCGGGTAGGAACGGATTCAGCTGCGGACACACACTCTGGTCTGCAACGTTTGCAAGCACGATACCCATGATCTTCTGCTTCCTCCAAACTATAAATTATTACAGCAATCCTCAACTTCATTCAAGTGCCCGGATCGCTCGATTTTGGTCTTCAAATATTTCTCGTTATACTCGGAGAAGTCTCCCCATAGCTGAACCCGATCCTTCACATCTGTCCCGGTATTGAAGGTGGTACATTGAACACTTCTGTCAGTTAGGTGAGCTAAAGTTTGCCAATTATGCCGGCAGCCCTCCTTTGGTGTTTAGTCAGTTAACGTTCTTCGATAGTTCAACGAACTTCGTATGTGCTTTCCATTAAAGGTTACCCAAATGTTCTCCGTTAGAGTACAACAGGCTGCCCATGGTTGTCGTCAATTATCCATGAACAAGCCAAGCACCATGAGGAGCATCCGGACTGGATCATCTAATGGCAGCGAGACCGGCTCCGTCGTGCAAAGCAGGGGCATTTACCATTTCCCGTTCGAAAAATCCCTTCTGGCCGACGACGACGAGCAGTGCTCCGCACTCGGAAACAGCGCCACGAGCGGGGGGGGCGAAATCGACATCGTGATTAAAAAGTCATCGCATGCTTTTCTGCATCCGAAATACCCTTGCGAATAATTTCATCTGCTCGCTCTCGGTCAAAATCATGTCCTTCCACATATAATACTTCTACATTGTGAATACCTATGATGTTAAGCACTTGTTTTAAATACGGGTGACTATGATCCATTTTCGTTAAAGGTCCTTGCGAGTAAATACCGCCGCTAACTTGAATATGAATGGCTTTTTTACCTATTAAATGTCCGACAGGACCATTTTCGGTGTAATGAAATGTTTTTCCGGCCACCACAATGGAATCGATAAATTCTTTTAATCGTGGTGGAATACTCCAGTTCCACATAGGAGATACAAATACGTATTTATCAGCGCTCGCTACTCGATCTATAAATTGATTTAAAGCATTGATTTTTTGCTGTTCGACTTGACTCAACTCTGAAAATGGCATTCCCCCTCGACGCATTTTCTCCCAGCCGTTAAGGATATCGCGATCCACGATTGGAAATTCCTCTTCATATAAATTTATTTCCTGAATCTCATCATTTGCATGAGTTTCGCGGTAAGCTTTAAGAAAAGCTTGTCCTACTCGATGACCAACTGAGCTTTCAATTGATTTTGGATTAGCAGTAATGTATAGAACTTGTGCCATGTTAAATCAAACGCTCCCTTTTCTTAAATTGATGAAATCCCAAATAAATGACATTTTCTTTCTTTTAGCGTTGTTATATTTTGCAGCCAATCTTAAGAGGTTACGCATTATTATTTTCTGTTCAAATGAAACCCTAAGAAGTTCCACATTTCCGCCTCCGTTACATTCTTGTACTAAAATGTTTTTTTCACTGTCCCCCAAAGAATCCTACCCGTTAGCACCATAAAAAAGGAGTTGCCGCACCCGCAGCAACCCCATTCTTAAACTTGAGCACCTGTTAGCGAAACATGTCCCCTGATGCTGAGAAATATCATCTTAAGTTTATCGCCACTCAACAATCTCATCGAGATGTTGTCTTGTTTGTGGACGTTTGGGATCCTTTTGACGATATCCGAAAGCGACCATACAGGCTACACCGAAATCGTCGCCGTTAATGATACCCTCATTTTGTAAAATAGCGGTCACCTGCTTTTTATCAAAACCTTCGATCGGACAGGAATCAATACCGATTTGAGCCGCGGATGTCATCATGTTTCCCAATGTTATATAGGTTTGTCTGATTGACCATTCAAAAATGAGACGGTCATTATCTTCGAGTTCTGTTTCGACGAAGGATTTGTAGAAATCGTACCAATCTTGCACAACTTCTTCAGGCATATGATGAATGTCTTTCCACATTTTGTTCACGTGAACCGAGTCAGGCCGTAAGCCTTCTTCTCTTCTGGCCAATATAACTACAAAATGGCTGGCAGTGGGCAGTTGTCCCTGGGCACCGCCAGATACAGGTATTAATTTTTCGCGAAGAGCTGCATTCTGGATCACGACAAACTTCCACGGCTCGAAGCCAAATGAACTTGGAGACAATCTTCCTGTCTCCAAAATAAAGTGAAAATCTTCATCCGAAATCTTTTTGTCGGTATCAAATGCCTTGCAAGCATGCCGAAAACGATAAGCTTCCAAAATTTCTTCCTTGGTCATTGTCATGATATATTCTCCTTCTTAACTAACATTTAATATAGATGCATAGCTGCCCCATGTACAACAGCCGCCTGCGTCTGCCTCATTAATCCGCTTCAGCCGCTCGCTCCGCCCACGGATATCCAATACTAAGCATCGCTTCTTCAGACTTGTTTTTACCATAATCGATTATTCTGCTCACAAATGTATGATGCAAAAATCGTTACAGTTTTTTTAGCTCTCGCAAAATTTCCTCCGGGCTTTGACGCTGCATGAAATTCGGATTGACATAAGCGGAGCGAATAATGGCGCTCTCATCAATCATGAAAGTAGCCGGAACCGGCAAAACCCATTTCGAGGTATTGTTGTACTCCGCAAGATCGACTCCGATACCTTCCATGAGTTCCCTTACTCCCTGCGGAACATCGAAGAGCAGATTGTACTTGGCCGTTACCAAGCCGTTCGGATCGCTAAGGACTTGAAATTCCAATCCTTCCTTTTCCTGAAGGGATAACGAATGATCCGGCTTTTGCGGGCTAATCGTTATAAGCTGCGCTCCTATC
>NZ_WHOC01000109.1:0-516 GCF_013141785.1 Paenibacillus germinis
GCACCACGCAAGAGCGATCCATATATCATTGCCCACCGGCTGACCTGACAGTAGTGCACGGATGGCTTCCACGATCGAGGTCACCGGTTGGTTTTCGGCAAAGGCTCGAACGACCGAAGGCATCGACTCGGTAGGTACAAACGCCGAGCTGATAAACGGCAGGAAGATAATCGGGTAGGAGAAGGCGCTTGCGCCATCCACCGTTTTTGCGGACAGTCCGGCAATGGCTGCGACCCACGTTAATGCCAGCGTAAACAGTGCGAGTATGCCGGCTACTGCAAGCCATGACAATATCCCCGCCGGCGAACGAAAGCCCATAATTAACGCTACGAGAATGATGACGAGAACCGATATGGCGTTGGATACCAGCGAGGTCAGCACATGCCCCCACAGTAAGGTGGAACGTGAAATCGGCATGGTGTGAAACCGCTCGAATATGCCCCGTTGCTTATCCAAAAACAGGCGGTAAGCCGTATAGGATATACCGCTTGCAATCGCAATCAGCAGGATACCGGG
>NZ_WHOC01000110.1:0-15380 GCF_013141785.1 Paenibacillus germinis
GCACTGGAAGCGGTAGACTTGCTGGATCGTAAGAAACACTTCCCATCCGAGCTATCAGGCGGGCAGCAGCAGCGGGTTGGGATTGCGAGAACGCTGGCGGGTGATCCTCCGATCATTTTGGCGGATGAACCTACGGGAGCGTTAGATTCAAAGACAGGTTTGGAGATTTTAAACATTTTAAATAGATTAAATGCACAAGGTCGGACGATTATTTTGATTACGCATGACTTATTGATTGCGCAACAGGCGAAGCGGATTGTGTGTTTTCGTGATGGGCGGTTGAATGAAGTTGTGTAGTTGAGACCGGGACTCCAAATAAGGGGGTCCTTTTGTTTTATATTTAATAAATTGATTGATATTTGAATAAAAAATTGTTCGGCATTCAACTACGCAGAACGTTGGTTTAATAACAGGCTGAGACAGCAACGGCAGTCTAAGACTTTGATATGAACGAAACCTGTCAAGCGACTCTGTTGCTCTCTAGTTTTTGGCGTACTTAAATAAGAGTCTGTCAAGTGGTTTTCTTGACAGATGCCCAAATCTTTCCATACTTTAAGGTTCCCCGGCATGCCGTATGCCGGGCCTGCCTTACGGCGAGTAATGGGTGCAGGGAGTGTACTCCCTGCGTTTCCCCTTTAGGGGACGGAAGGGGTGGATCATTTATTAGCTCGGAGGCAAAAACAATTCGCTGGTTGGCAATCTGATATTCGTGGATTCTCACACATTCTACATACGTCTGAAGAGCATACCGCTAACTATTTACGGGCATTCGCCACTAAGAGCTGCACAAAAGTCCTACGCGGATTTTCTCTTCACCTTACCTGATTTGCCCCCGAGGTAATAAATGATCTCCCCCTATATCATCGCTCCCTTCAGAATGTAGTTCTTGCAGGTTGTGGTGCAAAGCTCTAATTCATGATAACGTAATTGATAATGAAGTCATGGGATGGAGCAACTTGCTTTGGAAACGAAATTAGATATATTTAAATGGAAGCAATATGAATCTGCAATCATTTTACTAACGATAAGATGGTATTTGAAATATAGTTTAAGCTATCGAGATATAGTTGAAATGATGAGTGATCGAGGATTAAGGATTTCCCATACGACGATTATGAGATGGGTGCATGAATTTGGACCCGAAATCGACAAACGGATCCGCCCCTTTTTGAAACCTACAAACGACTCGTGGAGGACTGACGAAACCTACATCAAAGTTAAAGGTCAGTGGAAGTATTTATACAGAGCCGTTGATTCTATGGGGAAAACCATTGATTTCATGTTATCTGAAAATCGGGATATGCAGGCAGCTAAGCGCTTCTTCACAAAGGCTTTGTCCTCTCCACATACTCAAATCCCACGTGTAATCACCTTAGATAAAAATCCAGCCTATCCACCAGCCATACAAGAATTAATAAATGAGAAATCCTTACCAAAAGAAACCTTGATTAGACAGACAAAGTATCTAAACAACATTGTGGAGCAAGATCACCGGTTCATAAAGAAAATCACAAAACCAATGCTTGGTTTCAAATCGTTTCTTACAGCGGATCAGACGTTAAAGGGAATTGAGGCTTTACATATGATAAGGAAAGGGCAGGCCGATGATAATTCGACTGTCCTCACTGCTGTTGAATGGCTAAATAAGATATTTGGTTTAGTGGCATAGACAAAGTATAGTTTGTCGGGTAACTGCGAACTTTTTTAAATCCTTGCACCAGAACCTAAAAATGACTAATAACAATGGATGCATTTCGAGGTGTAAGCTGTAATTAAATTTAGAAGATCAAATGTCGTGTACTTGTAACATGAAATGTCGTGTTTAAAAAAGCCTGAACCTACGTGGTTTAGGCTTTTTTGCTTGTTTTAATTGATTTAGCTTTTTCGTTTAAACCATTTCATTTCTTGGAATAACTGGGGGATGTAGGTGAATCAAATTTTGATGATAAAATGGCGCTTTAAAGGAGGAAGTTACTTGGATTGGATAAGTAAGAAGTCTTGGATTCAAGAGGATGCAATGTACTTACCCAAACGAAAAGTAAATAACAAAGGAAGTAGGGAGCATGAGCAGATTATTGGTTCAATTCCTAGTCTTAAAATGAATCGTAGTATTAGCTCCGAATCTTTCTGGAGAGAGTGCTTGTTTTATTACTTACTTGAGATTGATCCTCTTACAGTTAGGTACTATGAGCAGCCAGTTGTAGTAACTTATCCAGAGTTGAATGCTCAATCTGAGCTTGTTAAAAAAGAACAAGTCCCGGATACTTTGGTATTCCGTCAGTACAACCGTCCCCATTTGTTTCAAGTTAAAGGAGGAAACAACATTATTGAGCAAAAACCTCACTTGTATAAGGCTAATTGCAGATACGCTCAGGAGTGGGTTGGAATTATTCAGTCGTTCATCCTAAACTCATACCTCTGAAAGTTCAATCAAATCTAATCCTCTTAATGAACTTTATGAGGCAGCGCGACTATTACGATGCTTGGATTCCTGAAATATTGAACAAAATGATGCATTTTAGAAATCCCACCGTTGAGATTTATTTAAATGATGGTAATTTCATGGGTGGATTATTTTAATATATCACACACATGATACAAATGAATTATTATATTTATCAAAGAAACCAGCAAATTCTTTAGTTTGCTGGTTTCTTGCACTTTCAAAACTGTGTTGTTTTACAACATCCTACATGATTATCCCTGTTTATATTCGGATAAATTGATTCCAGTCGAGTTTTTGAATATTCGGCTAAAATAATTCGGGTCTGTGTAGCCAACCATAGCGCCAATTTCCTTGAAACTTAGCTCAGGGGACGAAGCAATCAGTCTTTTGGCTTCTTCGATGCGAAGGGAAATGAGATACTTCAAGGGAGTGGTGTTCTTATATTTCTTATAAACCTTTATCAGATAAGTGGCGTTAAAATGAAACTTATCCGATATCTCCTCTAAGGTAATAGAAGAGGTATAATTTGCTTTTAAATAGGCTTCTATCCGGTTTGTGAGTTCAAGCCCGCCATCTCTTTCTTTCTCTCCATTAACGAAAAGCAATGTATCCAAGATTGGCCAAATGCCTTCCAAAATGGACTTCAGATTGGAGCTGATAGGAATTGTGTTCATCATTTCGTATTCCAAATGTGCTAGTTCTGCATCGGATACGAGAATGGCATGCTGATGAAAAAGTTGAATGATTTGCTGAAGGGATCTTTCTATCCAACGCTGCGGACGTTGTTCTTCCTGCCATTGCTGGAACAGTTCGCTAACTTCCTTATGTACTTGTAATTTATTTCCAGTTTGAATCAGCTGCGACAGCCTTTGTTGGCTAAGCGTATCGATGCGTGGCGGCGCACCTTGGGTTCTCTTCAATGCTGTGATGACCGCAGATTGTCCTATAATGAGCTGATTATCTATGTCGGAGATTAGTTGCTGGCTTAGTTCCCATAACTGATCCGCAGGTGCCGCACTTGCACATATACTTAGGGTAACCGGAAAAGGCGTAATTTGAATTTGGACGGCGCTTAGCAAATTGTCCGCCAGCTTCTGCACTTGAAATTCCGAATCTGGTTGTGCCCGCAGGACTATAAACTTTCCGAATACTTGCTTAGGTTCTATCAGCCACCAGGGACTGAATTCTTGTAATTGCTCTGTGAGAACGCTGCTATGTTCAATTCTCTCCCATAATCTTTCGAAATGTTCGGCTGCTTCTTTCGAAAATTGGCTTCCTAAAAGATGCCCGGCGTGAACGTAAAACAACTGAAAAAGCTGATTTTGAAGTGAGAGTGCGATGTCTGAGCGAGAAATTGGTTTAAGCAGTGCAGCCCGAATATGTTCTTTCACGTCGAGCGCGAGCTTAGCATCCAATTGGTTGCAAATCCTCTGCAGCGTTTCTTTGACTTCAGCAGCATCAATTGGCTTTAATAAATAATCTTTAACCCCGAATGTTATAGCCCCTTTCGCATACTCAAAATCGTTAAATCCACTGACAATGACAATCGCAATATGAGGATATTGCTGGGCAACATGCTGAATGAGCTGCATGCCATCCATTTTAGGCATTCGGATATCGGTAAAGAGAACATCGGGGCGCAGCTCATGAATGGCTTCCAGCGCCTCTATGCCATTGTAAGCGGAGGCGACAACGTGGAAACGACTCGAACTATCTTGAATCTTTGAGACGATATTTTTTAATATTCTTGGTTCGTCTTCGGCCACTATGACGCGGAATGCAGACGCTCTGTTATCCTCTATCATATGGGAACACCGTCTTTCTGTACTTGTTTCATACTCATTGAGTTCATAGGACCTCCGATTGTAACACAAGCTCCGCCTTCAGCAAGGTTGAACGCCGTAAATTCAGCCTGACTACCAAACAATAAGCGAAGTCGCTCAGCTATATTTTTTAGACCCATTCTGTCCGTTCGGGCAGGATCTTTGGGTGCTTGCAGCGCCTCAAGAGCTTCTGAAGTAAATCCGCTGCCATTATCCACAATTCGTATGCGCCATCGATCTCCATCAGATTCTCCAATTAATTGTATCTTCCAAGGTGGATCCACGTGAATAGCGTATTTTATACAATTCTCTACAATCGGTTGCACCACTAACTTGGGAACACTCTCATTCATTAGAGCAGGATCAATTTGTACTTCAAATTGGATCATGTCCTCATAACGGTTTTGCATCAAAGTCATATAGCTTTTGGCGTAATCCACTTCGTCTACCAGGCTGACATGCATATCTTTGTCCGATAAAATGTAGCGTAACATACGCGACAGGTGACGACACATTTGTACGATATCTTGATGGTTCTTTTCCTCCGCCATAATACTGATAATCGTAATGGTATTGTAGAGGAAATGCGGATTCATTTGAGATTGAAGTGCTTGCATCCGAGCCTGCATTTCTTGTGAACGGGAGATGAAAGTTTCTTCAATCGAGCTTTGCAGCCGAGCACACATTTTTTTGAATGCGTTATTTAAGCTCTCCAGTTCGTTTACGCCGACATTGGATTCTATCTGGGATGCGGGTTCGAGGGTTTCAATACTAAGCGCCCGAATCGATTTATGCATCTGCTTGATTGGTGATGTAAGCTGGCGGGCGGCGAAATAAGAAACAATCAGTGTGATAAGCAGCAATCCCACTACGGCTGCGAAAATCGTATTTCGGAAAACCTTCACAGGTTGGAGCAACAAGGTTTCAGATTGCACGGTGACAACCGTCCATTTTGAGTATCCCGACCGGAAATAAGCAAGTATTTCACTTTCATTGGTAACGGAATTTTTGAATGTATGCACATCAGATTGGTTTGCTTGTGATTGAAGCGTATCCCAATATAACTTGGTATTATCCTCCGATACTGAATCAATGGGGTAAATGACGCTTCCCTGTTCGTTATAAATGTAAACGGACTTCTTAGAGAGTGTGGAGTCAGAGGGGCCGGCCATGAGCTTGGCAATTAGCCTTTCTACTGTTTCGTAATTCAACTGAACTTCTACTATTCCTCGCTGCTTGGATCCGATTTCCCATGGAAACATCCTAGCCAAAGAGACTACTTCTCTTCCGTTTGTGCTCCAATCATCAGGATGCGGGGCGGTTACGAATTTTCTACCGTCTCGCTCCAGTGATTCATACACCCAATCTAACATTTCCGGCTTGCTGCCGAAGGAGGTAATGAAAGAATTGTTGCCGATTCCCACAAATCGACCGTTGGTATCAAATAGGTTGATCTGCCAATCCAGCTGAAGAGGCCCCATGATGGAATAAATGATCTCATTGATTTGCCGCTGAATACCCAACGATATTGTAGTATCAACGAAATCTACATTTTGAAAAAATAGATCCCTTACTTTTGAAGAAGAAATGACTTTAACTGCTGTGTTATCCATATTTTCTATCTGAGAATCCAATTGAGTTGAAATATAGGAAGCGGACTGGTACGCAGATTCGGATGCTCTTTCTTTCAGAATATGAGCTATGTAATAATAAAACGGCGTGGCAAGCAGCATCACAATGCTCACAATGAGAATCGAAAAAGTGACAAACAATTTGGATTGAATCGTCTTTATCGCAAATTTTGGCATGCCACGGCCCAACTCCTGAGGTTCTATTTTGGTTCTCATTATAACATGTGAGGAATAGAACTCAATCAAAATAAAGAGGTGAATTTCGTCCAGTTGAAAGGTGGATTTTGTGCATCGCAAATAAAATGAAAGCGTTTTATACTAACTTTAGACCTCGAGGGTCTCATAAAATTACTAGGGGGCATTGCAATGAAGCGCAATTTACTAACCGTCTTGACGATCGCCAGTGCATTAACTGTTATCGTAACAGGTTGTAGTTCTACTAAAACTAATGTAGCGACTCCGGCGGCAAGTGAGAATGCACCAGCAAGTACAACAGCAAGTACACCAACAGCGAAAAAAGATGTGACACTTACAGTAGGCTCTTCGCAAAACTGGGTGAAGGATATCGATCGTAAATTGGCTGAAGCATTTACGAAAGAAACGGGTATTAAAATCGATTTTCAAGTTAATCCGGACGATCAATATATGAACATAGTGAAAACGAAAATATCGACGCATGAAGCCCCAGATATCATCTATATGCCCTCAGGCATCGGAATGGACAATTTCCAACCGGATAAAAATTTTCTGGATTTATCAAATGAGCCTTGGGCAGCGAATTTGAAAGGTTGGGCTAAGAGTGGAGCCTCCATTAATGGCAAGCTGTACGGTTTTAACACATGGTCTGTCGACGGGTGGGGGGTACTGTACAACACGGACTTGTTTGCCAAATATAGTTTAACACCTCCCAAAACTTACGCAGAATTCGCAGCGCTGTGTGATAAGTTATTAGCGAACGGCATCACGCCAATTTACGAAAACGGAAAAGATGAATGGCATTTGCCACTCTGGCTGTCGGGCATGTCGACGGTAAAGGGAGCTGGACCGAGCCTAACCGATAAATTCAATAAAAACGAGGCCAAATTTGCTGACCAGGCCGTATTGGAAACGGCGATGACGCAATTAAATGATATGAACAAAAAAGGTTATTTCGGCAAGAATGTCCTATCTAATGATTGGGATCACGGTTATGAAGCGCTTGGATCCGGAAAGTACGCGATGGATCTTGTGTATACGACCTATCAGCAAGAAGTGGTTCAAAAGTTCCCGAACTCGGGCGCTGATAAATGGAAGATGTTCCCTATCCCACTGGGAGACAATCAAGGGTTCGCAACTTCTTCAGGCGGTATTATCCGCGTTGTCAATAAAGAAAGCAAAAATATTGACGCTGTGAAACAATACTTTGCCTTCCTATCTAAACCAGATAACTTGAAAAGCTTCTACACGGACAGAAAAGATTTGGGCGAGCCTTCTTTTAACGGTATAGAAGTGGCGCCGCCTACCGCCGCTCTGAAAAGCATCAAAGAAATTTCCGGTACAAATATTGATCAAGCCTACGAGAGTTCCATAAAGTTCTGGGATGGAGGACTGTTAGGCAAGTCGCTTCAGGATATGATTTCAGGCGCATCTACACCGAAGCAAGTGCTGCAAAAGCTGGATGAAAGCCGCGATAAATCCTTTAAAGTGGCCAAGTAATAGGTAGTCAAATAAGGGGGGGAATTGTCGGACATAAGGCGATGTCTTATCAGGACATTCCTCCTTTTTTTACCCTAAAAACCAACATTATAAGCTATGCAGAGGCAATAGGAGTGAGAAAACCATGAATATGAAAAAAATTTATCCCATGTATTTTTTAATTGTTCCTATAGGTATCTATACGCTGCTATATTTTATACCAAGTTTGTTCAGCTTCTATTATTCTTTAACGGATTGGAATACATTCACCGATGACGTGAAATTCGTAGGCTTGGATAATTTTAAACAGATGATCACTGAAGGAAGAGTATTCGTTAAATACCTTGAAAATACCGCGGGATTTGCGTTGTTTACTACGCTACTTAAAAATGTGCTGGGGTTGTTGCTAGCGCTCCTATTGCATGAAGGTCTGAAGTCGAAAAATGTTCTGCGCACCCTGTTTTACTTACCTGTGACAATTTCTCCGCTTATCATAGGACTTATTTTTTCATCTGTATTCGACGCGAATCATGGCATCATTAATTCGGTTCTTACCGCGATTGGCTTGGAATCCTGGACGCACGGTTGGCTCGTAGATATCAAGTTTGCTTTGGCTTCAGTCATTACCGTGGAAACATGGAAATTTGTAGGCTTCAATATGATTATTTATTTGGCCGGATTGCAAACGATCGATAAGTCTTACTACGAGGCTGCTTCCATGGATGGTGCTAATGCGTGGAGCAGATTTTGGAACGTTACGCTACCCTTGATTTTGCCGGCTTTAACGATCAACTTAGTCCTGAACCTGATTAATGGATTTAAAGTATTCGATTTGATATTTGTATTAACAAAAGGTGGGCCTGGCAATGCCACGGAAGTGCTAAACACCGCCGTATTCAGGGAGTTTTCCGCAGGCAGGTACGGACTCGCCACCGCATATGGTGTGTTAGTATTCCTGTTAACTACGGTTGTCGCTCTTTCCGCGCTTTCCATTTTATCTAGAAAGTCTGAGGTGGAAGCATGAGAAGTGTGAAAGAAGCTGTGGTATGGATTATTACATTGATTTTTTTAATTCCACTTTTTTTAGTGCTTATAAACGCATTCAAAACGCCAGCTGAAGCTGATTTAATGAATTTACGTCTACCAGCTCATTTTCAATTTGGAAATTTTTGGACGGTTATAGAAAAAGGGCATATGATCCGCGCTTTCAGGAACAGCATGATCATCTCGGTGGGATCGGTCTTACTGACGAATGTCGCTTCCGCGATGGGCGCCTACATTTTGTCACGCAGAAGAACAAAGGGCAATCGGGCACTTTATTACTATTTTATTATCGGATTGATCGCTCCGTTGAATATGATCCCGACGATTAAGGTCATGCAGCTCTTACATGTCATGAATACATTTCAAGGCATTATCCTGCTCTATTCGGCGCTCATGATTCCTTTTACGGTGTTTCTCTACTATGGGTTCATCTCCTCGGTGCCGAGAGACTTGGATGAATCTGCAGTTATCGACGGATGCGGTCCGTGGCAGCTGTTTTTCCAGATTTTGTTTCCACTACTAATCCCAGTGTCGATTACGGCGCTGTTGATCAATTTTATGAACGCTTGGAACGATTTTGTTATTCCACTTTACGTGCTCAATAAGACAGCCTACAATCCGATGACACTGGCTGTGTACAACTTCTATGGCACCTATATATCCAGTTGGAACTTGGTATGCGCTTCAATCGTTTTGACGACGTTGCCGATCATAATCGCGTATGTAATCGGTCAACGTTACATTATATCAGGCATGATGTCCGGTGCAGTCAAAGGTTAAAGCGGAGGTATATATGATAAGACGAGTCTGGAGTTGTAAAAGCGTTCATATTTTTTCAAGGGGGTGAGACTAGTGTGTTCGCTGTTAAAAGCCTTTTAATTAGTTGTTCTACCAATAATCGGGAAAGATTCGTTACATTACAAGACGCATTTAATAGAATATGGAAAATGAGGGGATAACCACATGAAACGATTGAAAAGCTCGAATAGGATGCTCAGTCTGGTTTTGGTTGGTTCACTTCTATTCACGGTAGCCGGAGTTCAAACTGTGAGCGCTGCGGAAACACCAACGATCGGGGAGGGGTCTACATACTGGGTTGTGAAGCCGGTAACGACGTCATCCTCGATCAGCGAATCAGATACACAGATCGTGATGACAAACGGGCTGGTCGAACGAATTTTTTCCAAGTCCGCTAACATGACGACGGTATCCTACAAAAATCTTTACACGGGTGCGAGCATGCTTGCTGGGGCAAATCCGCAACCTGACGCTGTAATCGGCTTGGACGGACAAATGTTCGAGGTCGGAGGGAGCGGTTCATCCAGTAAAACTTTTCAATTCAAAAGTTATCAGGCAGGAGATCCGATCAAGCCTTATGAATGGACACCGAAATCTTATTCCGATCCGCTCGATAAAGACAAACCATGGGCTCCGAAAGGAAAGGCGATTACAATTACGTACGAAGCTTCACCTGATTTTCCGGATGCTTATAAAGGGATCACCATTGAAGTGCATTATGAGATTTATGACGGCATTCCGGTAATAAGCAAAACAGTAAAAGTAATCAATAACGGCACAACGAATACAGTCGTAACATCTTTGACCGCTGAACAATTGGCTCTTGCATCATCGAATAAAGATAAGATTTATCTGGAAACCGACTTTAAAGGCGATGAGCACAACATTTGGAGAAACAATGATATTGGCAGAACGATAAAATGGCAGAACGATACAGATTACAGCTTAGTCAGCAGCAAATATGAACATGGTCCTGCACAGACACTGCAAACCGGTCAATCGTTTGAAAGCTTCAGAACGTTCGAGTTGCTACATAGTGTTGATTTCTTTGAGTGGAAGCAGATGGAAATCAAAAAAATGTACAGAACGCTTTTTCCGCAAATTACAGATAATCCAATATTTATGCACCTGATTGCGGATGATTCCGCGACGATTCGAAAAGCGGTCGATCAGGCTACGGGCGCAGGCTTTGAAATGATTTTTCAATCGTTTGGTTCGGGCGCGAATACAGAAAGCACCGATCAGGCTTATATAAATCGACATAAAGCGGATTACGACTACGCTCATAGCAAAGGTATCTATATGGGGGCCTATACGATGGTGGCCGCACGTGGCGATCAGCCTGCTAGCGACTCTTATCAAGAAGTCTGGGGAAACATGCGGGATTTGTCTTCGCCAACCTTTAATACCTTTTGGACAAATACTAAGAATTTCATTGATAAAACGGGGCTTGATGCCTTAGAGTTTGATGGACCATACCCAATGAGTATAAACTCGAAGTACCCGGAAAGCTCTCAAGTTAATCAGTGGACCAACGCAACCAAACAGATGGGTATAGATGTTAGACAGCGAGGCATGTACGCTAACGCAGCTGATTGGTTTTATTTGAACGGGTACAACAAAAACGGTATCGGGTATGAAGAAATCGCTTGGAGCCAGCCTAGACAAGAGCAGCTCATCTTTGGAAGGCAAGCCATTTACAACGCTACTTTCCAAAAGACGCCTTCCATGGGTTGGTCGTTTGTCCCGATTGAGAATTACCATGGCGGCGGATCGACTGCATCGTTCGAACCTCTCAGCCAAAATATCTCAGATTACGATTTCGTTCTCGCCCAAAACTTTGGCAGTGGCGTTATGGCAGCTTACCGTGGGAAAGAACTGTACGATTCCGAAGGAACGAAAGCAGTTGTAACAAAGTGGACTGATTTCTATAAGAAATATAAAGCTATTTTAAACTCCGATATTGTACACATTAAAGCACCCGAATTTGATCCTAACAATACCAAGCGTACGACCGGTCTTGACGCGATCATACATGTCAATACCCAAACGAAAGAAAAAGGATTAATGATGGTTTACAACCAGACAGATACGCCGAGAACGGAAACAATTTCAGTTCCGCTTTATTACACAGGTTTGACGAATTTGCAAAATCCTCCGGTACCTGTTCCAGGTTCTCATCCGAAACAACTAAAAAAATATGGCACATATCCAGTTTATGATCCATACCTACCAGCAGCTCCTGCAACTTACGATTATCCAACCGCACAACCGACCAACAAGCAAGTTACGCTTTCCCAGGAAGGATTAAGCAACAAAACATATAAAATTGATTCAAACGGCAACGTACTGCTGCAAGTGACGATTCCTCCGATGAGCTATACCTGGTTTACAGCTTATGCGCCGGAAGATGCGCCAGATACCGGATCTTTATTAATACCGACTGAAGTAACGGCCACTAGCATCAACGATCATGAAGTCAGTCTTAAATGGCAAGCTCCATCGTCCCCCGGGATCTCGATTGGAGGATATAATATTTACCGCAATGGGACAATTCTTGCAAAAACGCTAGCCTCAAGTTTTACGGATCAAGGTTTGAACGAACAAACGCAATATATCTATGAAATTTCAGCCATAAATGGCGCCGGCTCTTTGGAGGGCGCGAAAAGCGCTTCCGTCTCGGTGACAACCGCAGCAGATTCGAATCCTCCTGTCATTCGAAGCGCAGGAGCATTATCGGGCTCAACCGTTCAGGTTGAATTTAGCGAGCCGCTGGATAAGGGAAGTGCAGAAAAGCTTTCGAATTATGCCATCAATAATGGGGTCACAATCAGTTCAGCAATCTTGCAAGCGGACAACAAAAAGGTCACGTTGACTGTATCTCCGATGCAGTCGGAACATACTTATGAGCTTACGGTAAACGCTGTAAAGGATACCTCTTTAGCTCAAAATCCGATTGCTTCCGACAGTAAAATGTCCTTTCAATACGGGCCTCTTAGAGCGTATAGTCTGGATGAAACAAGCGGTGCAGCTGTCATAGACTCGGTTAACAACAATAACGGCACGATAAAAGGCAACATCCTACGAGTTCCCGGTTTGTTCGGGAATGCTATACAGCTGGATGGAAGTGGGTTTCTGGACATTGGCAACAATGTAGTCAACAATTTGGAGCATTTCAGTGCTGAAGCATGGATTAAACCTGATTCGGGGAACGATCCGAATGCACAGGTCATCATTGCTCAGCAGCAAACGGATATCACTACTAATCAATGGAGTTTGTATTTGAAGAATGGCAAGTTATTGTTTTCGATCAGTGATGGTTCATCAGCCGCTAGTCTTCTCCTCGGAGACGAGGCGACTGCAGTTGTTAAAGAGCGACAGTGGAATCATGTTGCAATAACAAGGAATCAGGATACATATAACTTGTACCTGAACGGGAAGAAAATAGCGACAAAAGCTTCGATTGCAACCATTAGTCAGGCGAACAATCCGAATAATATGTACATTGGTGCCGATTTGAACTTAGCTGGCAGCGGCCCTGATCATTTATTCAAGGGTGCAGTGGATGATATTCGTTTCTATAATGCCGTATTATCGGATTCTTCCATCCAGCAGCATGCCGGAATATTAAATAACAATCAGATCCCTGTCGATCCGAGCTATGCCTACTTATATGATTATTACAAAATGGATGAAACGAGTGGAACGACTGTCGCTGATTCGGTTGGCCGTTCTACCGGAACAATCAATGGGACTGCGTCCTGGATGACAGGTAAAGTCGGAGGGGCAATCAACTTAAACGGTTCAACCGACGATTTAAATCTCGGGGCTGGCAATATCGGACACTCTGGACAATTTACTTTAGAATCGTGGATCAAGACGAACACTACCTCTACCTCATCGCAAACTATTTTTGCTCAGCAGCAAAGCGGCGCTGCACCAAACAGCTTTTGGTGGTACCTGAATGGCAATGCGCTATGGATCAATTACAGCAACGAACAAGGCACTACCATAAATATTAAAGGAGGTACGATCACGGCAAATAATTGGTACCATGTAGCGTTGACCCGTAACGATAAGACAATTAAGT
Organism: Paenibacillus germinis; assembly: GCF_013141785.1. Lineage (NCBI taxonomy): Bacteria > Bacillati > Bacillota > Bacilli > Caryophanales > Paenibacillaceae > Paenibacillus > Paenibacillus germinis. The sequence goes on from NZ_WHOC01000110.1 coordinate 13,507, forward strand.
TATATTTAAACGGACAAAAAGTAGCGGAGCAATCATCAAGCATTTTCTTAGACCAGCCAAACAATCCGTATCCTATGAGAATAGGCGGCAATTCAAATGGATCCAGCATCCTGCACAGATTTAATGGTCTTATTGACGAATTCCGTATTTATTATACAGCGTTAGATGGTGAGGCGATCAGTAATCATTATTCTGCTGAGCTAGCTGCATTCCAAGTGTACGCTGATAATGGAACTGCGGCGGTCAAGCTGAACTCGATCCCTGCTAGCACGCCTATGTTAGCTGATTTTTCGGCGAGCTTACAGATCAATGGCGGGGTAAAACAAGCATTGCCTATTAATGATTTTCATTACGATTCGAGCAGCAGAACCGCAATCATGCACTTCACGCCTTTGCTAGAGACAAACGTCGTCCAAAACGCAAACGTAGAAGTCGTTTACCAAGGCAAGGCTAGCACAAATCAGTTTGTTGTGCCCGTTAAGCTTGATTCAGTGGCGGATAAGACCCCGCCGCTGAGTATCGCTTCTGTAAGTCCGGCAGAACCTAACGGCAGCAACGGTTGGTATACATCGGATGTAACGGTAAGCTTGTCTGTAAATGACAATCTATCCGGCGTTGCGAAAACAGAGTATCAAGTAAATGATGGGGAATGGATGACCTATTCCGGAACCATTCCAGCCTTTGGTGAAGGGATTTATAAGGTCGGTTATCGCAGCACGGATCAAGCAGGGAATGTAGAACTGACCAAAACCATCGAGCTTAAAGTTGACAAAACGGCGCCAACAGCTGTTCTTGAGTCAGTAACATCTGATACCTACGGGCAAAACGGCTGGTATTCACATCCGATTACCCTGGAGCTGTCCTCGTCAGATAATGGATCCGGTGTAGCGAAGACAGAGTATAGTCTGGACGGCGGAACTACCTGGATTACTTACAGCGCACCAGTAACGTTCGCTCAAGACGGTGTTTATTCGATAAGTTATCGCACTATGGATAAAGCGGGTAATCATGAGGCTGCAAAAACGGTAAGCTTCAATCTGGATACGACTGCGCCGACGATCGGGGTAACCGTACCGGGCGATAATAACATTTATCAAAACACTGGAGAATTGACGCCCGAGATCGTACTGACTGATGAATTGTCGGGTATCGACAGCAGCAAAACGACGATGATGCTCGATACGAATTCTTACCATTACGGAACGACAATCTCGCTTTATACGTTGCCGCTTGGACTGCATACACTTGTTGTATCTTCCAGCGACTTGGCAGGCAATCAGAAGAGCAAGACTGTTGTTTTCCAGACGGTGGCTAGCATCGATTCTTTACAGGTATTGGTCACATACTTCGCCACGAACCATGGAATCGATAACGCCGGTATTGCCAATAGTCTGCAGTCTAAATTAGCTCATAACAATTTAAGCGGTTTTGTGAGAGAAGTAGAGGCACAAAGCGGTAAGCACATTTCTATCGAAGCGGCACAATGTTTGCTGAGGGACGCACAATATTTATTGTCACAAAAGTAGTTCGATCCCGTGTTGCCACTCTTCGATTTTGGTCTATTGCCGCTTTCTAAAGCAAGTTATGGGCAAGCGAGACAAAAGATATACATTGAGAGTGGAGCAACTGCAATCTTATCGATGTGCGGATTTACTCGTGATACATCACGGTTCGATACAAGTCATGGAACCAGTCAAGGCAATATGAACGCTTCGCGGCCTTGACTGTTTTCACTATTTCGGAATGTGTTTGCTTTCAGCAGCATTTTAAATTGATCAGGGTGAGTTTCCTGCAAGCGACGATCGTAAAACGCTCCACAAATGAAAACGTTTACTTATCTTTGAAGGGGGTGAGTCTTGTCTGACCGTCCTTGT
>NZ_WHOC01000111.1:0-35100 GCF_013141785.1 Paenibacillus germinis
GCAGCATTGCAAGATGCAATAAGAGCTGTTAAAAATGCTGGTATTCTTATTATTGTAGCTTCTGGAAATGATGGTATTAATAAAATTGATTTTCCAGCACAGTATCCTGCAGCTATTGCTGTAGGTTCTGTAAATGATGATCTTAGATATGGGGTGGAAAAGCGGCGCTTTGCGGTGTCCGTATTTGAAATCGTTTAGCATCGTTTAATAGTTGGAACCCCATATCCAATTCCCTCTCCATGCCCAAACGTATTGGTTTAGACAAGGACCTGAGTCACAGCCTCGGGTTTTTCTTAGTCTATACGAAATTGGAGCAAATAGTCCATTGGCGTTACGCCATACACCTTAAGCATGCATTTGGCCAAGTAGTTAGGGTGGTGAGGCGTGGAACCCTAGTGACTCGCATCAGGTCTCAGTATGAAGGCTTCACCCTTCTGGATTGTCCACTCCAACATTCCTTCCCCTATATGTAAAGTCCCTTTGGTCACTACCATTAAATCAAATACACCGATCTGGTTTCTACTAATATGCTGCTCGTCAACATGGAAAAAAGTGCGTCCGCAATCGATAAAATAAGGCACGGGGGGCGAGATAAAATGGAGAATTGGGGATGTATTCATTTATTCACGCCCCATGGAACAGGTTGTAATTTTTAAAAATGTGGTTGTAAATCCCTATATAATTTCCATATTACACCATGTAGAATAACTATTAAAGCGCTTACCAGAATGATGAAATTTATAAAAAAAACGGGGAGCAAGTACATGACGATCAATCTCCAGACCTTTCCTTTGAGGATGTACGCATCACGGATGCCCATTTGGTCTGCATATATTCGATTGGTTCGGGATGTTGTCGTTTCTTATCAGCGGGAGGTGTTGACGTAACCAGCGGTATTTTATCAAGGGATTGCTACTACAGGGATAAAAGGTTAAAAACACAACTACATCTAAATTGGAGGTAACAAGGATGGAAGTAACGGAATCTCGGAGGTCGGATAGGTATAGGGTTGGATTAAAGAAGCTACTAGTGCTGCCGATTTCTCTTTGTTTTACCATCATGTTGTTGTGTCTCCTATCTTCAGTGGCGTCTGCTGAATCTCTCGCGGACAGTCTATCCAATGATATTTTTGACATACAGACAGGAACCCATGGTGAAATCACCTCATTACAGCTAAAAGGGGATGTATTCCCTACGGAATATGTGATGAATCCAACCAATGCTCCAAACCAGAATACGCCCGACCATCAATGGCTCGGGGAACTGATGTTTACATACAAGCTTGGAAACGGGGAATGGACGAAGGCTTGGACAAGCAAGTCAGATGACGGTAGAACGATATCGAGGAGTGGGAATGAAATTACAGTTACGTATGAGAACGCTTCAAACCCTGAGGGGATCCGGAATTTTAAGGTTATTGAAAAATATGCTTTAGTGGATGACTATGTCAAATGGACGATTGCTATTGAAAATACGAGCAACCAGACTCTAGAGATTGGGGACCTTGGCCTCCCTTTGCCGTTTAATGAACTATGGCAGGCGCCGAATGACCGTATTTATGAAACTAGAGTTTTGAATCATTCGTTTGTTGGTAATAACAGCTCGTATATCACGATTCAAAGGCCAAGCGGCATCGGTCCTTCCGTGCTTTTGGTTCCTGATGCAGCGACCGGCGCCGGCTTTGAATATCAAGACCGCTGGAAGCGTGAGGAGCATCCGGGCAGCAACTGGACGAATGATTCGGCAGGCTGGGTGGAAGGACTGAATGTCTACTATATCCATTCTAACGTGATCAAGAGTACCAATAAGGGGTACCTCCCGAATACAAGCCTGATCCTTGCTCCGAGTGAGAGTAAATCTTATGCTTTTAAGTTTTTTAAAACAGTTGATGATAACGATGTGAAAGCCAAGCTCTACGACGAGGGCCTCGTTGATGTCACCGTGGTGCCAGGGATGATTTTTGCAACCAATATGAAGGCCAAGATCGATTTGCATACGTTCAAAGACATAACTTCCGTTACCGCACAATATCCATCTGAGACAATGATCACTTTTCTGAATACGGCCCCTGCCAACCACAAGATTTACGAGCTCACACTGGGCCATCTGGGACAGAATGATCTTACCGTTCAATATGGAAACGGGGAAAAAACCGTCCTGCAATTTTATGCGATTGAGCCTATTGACGCCGCATTGCAGAGACATTCCACTTTTATGGTAGAAAAGACGCAATATAATGATCCGGGAACCATTAGAGATAAGGTTTTTGACGATTGGATGATGCAAAATAAAACGACTAGAAACCGATTCAATGGTTATTGGGGATGGGGCGATGACTGGGGATTAACGCATGGACAATTTTTGGCCGAAAAGAACTCGCAGGTCCCGATTGCCTCGGAAGTTAAAGCGGTCGATGACTATCTGGAGACGGCCATTTGGACCAATCTAATGAACGGACATCATGAGGATTATCTGGTTCCGGATTTCTTAATGAATCAGCCAAACACAACGCCGACGTATCGTGGCTACGCTTACCCTCATATTTATAATACGTACTTCAGCATGTATAAGATTGCCAAGATGTATCCTGATCTTGTCGCATATAAGCACACGAAAGAAGAGTATCTTCTGCGGACATATAATATTTTCAAAGCCTTATATGATGGTCCGGTTGCGTACAACTGGGAGACAGGTCTTATGGGAGAGTTGACGACACCTGACATTATCAAAGCCCTGCAGGACGAGGGGTTCACGGCTGAGGCGAATTATCTCATCGCTAAGATGGCTACCAAGTATAACAATTTTAAAAACACGACGTATCCGTATGGCTCTGAGTACAGCTATGACAATACCGGCGAAGAAGCGGTGTATACGTTAGCCAAAATGAACAACAATACGACGATGATGAGCAAAATTATTGCAAAAACAAGAGCCGATCGCGGGCAAATGCCGATCTGGTATTATTATGCAGATCCGGTGACGATTACGGGTGAGAACTGGTGGAACTTTCAGTACTCGACTTCACTCGCTGGCTATACGATGGATGACTGGATTCGCAATCATTCCGCAGCGCCTGAGGTTGAACAGCGCTTATCTTACGCTGCCAAAATTGCCAATATCGGTGCTATTAACTCTGGACAAATTAGCTCAGACCCCGCGAACATCGGTGCGTCTTCATGGACGTATCAAGCGGAAAAAGGAAACTACGGCGCAATGGGTCTAGATGGCGGACCTCTTTTTAACGGATGGAGAGGGATGACGGGTGAGTCCGATTTAGGGTTATTCGGAGCGATCAAGATTCTGAGCAGCGATGTAGCCATTGATCCGATTTTCGGGTTAACGGGATATGGCGCAGATGTAACGGATAGCGGCTCGAACTACGACATTACGCCAAAAGACGGTGTGTTCAAGCGTATAAATCTGATCACCGAAAAGCTTAACTTAGAGTTGGATCGAGATCAGTTTATGAATGTCACAATAGCAAAGAGCAAGAACTACGTTCAGCTGAGCATGAAAAACGTAACGCCCGGTATGCAGCATCAAACAAGAATTGCGTTCACGGGACTTAAAAAAGCGACCTATGATATCTTAGTTGACGGTGTGCATCAAGGAAAATTGAATGCTTATGGCTCTAAAGCAACGCTTACGATTAATGCTGGAGCGGCAGCAACTTATACAGTTGAGCTACAAGAAGGAATAAAGGATGCGAATACAGCACCGATCGTGAATGCTGGTACCGATAGTTCGATTACTTTACCGGATGATGTTAGTTTAAAAGGAACGGCTAGTGACGATGATCTTCCTGGCGGCGTGTTAACTGCTCAATGGAGCTTGGTGAACGGACCAGGTACGGCAACGTTTGCTGACGCTTCTGCACTGAATACGAATGTAACCGTATCCGCTGCTGGGGATTATGTATTCAAGCTGCGAGTAAGCGACTCGGAGTTATCTTCCGAAGATATAGTTACAGTTTCGGTAGCGCCTGCACCACCCTTGCCTCCGGTCATCTTACAATATACATTTAACGAGACAAGTGGAACAACAGCCTCCGATTCAACAGGCAATGGCATGGATGGAACTCTAAAGGGCTCGGCAACATGGGTTCAAGGCAAGCAAGACAACGGATTGCAATTAAACGGCACGGATAGTTACGTGAAAATGCCTGCGAGCATCCTAAGTCGCGTACATGATATTACGATTTCTACTTGGGTGAAAGCAAATAAGTTGGGCAATTATTCAAGAATATTCGACTTCGGAAGCGGAACGAATACTTATATGTACCTGTCCCCGAAAGTAGGCGGAGGGGGGATGAAGTTTGGCATCACAACGACCGGGAATGGGCCGGGACAAGAACAGGTTATCGATGCACCAGCTCTTCCTACTGGCGTATGGAAACATGTGGCGTTCACCCTTTCCGGAACAACCGGGATTCTCTATGTTGACGGCGTGCAGGTTGGAATCAACACGAACATCACTCTGAATCCATCGAGTTTAGGGAAAACGATCAATAATTATATCGGAAAATCTCAGTTCGCGGATCCTTATTTGGATGGCATTGTGGATGACTTCCGAATCTACAGTAGTGCGCTTAGTGCGACGGAAATCGCTTCACTCGCGGCACCGCCTTTTGATGATATTGTATCTTTAGATGAAGTCAATCTTACTACACAGGAGAAAGTGGCGCCGAAATTACCGCAAACCGTAACAGCTCATTTGAAAAATGCCAGTATCATTGACGTTCCGGTAACTTGGGATGATATCGATCCTTCCCGGTATGATTCAGAAGGCAATTCTTTCACTGTAGCGGGTACTGTGGTTGGATCTACGACTTTGAAAACAAAAGCGAATATTGTTGTAACGGGAGTCATGTTGGATCCGTTCCCTTCATTGGTTGCACGGTACAAATTTGATGAAGCAAATGGCACCAGCGTTATCGACGCATCGGGTAACGGACATGATGGAACGACGAAAGGATCGCTTGCTTGGGAACCGAGTGGACATCAGAATGGTGCTTTAACATTCAGCGGCACAAGCGGAAATTACGTAGACTTAGGCAGGAGCGGAGATTTGCAGCCGAACAAGATTACACTCTCTTATTGGATCAAGCGGACGACAAGCATGAATGCTAATGAGAACATATTACTGTGGTTCAAACCGGAGAACGATTACGCGGCTAATGGATTTTTCGTCACTTATAACGGTGATGTCTCCAGCTTGGTTATGGTCGACGGAACGGGTAATTTCTTTGTGAAAGCGAGGCCGGATGATTTCCTTCCTCTAAACGAATGGACAAATGTAGTGTTCACCTTCGATTCAGAGACCAAGGCAGCGGCGATTTACAAGAACGGTATCTCCCAACAGATTGATACGGATGGGGATCTTAATTCGATAACCGCTACATCCGATATTAAGAAAATCGGTGTATCCGGATATGGTAATGGAGCGCAACTGAACGCAACAGTAGACGATTTCCGGATTTATAATGGTGCTATGACGGCGAAACAAATAAAGGTCCTTTATGACGGTAAAGATGTGCAAAGCGTTCAGCCTGTTGCTGTTTCAACCTCAATCAGCAAAGCTCCGGTGCTGCCTGATACGGTTTGGGTCATCTACGAAAACACGAGTCAAGATACGGCAGTTGTTAGTTGGGATGCGATTGATCCAATGCAATATGCACAGAGTGGTGTATTTCAGGTGTATGGAAAAGTGGATGGAACATCAATTAAAGCCGTAGCGAATATAACGGTCACTAGCCTCATACCGGCAACGAGAGCTGTTCTAGCGCCGTCTGAGCCAGATGGACGGAACGGATGGTACGTACATCCGGTTACGGTAAACCTGATTGCCGATAATCAGTCAGGTGCAATACTGACGGAGTACAATCTAGATGGTGGGGGAACATGGCGAACATATACGGGACCCATTACCATGAATCAGGACGGTAAGTATAATGTGAGCTACCGTTCATCAGACAATGCCGGCAACGTAGAAGTCGTGAAGACAGTCAGCTTTAACCTGGATGTAGCTGCACCAACAATCAGCATTTCTGGATTAGTGGGAAATAGAGACCTTAGCGATGATGGGGATATCTCGCCTACGTTTTTAGTGAACGACGGCATGTCGGGGGTTGACAGCAGTAGGACTACTGTAACGCTGGATACTTATTCTTTCCAGACAGGAACGCCCATCCCGCTTTATACGCTGCCGCTTGGCTCGCATACATTTATGGTGGCTTCGAGCGACTTGGCTGGGAACGCGGCTAGCGTAACAGTGACGTTTCAGACGACGACAAGCATTGACGCTTTAAAGGCACTGATCACTCGCTTTGCCAAGAATAACTGGATTGATAATGCCGGAATTGCCAATAGCTTGCAAAAGAAATTGGATAAAGGCAATGTGGAGAGTTTCGTGAGCGAGGTGCAGGCGCAAGCAGGTAAACATGTCTCAAGTGAAGCTGCAACGTACCTGCTTCGAGATGCTCAAGCTTTAATAAATAAGAAATAAGTGTCTGGAGAATTTTTTGAAGGTATTGGAATTTGCCAAGTAACAATTACAGACTCCCTTAAGGCGACACTGTCTTGGGGAGTATTTTTTTGTTCATCAGCGACGTTCAGTCCATAGTTCGAAGCGGGCGATCAGGCAATATTGTGACCAGCGGTTTGGGAAGTAAGAACAATAAGAGGATTGAAAGAGGAGATACAAATTCGTACAGAGCAAGATCCTTAACGGCTACTGAGCTAATTATCGAGAATAATGGACAGTTTATGCTAAGAAACGGATTCCATGTGTTTTAGATAAACCATTTTACTGACCGTTGGTTACGTTGCTTCGAGTACACAACTCAAAAAATTCGACAATACAGGGGAAGATCTCGAGGATTTAATCTCGATTGGGACGATCGGATTGATCAAAGCCATCGAGTCATTCTCGCCGAACAAAGGGACCAAGCTCGCGACATTCGCCGCTCGCTGTATTGAGAACGAGATCCTTATGCATCTGCGTTCGCTTAAGAAAACGCGTAAGGATGTATCTTGCATGATCCCATCGGAACGGACAAAGAGGGGAATGAGATTACGTTGATCGACATCCTTGGCACGGAGGCCGATGATGTCGTGGATAAGGTACAGCTGAAGATAGAGAAGAGTAAAATCTATCGCAATCTGGAGATCTTGGACGATCGCGAGAAGGAAGTCGTCGTTGGGCGATTTGGGCTGGAATTAGGCGGGGAAGAGCGGACGCTCATGAAGCTGTATCATGAGTTTTATAAGGCGAAACGGTAAGGCTTTTGAATCGAATACTTCATTTATTTGGACCCTGTGCAAGTAATGGAGGTGAAGGTTATGACGTTAATCCATATCGAGAAAGCCAGTAAATACTATACGATGGGTGAGGAAACGATTAAAGCGTTAGATGACGTCTCGCTAGATATTGATCATGGAGAGTTCGTAGCTATTATGGGGCCGTCAGGTTCCGGCAAATCAACACTGATAAACATCATAGGGTGTTTGGATATTGTAGATAAAGGTGTTTATGACCTTGATGGTCAAGCAATAAACGTGCTTAAGGATTCACAGCTAGCTGAGATTCGCAATCAGAAGATTGGATTTGTTTTTCAGAGTTTTAACTTGCTGCCATGGTTAAGTGCTTATGAGAATGTGGAGTTGCCTTTGATCTATCGGGGGCTGAGCAAAAAGGAAAGAGAGCCATTCGTTTTGCATGCACTGGAATCAGTGGATTTATTGGATCGCAGGAAGCACTTTCCATCGGAGTTATCTGGTGGACAGCAGCAACGTGTTGCTATAGCGCGAACGTTGGCAGGAGATCCATCGATCATTTTGGCGGATGAGCCTACAGGTGCGCTGGATTCGAAGACAGGTATGGAGATTTTAAACATTTTAAAGAGATTACATGCACAAGGTCGGACGATTATTTTGATTACGCATGACTCATTGATTGCGGAACAAGCAAGGCGGATTGTGAGGTTTCGGGATGGGCGGTTGAATGAAGTTGTCTAGTGTTTATAGACCGGGACTCCGAATAAGGGGTTACGGTTTGTTTTGTTTTCTTTGAGTTATTCAATGATAAATTTCAAGAAATGAGCTGACTTGAGCAAGTTGATATAGTTAGACTCTCCACCGCCGTCTTTGAAGTCGTGTTCTTATCGCATGGTATACCTTCGTCCACTCCAAATACATTTCGCCAATCGATAATCTATTTGGCATATGTCATTGTGAAAGCGTTATCAGTAAAATAAGCTCTGTCTTATGATATAATGGTTCTTCATCATTACAATGATAACAATGCATCTGGGGGATGATAAGATTGTTGAACAAAATTCCTTTGTTATATAAATATTTGATATCTTACCTGATCTTGCTTCTCATACCTCTGCTCGTTATCGGTCTGTCCGTTTATCATCATTATGTCGTTATTTTGAAGGATGAAGTGACGAGCAATCATCAGCGGATGCTGGAGCAGATTCAGGGGTCCTTCGATCTGAAAATCAAGGAAATGAACACTATCGCTGCTGAAATCGCTTCCAAACCAGAGTTGACGCCATTTCAATTACAGCAAGATATGTACAATGCGGTCAAGGCCAAAAACTTGCTGACTTATTACAAGTCCAACGATTTTATCAGAGACGTTCTTATATATATTAATGGGCAACCGTATTTGTATTCCGGTACAAGCACGTACACGCCTTCCATGTTAATTGATAATATTTACCGGTACGAATCGTGGACATCACAGCAATTCACTGAGGATTTGCTTGAATTACGTGCGCCTCGATTCCGCCCTTCGGAGAAAGTGGAGTCTTCGCAATTAACGGATAAAAGAGTGTTGACCTATCTCGTTCCGCTTCCAGTCAACGGTACGATTACATATGGTTCAGTCCTGTTCATTATTGAAGAACAGAAGGTCAGGAATATGCTAAAAGGCCTTTTGGAATACAAGGAAGGCAATACGATGGTCTTTGATCGTCAAGGGCAGTTAATCGTATCCTTGCATGATGAACCTTACTTTGCAGGGGTGGACATCTCTCCAATGGTAGCCTCTTTGCCGTTAGGGACAAGTACTACGCAATTGAACGATCATGATTATGCATTCTCCAAAGTGAAATCCTCTTATAACGGATGGACCTATGTTACGATCCTGCCTACCGATCAATTCATGCAACGTATCAACGAGATTCAAACAAGGGCATTATTCGGATTAATATGGGTTATTGTGATCGGCAGTGTGCTAATCTTTGTATTACTACATGTTAATTACTATCCCGTACGCCGGTTTTTATTGTTTACTGGTAAACAATGGGGAGGGTCGTTTCGCAATTTCAATGATGTTACACAAGCGATTCATCAAATCGCCGAAGAAAAGCATCACATGGGGCAGCAAATAACGAATCATCGTTCAGCAGTACGCGAGCAAATGCTATTGACCTTGATCAAGGGTCGCGTGAATCATGTAGAGGAGTTTCGCTCCAAAGCCGAGATGGTTGAAATCTGCTTCACCAAGCCAATGTTTTTTGTGGTGCGCTTTGCCATACGCGATCTAATCAGTATGGAGCGGGAGCGCCAAACGGAACTGGTTCAGGAAATTGAAGAAAGCATGATCAAGTTATTCGAGGCTTATCACGTTGACGGGCTGGAGGGTCCGATACTCAACTTTATTTGCACCGCCGATACGGAAAGTGAACAGCTGAGACCTAACATGACGCAACTGCACAAGTACATTCGCGAACAATTCGATATCGATGTGACGATCGGTGTCGGCAATTTGTATCTGGATCTTCGTGAGCTTGGGAAATCATTTATCGAGGCATCAACAGCATTGGATTTCAGACTGATCAAAGGCTTTAATGAAGTTATTTTTTATAGCGATATCACAGAACATACCAATTCGGAGTTTCGTTATCCACGACAAGAGATTGAGACGATGGAGACACTCATTCGCCAAGGGGATACGGACACCGTGAAGGCAATGGTTAGACAAATACTATCGATCATTGAAACCGGTTCGATGCCGCTGCATATGGTTCGCTGTGTTTGCTACGATATGATCAACTGCATACTGAAAGCTATGTATCGCTTGAACGGCAGGTTGGAGGCAGACGGGAAGACTTACCCCGATGTAATCGGCCTGACTAAATTTGATACCATTCAAGATCTAGCTTTATTAATTGAACATATGTGCGAAGATTTGTGCGCCGACATTCTGGGTTCACAATCGGATTCCAGGAATAGAGGGCTCAAACAAGCCATGCAGGATTACATTCAATCGAACTATCATGACTCCCAATTTTCCGTACAGGCGATGGCGGATCATTTTACGATATCTGCCTCTTATCTGAAGAAATCTTATAAAGAACTAACTGGACAAACCATTACGGATGAAGTCAATCACTGTCGGATGGAACAAGCCAAGCATTTACTCAGATCTACAGACATGGTGTTGAAGGATCTCATTCAGCAAATCGGTTACTTTGATGTCCCCAGCTTTATCCGAAAATTTAAGCAAAGCGTTAAGGTGACACCGGGAGAATATCGGAAGCTATGGGGAAACAGGACGGATATTGATGTTGAGTAGAATATGACCCATAAAGACCTTTCCGGTTCCCAAAGAACCATGCGAGAGGTCTTTATGATATGCAGATCAAGTCACAATGTATAATGACAACCGCAAATACACCCCGCATATTTACCCTGCCCACCGATGTTGTTATTGTTTAAGGTGCCGCGGTACGGTGGATCGATAACAAATGAATTTTGGAGGTGATCTCTTGAAACTTGCGAATCAGACATCAATGAAAGCGAATTCTTCGCATGAATCTTTCCTTTGGCATAAATGGAAGCGTATTCGTAAGCAGTATCAATTGTATTTATTTCTTCTTCCTACTCTTTTGTATTTTCTTGTCTTTCATTATGCTCCCATGTATGGGCTGGTCATTGCTTTCAAAAATTTCGTAGCGGTTAAAGGAATCATGGGCAGTCCTTGGGCAGGTTTTACGCATTTTGAACGATTCTTCAACTCGTTTCAATTTACTACGGTTTTGTATAACACGCTGATCATTAATGTTTATGAATTGTTTGCGGCTTTTCCGATTCCAATTGTTCTGGCGCTCTTATTGAATCAAGTCACTCATTCAAGATTCAAAAGATTGGTTCAGACCGTAACTTACGCCCCGCATTTTATATCGGTAGTCGTTATTGTAGGTATGCTTTACCTGTTTCTATCACCGCGAAGCGGATTAATTAATCAATTGATTCAATGGTTGGGCGCAGAACCGATCTATTTTATGGCCAGCGCGGAATGGTTTAAATCGATTTTTGTTTTTTCTGGCATATGGCAAAGTGCAGGCTGGTCCATGATTATTTATTTGGCGGCGTTGACTGCAGTGAACCCCGATCTGCATGAAGCTGCAGTTGTTGATGGAGCCAATAAAGTTCAAAGAATATGGCATATCGATTTGCCTTCGATCCTGCCGACCATCATGATCCTTCTTATTTTGAATATCGGGAGTTTTATGGCTGTAGGTTTTGAAAAAATCTATTTAATGCAGAATCCGTTGAATCTGGAGTCGTCTGAGGTCATTCAAACTTACGTTTACAAAACCGGACTGTTAAGTTCTCAATACAGCTATTCCACAGCTGTTGGTCTGTTTAATTCACTGATTAACTTTGTGCTGCTAATTTCATTTAATCAACTCGCTAAGTCCATGAAACAGACAAGTTTATGGTAGAAGGAGCATGATCTCGCATGATTTTGAAGCAAAGCCGGGCAGACCGGTGGTTCGACATTCTCAATTACAGCTTTCTGACTCTGATCATGGTCATTGTGATGTACCCGTTATATCTCATCATCATTTCATCCATTAGTGATCCGAATAGCGTCAATGGAGGTCTGGTATGGATCATTCCTGATGGTTTCACGATGGAAGGATACAAGCGGATATTTATGGATCAGAGGATATGGACGGGATACCGGAACTCACTGTTCTATGCGGCTCTCGGAACGGCGATCAATGTTACTCTTACGCTGGGTGCCGGCTATGCTTTATCCCGGACAGATCTGGTGGGTCGAAAAATATTCATGTTTCTTATCGTATTCACGATGTTTTTCGGTGGAGGACTTATCCCGACGTACTTATTGGTTAAGGAACTCGGTATGGTGAATACCATCTGGTCCCAGGTAATTCCCAATGCCGTTGGCGCCTTTAATATCATCATAACCAGGACCTTTTTTCAATCCACGATTCCTAAAGAATTGCAGGATGCTGCGGAAATAGACGGATGCACGGATGCCAAGTTCTTTTTCAAGATTGTGCTGCCGCTTTCGATGCCGATCGTGGCTGTGATGGTGTTATTCAGTGTAGTGGGTCATTGGAACTCATATTTCCAAGCATTAATTTACTTGCGTAATGAGTCCTTATTTCCGCTGCAAATCGTTCTTCGCGAAATTCTCATTGTGAATCAGACCCAGGATAATATGATGATTACAGCTAAAGACGATGCAGAAATGTTAAGGATCGTCGATGTGATGAAATACGGAGTCATTATAGTGGCTAGTTTGCCTGTCCTCATTTTATATCCGTTCTTACAAAGATATTTTGTTAAAGGCGTCATGATCGGTTCGCTCAAAGGTTAAGCGGTATTAGCTGCAAGATATGAAATTACTACATTGGATAATCGAAAGGGGATCTTATCGATATGAGAACCAAACTTTTTGTGAGATCGGGATTTGTATTCGCGACTGCTTCTGCGCTTCTGCTTTCCGGCTGTTCCACAGGACAGGATGTAGATTCAAGCAAGGGTAAAGACAATGGGAAAGAGCCTGCTAATTTAAACGCGACAGGTTTGCCAATTGTGAAGGAGAAATTGACGCTTAAGATGGTGACGACCAAAGCGGCCCAGCAGAAGAAACCACATGGGGAGATGCAGGTCATCAAGAATTTTGAGAATGAGACGAATGTACACATCGAATGGGATGCTACAGCCGCAGGACAAGGCTACCCAGAGAAGAAGAATCTGATGTTTGCCGGAGGTGATCTGCCTGATGCGTTCTTCGGCCCGGAGAGCTTATCGGATGACGATTTGATTCGGTATGGCCCGCAGGGTTTGATTATCGCGCTGGAGAGCTTGATACCGAAGTACGCCCCCCACATTCAGGAGATGATGGATAAGAATCCGAGCATTAAGAAGACCATCACCGCGCCGGATGGGCATATTTATTCAATTCCGAGCATCGAGGAAGGCAAAGAAAATATGATTGGTGAGGTCACGTTCATCAATAAGAAATGGCTGGACAAATTAAATCTGCAAGTACCGACGACAACCGAGCAATTTGAACAGGTATTAAAAGCATTTAAGGAAAAAGATCCGAATGGGAATGGAAAGCCAGATGAGATTCCTTTCAGTTTTTTATACGGTAATGCTTTAAACGGGATTTATTCGTTCAGTGGAGCTTTCGGTTCACTTGACAATGGACAGCACATCATGGTCGAAAATAATAAAGTCGCTTTAACGACTGTGCAGCCGGGCTTCAAGGAAGCGACTAAGTACATGAACCAATTGTACAAGCAAGGATTGATCGATCAGGAGGCTTTTACACATGACCGTAATGTGTATTTTGCTAAGGGACGCAGCAAGGGAGCTCCCGTATATGGAGCATTTAGCGGTTTTCTTGCAACGAACGTTGTTGGTCCGGAGTATGCCGATCAGTACATAGCGCTGCCACCATTGAAGGGCCCAGGCGGTACTCAACTTTACAATGAATATGAGGCAAGTTACTTCACCCGGGCTGGATTTGCGATTACTTCTTCGAACAAGAACCCTGAAGCATCTCTTCGCTGGATTAATGAATTGTATAAGGAAAAGAATGCACTGCAATGGAGTAATGGACCTATTGGTGTCACCATAACAGAAAAAGCGGATGGCACCTACGGTTATATGCCAACCCCCCAGGGTATGAGCTTTGATGAGTTCCGCACCAGTGAAGCGCCGGGCAATACTTCGGCCAAAGCCATCCTGCAGGCAACGGCAAGCAAGATAGAGCCCAATGAATCGGTAAAAAAGAGACTTGAGTATTTGGCGGCCTATAAGCCATTTATGAAAAAAATGATACTGCCAAGTATGCTGCTGGATACCAAAGATTCCGAAAGGGTAGCAGTGCTAAAGACCGATATCATCAATTACATTACACAGATGCAGACGAAGTGGGTTATGAATGGCACGCTGGATGCGGAATGGAACGAATATATAAGTAAGCTGGATAAAATGGGACTGAAGGAAATGATGGATATTTACCAAAACGCTTATACCCGTTATCAAGCCGTCAAATAAACGCACATTCTTATCGTCCCGGTATTCGCTTCTTGCGGTATCGGGACATCCTTTATCAATCCAGACAGGGAGAAATGGCAATGGCGAAGAAACCGAATATTTTGTTAATCACAAGTGATCAGCAGCACTGGAACACCATTGGTGCATTCAATCACGAAATCTCGACACCGAATTTGGATCGGCTTGTTCAGGAAGGCACTGTGTTCAATCGAGCGTATTGTCCGAACCCAACTTGTACACCCAGCCGCTCCTCGATCATTACGGGGATGTATCCCAGTCAGCACGGTGCTTGGGCATTGGGAACCAAATTGCCTGAGGATGCACGGACAGTGGGAGAAGAGCTGCAAGCCAGTGGATATGAAACAGCACTCATTGGTAAGGGTCACTTTCAGCCATTGGTCTCAACGCAAATGTATCCTTCGATAGAGTGCGAGCAGCAGCTTCAGGATTTGGAGTTTTGGAAGAGCTTTAAGGGACCTTTCTACGGATTCAAGCATGTAGAAATGCTGCGCAACCATGCGCATGAACATCTAGCTGGACAGCATTACGCCATATGGATGGAGGAACAGGGATTTGACTGGAAAGCTCATTTCGCGGAACCGACGGGCACCTTGCCTTATGGGACGGAGCACCATTGGTCGCTGCCGGAGGAGGTTCACTATAATAACTGGATTGCGGAGCGGACGAATGCCTATCTGGAACAATTTCAAAGCGAGGATCAACCGTTTATGCTGTGGGCTAGCTTCCCCGACCCTCATCCGCCTTATCTGGTTTCGGAGCCGTGGGCCAGCATGTACGATCCCGAAAAGCTGACGCTGCCGGCACTTACGCCTGGTGAACACGAGCGGAATCCGCCTCATTTTGGTAAAACACAGCAAGCCAGTCCCGATTTTTCGTCTTATCAGGAAACGGGAAAAGGGGTTCATGGTTTCAGCAGCCACTTGATTCCGGAGCAGACACAGAAGAAGAATATGGCGGTTTATTACGGCATGATCAGCTTTATGGATAAATACATTGGCCGCATTCTGGATAAGCTGGATGAGCTTGGTCTTGCGGAAGATACCATCGTTGTCTACACGACAGATCACGGTCATTTCTTCGGACAGCACGGATTGCAGTTAAAGGGTGCGTTTCATTACGAAGATTTGTTGAAAATTCCCTTTATCGTCCGTTATCCGGGTGAAGTACCTGCCGGCACGGTCTCTGGTGCGATGCAGTCTCTCGTTGATTTGGCTCCGACGTTCTTAAGCTTTGCAGGCCATTCTATTCCAAGGGTAATGACCGGTGTGGATCAGAGCAACGTATGGCTCGGCCGACAACTCGAAGCAAGAAATCATATCATTTGCGAGCATCGTAATGAACCGACCACGATGCATGTGAGAACCTACGTGAATCATAGATATAAACTAACCGTCTACTATAACCGCTCCTATGGGGAACTGTTTGATCTGCAGGACGATCCGGGAGAGCTTTATAATCAATGGGATGCACCACCCTATCAGCGCATCAAATCGGAGCTGCTGCTTTCGTTTCTATGGGCAGAAATGGGCAAAGAGCCCTTATGGATGCCAAGGCTGCATCATGCTTAATAGACAGGAGATTAGATGTAATGGAGCAGCAAGGCGAAAGTCGCAGACAACCGAATGTACTCATTATTCATACGGATCAGCAGCGTTATGATAGTCTCGGCTGCACCGGAAACCGTTATGCTCTGACACCGCATATCGACCGTCTGGCTTCGCAGGGGACGTTATTTCATCGGCATATCAGCGCCCATCCAGTTTGTATGCCTTCACGGGCTTCATTTTTTACCGGACGTTACCCGAATGGGCATGGCGTGTATGCGAACGGCGTCGCAATCCCGCGGGGCAGCCAAATCACAGAGCATCCGATGAATGGTGGACAATCGATCAGCCCGAACACGATCAGCCATGTGCCTACGATGGCCGATGTGTTTGGCGAATCGGGTTATCGCACAGCGTCGATTGGCAAGCTTCATTTCACATGTACCAATGCTCCCCGGAGCAGTCATTTCGAGGAATCACGGATACGCTGGGCGGAAGAGGATATGGATACGTGGAGCGGGCCTTATTACGGATTCGAGCAGGTTCAGATGACGATTGGGCACGGTGAAAACTATACGGGGCATTACGGTAAGTGGCTGGAGCGTGAATATCAGGATGTTGTTGCAAAAGTCAGGTCCGGCGAGTATCGCGGAAACAGTTCCAACCATGGGCTGCTTTATCCTAGTGTTGTTCCGGTTGAAGCACATAGTTCGACATGGATTGCAGATCGGGCCATTTCATATCTAAGTCACACGGCTGGTGAAGATAAACCCTTCTTTCTGTTTCTCGGCTTCCCCGATCCTCACTTCCCATTTACACCACCCACAGAGTTGGCCGATCTATTCGCGGGGCAAGAGATTATGCCTGCCTATGAACGCAAGCAGGGGGCAGGGGAAATTCTTGGTTCCCAGAGGCAGTTATATCAGGAAGAAGCGATTCAGTACAGTCAGCGTTACGGTTCGGACTTTATTGGTTTAGCCAGACAATATACGGATGCAATGATTCATTTGATCGACCGTTCAGTCGGCCGCATCCTTTCTGTGTTGGAGCAGTTCGACCTTGCAGATGATACAATTATTCTCTTTACCAGCGATCATGGTGAATATTTGGGCGATTACGGATTGGTGTTCAAATCCGAGCATGGCTGCAAAGCCTTGAACCATATCCCCCTGATCATGAAAGTCCCGCAAACTGTGGATGTTTGGCCAAAAACATGCGATGCTGCGGTAAGCAATGTGGACATTCTACCGTCATTATGCGATTTGGTAGGTATTCAGGCACCGGCAGGCGTACAGGGACGTAGCATATTGCCACTTCTGCAGGGGACGAGGCTGTCACATCCGGTTCAAGTCACATGTTATGGCGATAAGCCGTCAGATCATAACTTCAGCCTCTGGAACGATCAGTACCGTTATACATGGTACCCTTCGACCGGCGAGTGTGAATTGTATGATCATCTAACCGATCCTTACGAAACAGACAATATCGCCGGTACGAAACAAGCCGCTCCCATTCAGACAGCGATGCACCTGCAGCTGCTGGAGCTTCACTGCCATACGGACCATCCCTCAGCAGGAAAAGTATCGAATTGGTAAATCTATAAAAGGTAGCGTGATTTCATGTCTGTAGAACAACCGAACATTCTGTTGCTGATGACCGACCAACAACGATGGGATACATTAGGGTGCTATGGGAATAACACAGTCGAAACTGTTAATCTGGACGCTCTGGCCTCGGAAGGTACGGTTTTTGAACACGCTTATACACCTTCACCTTCATGTGTTCCAACCCGAGCAAGTCTAATGACAGGAATGGACCCTTGGCATACCGGCGTTTTGGGGATGGGTGGAGGGCAGGGACCGATGGAAACTGGCTTTGCTCACACATTGCCCGGAGAATTAGCCCGAGCCGGCTATCATACGCAGGGCGTCGGGAAAATGCATTTTTACCCTCAACGGGCATTAAACGGCTTTCATAACACGATCCTAGACGAATCAGGTCGAATTGAGGATCCTAACTTTGTTTCTGACTACAAAAGCTGGTTTGACCAACATAAGACCGGAGCTTATGATTTTGTCGATCATGGAATCCATTGGAATTCCTGGATGGCTAGACCTTATCATGCTCCGGAGTTTCTTCATCCGACGAATTGGACCGTTAATGAATCCATTTCATTTATTAAGCGCAGAGATCCCAGAAAGCCCTTTTTTCTTAAAACTTCCTTTGCCAGACCGCATTCTCCTTACGATGCGCCCCCTTTTTACTTTGATCTGTATCAAAATAAAGAAATTCCCATGCCAGTTGTTGGGAGCTGGGCTTCGATGCATGATCAGCCTGTTGACGCAGCAAGTCCCGTCGCTTGGAGAGGGATACGAAAGCCAGAGGAAATTCGGCGTGCTCGTGCGGGCTACTACGGGCTCATTCATCATATAGACCACCAGATAGGCCGTTTGCTGGATTGCTTGCGACGTGAGGGCGTCTACCATAACACGATGATTGTGTTTTTATCGGATCATGGCGATATGTTAGGCGATCACCATCTGTGGAGAAAAACCTATGCGTACGAAGGATCCTCACACATTCCTATGATTATTAAAATGCCGGCAGTCTTTGGCAAAGGTAAGGCAAGAATAAGTGAACCTGTTACCGTTCAGGATGTTATGCCGACTATATTGAATACGGTGGGAGTGGATACTCCCCATTCAGTGGATGGTAAAAGCATGGTCCCGCTCATTGTAGGCAATGGAACGGATTGGCGTTCTTATGTTCATGGCGAACATAACACTTGTTATTCGGAGGAACAAGAGATGCAGTATGTGACGGACGGAAGCACGAAATATATCTGGTTTCCACGTTTGGATACGGAACAATTGTTTGATCTGAATGTCGATCCTGGTGAATGCCATGATCTTTCCAATGAACCAGGGGCTCAATTAGAGCTGCAGCGTTGGAGGGACAGATTGATTGCAGAGCTGGTACCAAGAGGAGCGGGGCTTACCGACGGCAAGCGTCTGCTCAGCCAAGCGGGTAAACCGTTTTTGGTATCGCCACATTATAAAGCGCGGGTATCCGGCGAATCTGCATTACAATGATAAGAACATGAATGCTTGAAACACATCTCATCGGCATAGTTGCTATAGTGTGAAAAAGTAGAAGGCTCCGAAGCGGTGTTTTTCTTTGAGTTATGAAAAATTTCAAAAATGAGCTGACTTGAGAAAATGAACGTTCGGACGTACCATAAAACCAATTTTGAAATACAGAGGGCATTTTTTTCGAAAATTCAGCTTGCATAACCAATACGTCGCTTATGGTATTTTGAAAAAACAATATTTAAGAGGGATTTCAGTGTTGGGGTAGGAACAAAATGGAGATAAAGACACCGATGAAATTAGAAGATCTAATTAATGAAATTGATACCGGAGAAGTAATTACTTTAACAAGAGAAGAGATAAGAGCCGCAGAAGATGAAGAACAACTTGAAAAGTATCCGGATAATTCTTCTGTGGAGCCTTGAGGATTACAAGTAAACGATTTACCTTCTTTTGAGTGCTAGAACCCTAAAACGTAAATTGAAATAGCTCTATTAACACAAAAAAAGGCTGACTCATAAGTGAGATTGCTCACTTTCGGGGCAGCTTTTCTTTTTTGTTAAAGATCCAATAACATAGAAGTTTGTCATCTTGAACGGCAAAATCATATGCTTTAGGAGGACGGAAAAATGATGGAGAAATTAAAGTGTGAATTTTGATACACTCTACAAGCAATTTATCAGGTTAAAGCGGATGTGCGTCGACACGTGTATACTCTATCGTATGTTTTTGCAGGATTTTTTGAATCGCACTATACTCAAAATGAAGAAAAAGGATATTATTCCCAAGGAGGCTGTAAAGATAATGAAAAAGGAAGCTTCGAACAAAAACGGAAAGCAGCAGGACTTCTTCCCGATTCATGACTTTGATTATGTCGAATATTATGTTGGGAATGCCAAGCAAACAAGCTACTTTTTGAGCAAAGCTTTCGGATTCAAGATTGTTGCTTATGCCGGGTTGGAAACTGGTCAGCGGGATAGAGTTTCTTATGTGCTGGAACAGAAGAAAACCCGGTTTGTCGTGTCCGGTTCGTTGAAAGATGATCATCCGATCAGCGATTTTGTGAAAAAGCATGGCGAAGGAGTAAAAGACATTGCACTTCGTATAGAAGACGTTGAAAAGGCGTACATGGAGGCTATCTCAAGGGGGGCTATCCCGATTCAGGAGCCGCAAGTTTTAACAGATGAAAACGGTACAGTCATAAAAGCAATCATAGGTACTTATGGTGATACGGTGCATACGCTTGTTGATAGAAAGAATTACAAGGGGATTTTTATGCCTGGTTATCATCAGGTTGATCACATGATTCCTTATGAGGAAGCGGGCCTGATTGGCGTCGATCATGTTGTTGGAAATGTGGAACAGATGGAAGAGTGGGTTTCCTATTACGAAAACGTTATGGGATTTACACAAATGATTCATTTTGATGATAAGGATATCAGTACGGAGTACTCGGCGCTCATGTCGAAAGTCATGCATAACGGAGGACGCATTAAATTCCCTCTGAACGAACCGGCAACCGGAAAGCGCAAATCGCAGATTGAAGAGTTTCTTGAATTTTATAATGGCGCGGGTGTTCAGCATGTAGCGATCTTGACAAACGATATCGTGCATACAGTGCATAAGCTTCGCTCTAATGGCGTAGAATTTCTTGACACTCCGGATGCCTACTATGAAATGCTTTCCGCTCGGGTAGGTACGATCGATGAAGACATTCAAAAGCTTCACGAAAATAAGATTCTGGTTGATCGTGATGATGAAGGATATTTATTGCAAATTTTTACAAAGCCTGTCGTAGACCGTCCTACTTTATTCTTTGAGATCATCCAGCGCAAAGGATCTAGAGGTTTCGGAGAAGGCAATTTCAAAGCATTGTTTGAATCGATTGAAAGAGAACAGGCGCGCCGTGGGAATCTATAAATTACCCCACAAAGTGACGTATGCCTTCGAAGTCTATTCCGATTACTTTGCGGGGACCCCGAAACTATTTAATCTTAGGAGGCGCGGCGATGTACCAGAGCGTTCGGCTATTCATGGAGAAGCTAATTGATTATGCGGGGCTTTTTCCTCCGGCAGGGCTGCCGATTGAAGCAGCAATCCGGAATTACCAAGCATATAGTCTCGATCAAGATAGCTGGATGATAGGCAAATTTATTATCCCTGTCTCACGGTTGCAAGAACTAGTCCCTTATATGCCATTGTTTTCGAGAGATCATCCACTTATGCTGTCGGTCATTGGAGATCGAAGCAGCGATGCTGATGAATGTAAGGAACTGTTGGCGGAGAGCCTCGAGAAGATTCAATCGTTAGGAGATCAATTTCAAGCACTAGCCCAGATTGGTGTGCTCGATTTACCGCTGCCGCCGATTCCGTTACAAGCTCATCTTCTGGAGGCGATCGGAAGAGGGACATCTAAGCACGGGTTGCAGACATTCTGCGAATTGACGTATGCGTTAAATGCGGAATGGGAATCAAGAATGCTCGCTGCTTTGGATGAAATTGCTGCATATAATGAAACAAGTGGATTGAGTTTTGGTATTAAACTAAGAACCGGAGGCATTACAGCCGATGCATTCCCTACAGCCAATCAGGTTGCCCTTATACTGGCAGGGTGCAGGGACAGAGAGCTCTCATTGAAATTTACAGCAGGGCTGCATCATCCTGTTCGCATGTACCGCAATGAAGTTAAGACGAAGATGCATGGATTTCTTAATGTGTTTTTTGCGGGATTACTGGCTTACTCGTACAAGTTGGAGATTCAAAATATTGCGGAAATCCTTGAAGACGAGCTTCCGGAAAGCTTCAAATTTTCAAATGACGGCTTGCATTGGAGGCATCTCTCTATGACTTCTTTTGAAATCCAGGCCTATCGCAATGAGGGAGTATGCTCTTATGGGAGCTGCAGCTTCGATGAACCGCGTGACGAGATGCGAGAATTTCAATTACTGGAGCAGAGGAGTTAAACCATGGTCCGTTCTTTTATACAAGTGGAGCCGGATTCGCATTTTCCTATACAAAACCTGCCATATGGTGTATTTCGCCCTCTAAAAGGCGGACTACCGCGAATCGGCGTTGCGATCGGAAAGTATGTGCTGGATCTGTCCGTACTAGACACTGCCGGCTGTTTTGACCAGATAGCAGTGTCCGGTAAAAACATTTTTAGTCAACCGTCGTTGAATGCGCTAATGTCTTTTAGCCGTCCAGTTTGGAAGGAGCTTCGTGCAACCATTAGGCGGCTGTTGGATGCGGAAGTACCGACTTTACGGGATAATGAAGAACTGCGATCCACCGCCATATATTTTCAAAACGAGGTAGAGATGCTGCTGCCTGCAGAGATTGGCGATTATACGGACTTCTATGCTTCAAAAGACCATGCAACTAATGTTGGCATTATGTTCCGCGGTAAGGAAAATGCGCTTATGCCGAATTGGCTGCATCTGCCTGTGGGTTATCACGGGAGAGCCAGCTCTGTAGTTATCAGCGGATCGGATGTTCGCCGTCCTCAAGGACAGATGAAGCCGCCAGACTCGGCTGCGCCTATCTTCGGCTCAAGCCGTCAGCTGGACTTCGAACTGGAAATGGGCTGTCTGATAGGAACAGGGAATAAACAAGGTGTGCCGGTCTCTGTTGAAGAAGCCGAAGATTATATATTTGGGCTTGTACTCGTAAACGATTGGAGCGCTCGGGATATCCAGTCATGGGAATACCAGCCGCTAGGACCTTTCCTGGCTAAAAATTTCGCTACCTCCATATCGCCATGGGTCGTGCCTCTTGAAGCATTGGAGCTATTCCGCGTTCCTGCTCCGAAGCAGGATCCAGAACCGCTTCCATATTTGCGGCAGAACAGCCCAGGTTCTTTTAATATCCAATTAGAGGTTAATTTGCAGAGTGAATCCATGAAGCGACCGGCCCGTATCTCGGCTAGTAACTTCAGCAATTTGTATTGGACGATGGCACAGCAGATCGCTCATCATACGATAGGCGGCTGTAATTTACGTCCAGGGGATTTGTTGGCTTCCGGAACGATTAGCGGCCCTGAGAAGGAATCAAGAGGCAGTATGTTGGAATTGACATGGCGTGGTAGTGATCCGCTACAATTGGACAATGGCGATGAACGTGTTTGGCTGGAGGATGGCGACTGTTTAACGATCACCGGCTGGTGTCAGGGAGACGGCTTTAGAGTCGGCTTCGGGGAGGTAACCGGTCGTGTGCTGCCGGCAATTCTAAATTGATGCTTACGAAGCAAGCTTTCTTACGAAAACTCTTAGGAGGGAGTTAATATGCCTTTTTATCACCATATGGGCGAGATTCCCAAGAAAAGACATACGCAGTTCAGGAAACAAGACGGTTCTTTGTACCGGGAACAAGTCATGGGGACAAAGGGTTTTTCGGGCATACAGTCTATCCTTTATCATCATTCCGCTCCGACGGACATCGTTAAGGCCGATATCTATGCACCATTTAAGATAGAGTTTGAAGAACAAGGAGCTCTGACATACAGGCACTTTCTGGCTGGACAGTACGTTGATACGGGAGATGCGGTAAACGGCAGGCACTACATGCTTGGGAATGAAGATATATTAATATCCGTTTCCAATCCGACCCAAACCATGGATTATTATTATCGCAACGGGGACGGGGATGAATTGTTGTTTGTTCATCGAGGGACGGGAAAAGTTGAGTCTATGTTTGGCACACTCAGCTACCGTCCAGGGGATTACATCGTGATTCCGGTGGGCACGATTTATCGGATCGTTCCGGAGCCAGGTGATTCTAAATTTTTGAACGTAGAAACGAATAGTTGGATTAGCACACCAAAGCGCTATCGGAATGAGCATGGACAGCTTCTAGAGCATAGCCCTTTCTGTGAAAGAGATATTCGGCTGCCTGAAACATTGGAATGCCATACGGATTTCGGCGAATATGAGGTTAGAACCAAAACCAGAGGGTATTTGCACTCCCATATCTACAACTATCATCCATTGAACGTCGTTGGTTGGGACGGCTATTTGTACCCTTATATTTTCAACATTGGAGATTTTGAACCGATAACAGGTCGAATTCATATGCCGCCACCCATTCACGAAACTTTCACAGGGAATAACTTTGTCGTTTGCTCGTTTGTTCCGAGATTGTTTGATTACCATCCGGACTCCATTCCGTCTCCGTATTATCATAACAATGTGGACAGTGATGAAGTGCTCTACTACGTCGAAGGCAATTTTATGAGCCGCAAAGGTGTTAAGCAAGGCTCGATTACCTTGCATCCGTCAGGGATTCCTCATGGACCGCATCCAGGTAAAATTGAAGCCAGCATCGGAAAAAAAGAGACTTTAGAGTTAGCGGTTATGATTGATACTTTCCGTCCCTTAAGTGTGGTGAAAGGAGCTGCACACCTAGAGGATCAAAATTATCCATACAGCTGGGTTCAAAAATAGCTAGGAAGCCCTAGGAAAGGGTTCTCCTAATACGATAATTGAACATATTCCGGAAAACGGACACTGACGGTGTCCTGCCTACTACGTTGCTTTGTGTACACAACCTCAAAAAATTCGACAATACAGGAGAAGATTTGGAGGATTTGATCTCCATCGGGACCATTGGATTGATTAAGGCGATTGAGTCGTTTTCGCCGAACAAAGGGACCAAGCTCGCGACTTTCGCGGCTCGCTGTATCGAGAACGAGATTCTTATGCAGCTACGCTCATGAGCAGGGCAGGACGGATTTTTTTGATTACGTATGATCGTTTGATTACGGAGCAGGCGAAGCGAGTGGTACGTTTTCGGGATGGGCGATTGCAGGAGAATGTTTAGTTAATGAATGAAAAGACCGGGACTCCATGGGATATGGGATTCCGGTCTTTTGTGCGCTTGGAAGTGCAATCGACTAAGAAGTGAAAGTCTCTAGTTCACCGCGAGGTGACGGAAGTGCATAGCTGACACATAGTGAGTAGTCCGTGAGGATAGGTGCGGAGGATGTGAAGGCCAAACCCGGAACAGATGGTATAGCATGTTGGCTGACGAAGCTGGAGTACCCTGCAAAAGAAAGGAATGTCCAATACCACCAATAGCTTCGGAGTTAGGAGGACTGGTTTTGGGGGAAAGTCGGTTGATGTGACCCAAGGAAATTTCACCGTTTCCGCTGAGACGGTAATTTCTTACCAAGACGCTTAACTGGCTGCTCCTTCTGTACGTTCGTTGAAGTCATTCGGTTAAGCGTTGAGATTGCTGCGTGCGACTTCCTTTCGAGCATGATATTATAAACAAAAGGTTTAGAAGCAAGTAGTAAGGAGGAACTAGTTTGAAGTGGAAACCGAAGAAACTGTTTCGCAAAGCTGCCTTTCGCAAGCATCTCATTTTGTTCTTTGTTACGATACTCATTCCGGCAGTCCTATTCCTTTCCTTCAATTTATATAGGTCATCGAAACAGCTGACGAGTGAAATTGAGAACGCATCAGCTAATCGATTGGACCGGATCGGACGCCATATAGACAGTTTGAGTGAAAATATGAATCAACTTGCGACACAGCTTTCCTTGACACCTTCGATTTATGATCTGTTAAACCGCCCGTATGACCTTTCGGTTTACGACTATTCGGTTATTAAAGAACAGCTTCGTGGATGGACAACGTCCAATTCGATCTTTTATTCGCTTGCCTTGTATATTTACCAAAACGACATGGTGTTGACGACAAATGAAGGGCTGTACAAAACATCTGATTATTATGACAGCGCTTTTATTACGAGCCTAAGACAACAATCGAAAGAACGGCACACTTCATGGACGGGCGTTCGTACGGTAAAAGGGATCTCAGGAACGCCAGATGAACAGATGCTCACCTTTGCTCGATCCATTCCGGCTACGATGCAAACGCCGCTAGGGATGCTCGTCATCGACATTCAAAAGATAAGCTTTATACAAACGCTGCTTAACCTGCCAACAGATGCAGCGGAGCCTACGTTGGTGCTTGATCCTCAGAACGGGCTCATCTCCCATTCGATCGAAGGGTTGGATGCCGAAGGACTGGCTCAGCATCTAGCACTGGGAGAGCTGCGGACAGATGTCATGACGATTGCTGGCGACCGGTATTTTGTAACGGCACATAAAGGTCTAACGTATGGTTGGACTACGTTGCAGTTGACACCCTATCATGTGTACAGCGATCAGATGAAAGTGGATGTGGGCCGTGCACTGTTTATTTTGCTTCTGATTATGCTTGCGGGATTAGGTGTTTCTTACTTATTCGCCTCCATTCTTTATGATCCATGGCGAAGGATGGCCGAGCAGTTGAGAGAATTCGTGATTCGGCCGTTCGATACAGGCAAAACGGATGATTTCCGTATCGTGGACGATGCCATTGGCAACCTGATTTCAACCGTAAGGCAAAATGTGCCGATCATCCGGGATCACTTGGTACAGGAGCTCCTGCATCATCATTTGCCCAACGACCATGATGTCATTGAACGATTCGCGCAGACAGGGCTTCGTTTCGAACATCCGAATTTTCTTGTCCTCCTCATAGCCGCAGAAACACGTGTCCGGGAAGATGAGCAGGGGAATAGTGTTTACTTGTACAGTTTGGCAGAGGGGATATTGACCTCCCACTTCTCAGTGGCTGGGACGATTATAGACCGGAGCATGTTTGGCTTCATCCTCAACTTGCCTTCGATGGTGCTTCAAGCAGAGGATCAAGAGCGTTTGGAGCAGTGCTACCGTCAAATGAAGAGTGAGGCGCAAGATCGTTGGTCTGTTTGGCTTCATGCCGTGGTCGGAGGCGTTCGATCATTGGAAATGGTACATGAAGCCTATGAGCTGGCTCGCCGAGCTGTTACCTACAAAGCATTTCTAGTTAGTTCGGATATGGTGTATGCAGATGGAACTCGGGAAGAGCTGAAGTTCGACTATCCGGTGTCGTACCAAAAGCTGTTTCTGAACACGATATTGGCAGGAGACCGCCAAGCAGCTGAAGATTTGGTGTCGCAGTTGTTCGAGAAATATATTCATCAGAATCGCTATTCGCTGCCAAAGCTGCAGCAGATGATTGTGATGCTAATGAGCCATACATTGGGCTCGCTCGTCCAGGAAGGTTACGATATTGGAGAGCTAATGGATGAAGTAAGCTTGCTGAATTTGCAGAAATACCGAGATAGCACCGATCTACAATCCTATATTCATGCTACCCTCGACTTAATGATGGATTATGTCCACGAAGTTCGAAAAGAGCGGAGCTTTCCGCCTTATATTCGAGAAGCGTTGATGTACATGGAGCAGCATTATGAACGCAATATCGCCATTTCGGATGTTGCTGAAGCAGTAGGAATCAGCAGCGGACATTTAGGCCGACTGTTCAAGGCGGAAACAGGCAAAGCCCCATTGGAATATTTGACAGAATACCGTTTGGAGCAGGGCAAGAGGCTGCTAGGGGATGCCAGCAAATCGCTGCAAAGTATTAGCGAGGCAATTGGTTATAACGACGTGCATACGTTCATTCGGTTTTTCAAAAAATACGAGGGTATTACCCCTGGCGAGTACCGTAAAAAGATGATGTAGCCTTTTGGATGCCGATGTACACTTTCGAACATAGCCTGAAATAAAGCGGAAATTCCCCATTCTGATCGTAGAGTGGGGATTTACTGTTTTTTTGGAAGCGGTTACGCTAAAGGTGCAATCACGTGATGTAACAAGCATAGCGACATATGAAAAGGAGGTTGGAATGTGAACGGAATGTCTTCGGTCCCTGCAACTAGCACAAAGCCAGTAACCAAGCTAGGGAGGCAATGGAGAGAATGGAGCAAGCACAAATACTACTTTGTTCTTCTACTGCCGGGTCTTGCGTACTTCGCTTTATTTCATTATTGGCCGATGGCTGGCATTACAGTCGCGTTCAAAGATTTTCGCTTGCTGGAGGGGATCATGGGAAGCCCCTGGGCTGGCCTGAAATGGTTCCGCATTTTATTCGAGGCTCCGGATTTCTGGACCGCGATGAAGAACACGATCATTATCAGCTTCTACAAACTCATTTTTAATTTTCCAGCTCCAATTGTTCTCGCCTTGTTGTTGAATGAAGTGTATAATTCGACCTTCAAACGCTGGGTGCAGACGATCGTGTATTTCCCTCATTTCTTGTCATGGGTAATCTTAGGGGGTATCTTGTTTTCGTTATTCTCATCGGGCTCTGGCTTGATCAGCTTCTTGGGCATGAAGACATCACCATTGATGGATCCCGGTTCGTTCCGCAGCTTTCTTGTACTCAGTGAGATGTGGAAGGAGATGGGATGGGGGACGATTATTTATTTGGCCGCCATCTCAGGCATTAATCCAGAGTTGTACGAAGCAGCGCGAATGGATGGTGCTAATCGCTTTCATTTGGTAAGGTATATCACGCTGCCTTCGATTACCAACACGATCGTCATTCTGCTTATCTTGCGTACCGGGCAGATCCTTCATGTTGGCTTCGAGCAAATTTTCATCTTATATAATCCGCTCGTCTTCGACGTGTCTGACGTTTTGGACACCTATGTGTATCGACTTGGCTTAACGATGGGAAGATATTCCTTCGCGACAGCCGCCGGGTTATTCCAATCTTTCGTAGGCTTACTACTGCTGCTTGTCACAAATGGTGTGGCTAGACGTATGGGTGAGCGTGGAATATGGTGAGGTGCCTATGAGAAAACGATTTTCATCCATACTTTTTGATGCTGGGAACAGCCTGTTCCTCCTCCTACTGAGCGCCATTACACTGTATCCGTTGTGGCACGAAATTTCGCTATCTTTAAGCTCGAAGGCGGAGGCGCTACGAGGAGGCTTCTTCTTTTGGCCCCGTGGATTAACGATACAGGCTTATACAAGTGTACTGTCCTCGGACTACATTTGGGTCGCCTATGGGAATACCATTTTCATTACCGTTGTGGGCACGGTATTATCCTTGTTCGTCACGTCGAGTATGGCGTATCCACTAGCTAAGCGAACGTTGCCATGGAAAAACCTATGGCTGAGCTTGATCGTCTTTACGATGATTTTCAGCGGAGGTATGATTCCTGTATACTTGGTCGTGAAGCAGCTTGGTCTGCTGAATTCCTTGTGGGCGCTTATTCTTCCTAACTTAGTAACCGCTTTCAATGTTATTATTGTCATAAACTTTATTCGTGGGATTCCGGAAGAGGTTGAGGAGTCGGCTGTGATGGACGGCGCCAACCCGATCCGTATTTATCTCTTCATCATCGTACCCTTGTGCAAACCTGTTTTGGCGACGTTGGCGCTTTGGATTGCCGTCGGGCTGTGGAACAATTTCTTCCAGGCGCTCATTTATTTGAACGACAAGTCGCAAACGACACTGCCTTTGTTGATTAGGCAAATTATTTCGGGTCAGCAGCTTGCCGAGCAGACGGGGCAATTGGCCGACTCCTCTACGGAATCCGTTATTGCTGCTACGATTATTCTTTCGATTATTCCAATTTTAGCGATTTATCCGTTTCTACAGCGATATTTTGTGAAGGGTGTTATGCTCGGTTCCGTCAAATCGTAAGGTAGATCAAATTTAGAAATGACTAGGGAGGTCTTGGTATATGAAAAAGAAATGGAAAATGCCAGCAGCATTAGCAGGTGCAGCGATTCTAGCTGTAACAACGGTTGGATGCGGAGACTCTGTGAAGACAACGAAGGAAGATGCGAAGCAGACGAGTGTCGATAAGCCGGTCACTTATAAGTTCTTGCGCAGCAGCGGAATTGCCGAATACCCAGCCGATGGCGGGGAAGCAAGAAAAGTACTGACAGAAGCCGCTGCCAAAGCTGGTGTGAAAGGTGTGGACTATGTCGCGCAGCAAGCACCTGGGGACGATTATCAGACGAAGCTCAACTTACTAGCCTCCTCCAATGAACTACCGGACTTCTTCGATATCGACGCTAAAACGTTAAGCCGATTTGTTGAGCAGGGCTTGGTGCAGCCGATCGACGAATATTTGAAAAAAGCGCCACACTTGATGAAGTTGATTCCTCAGTATTATTGGGATCAAGTGACATTTAACGGTAAAATATACGCCCTTCCTAACGGGATGAGATCCGAAACATTCAACAGCCCGAACGTAACGTCGGTTCTAGTACGTGGAGATTGGCTGGAAGCGGTTGGTATGAAGGCTCCTACGACAGTGAATGAGATGCATGATGTGCTGCAAGCATTCGTTACGAAAGATCCAGATAAGAATGGGAAGAACGATACCCTAGGTTTAAGTGGGACCAAGTTATCGCGCTACAATTCGATCTTCGGGGCTTACGGCGTGATCCCATCCTTCTGGACGGAGCGAGACGGTCAGATCAAAAAAGGCTTTACCCTGCCGGAAACGAAGCAAGCGCTCGCTTTGCTTCAGCAGTGGTACAAGGAAGGTTTGATTGACCCCGACTTCCCAGTGATGGAAACAAAGCAGTTGAATGAGAAAATTATCAATTCGAAAGTCGGTTTATTCGAGAATGATGCCTATTTGGTAGACCCTAAAGCGAATCCGACTTCGGAAGCATTAAAAAAGACAACCCCAGCCTCCAAGCTTAGCCTCATTGCACCTCCCAAAGGGCCGGATGGTAAGTTGGGCAATCCGGAGACGAATGCAGTAGCTGCTGCTCCGCTGCGCGCTTTGTCTGTGAAGGCGCAAAATCCGGAGAAGCTGTTCCGCTTCTTGGATTGGTTGGTGGATGACAGCGAAGGTGGAGGTTTCAATCTAGGGCTGTACGGTGTTGAAGGAACGGATTATACGTATGATAAGACGAAGAACCTGATTACACAATCGACGAGTTATGCCGATCTGTACAAGAAAGGCTACAACAACCCGATCCGGATGGCATTCGTTGTTGACAGACGTTGGACGACGCAGGAAGTTCGAAATGGTATCGAAACAGCGTCGAAAAATATTATTCTGAACGCATTTTGGAAAACAGTTCCGGCTGAGCTGGATTACCCGGATCTCGAAACGAAGTTGTGGGCTGAATACTTCGTTAAGATTGTAACTGGTGTTTGGACGATTGATAAATTTGACGAGTTCGTGCTGAAGTACAATCAACAGGGCGGATCGCAGATTGAAAAACAAGCCAACGAAGAGTGGAAGAAATTGAAGAAAAAATAAGCGTAGTAACTGAGAAGATGAAGCTGGCGGATACGGTTCAACGGGATCTACCAGCTTCATGCTATAACGGGAGGCATATCGAATGAAACCGAATATATTGTTCATTACAGTGGATCAAATGCGGGGGGACTGCCTAAGCGCACTCGGTCATCCGATCGTACAGACGCCGAATCTGGATAAATTGGCGGAAGACGGTGTGTTGTTTCGTAACGCATATTCGGCAACGCCGACCTGCATTCCGGCGCGGGCGGCACTTTTAACAGGCATGAGCCAACGCTCACATGGACGAGTAGGTTACGAAGAGCATATCCCATGGACATACGAGCATACCTTGCCCGGTGAATTGGCGAATGCGGGGTATCACACGCAATGTGTCGGCAAGATGCATGTATATCCGACCCGCAACTTATGCGGATTCCACAATGTAGTGCTGCACGATGGCTACATGCATTACAACCGGGACAACAGCCGAACAGCACATGCGGAACATTTCAACGAATGTGATGATTATTTGAATTGGATACGGAATACGGAGCCAGGTACGTACGATCTGATGGACAACGGTCTCGATTGTAATGCATCAACAGTCGCGCTGCCATGGCATCTCCCAGAGCGTTTGCATCCGACGAATTGGGCGGTCACGCAATCGATTGATTTCCTACGGAGACGCGATCCTAGTAAGCCGTTCTTCCTGTGGACATCCTTCGTGCGTCCGCATCCGCCTTTCGATCCGCCTCAGGCCTACTTCGACATGTACCTCAATGAGGACATGCCGGATCCGCCGGTAGGCGATTGGGTAGATGTGCAGAGCGCCGAGAACGGATCGGTCCATCCAACGACCGGTATAAGCAAGCTGACGAAGAAACGTCTGAATCGAGCCAAGGCGGCTTACTATGCTCTTATTACCCATTTGGACTTTCAGATAGGACGACTGCTGAATGCGTTGAGCGAGTATGGTGTGCTGCGAAATACGGTCGTCGTGTTCACCTCTGACCATGGAGAAATGCTAGGCGACCATCATTTCTTCCGCAAAGCGCTCGCTTACGAGGGGAGCGCGAAAGTGCCTCTGATCGTGACTGATTATACAGGCCGACTGGGGTTGAACCGTGGTGCTGAAGAGGAGCGGATAACGGAGCTGCGCGACATTATGCCGACGCTGCTGGATGCGGCCGATGTGACTGTGCCTGACTCGGTTGAAGGCAAAAGCCTGCTGCCGCTCTGCCGTGAAGGTACAGATGTCGCATGGCGCGAGTACGTGCACGGGGAGCATGCTTATGGCGGCTTGTCCCACCACTACGTAACGAATGGTCGGGAGAAATACATCTGGTATTCGCAGTCTGGCGATGAACAGCTTTTCGACCTTACTCTCGACCCGGAGGAGCTGTCCAATAAGACGGGAGATCCAACCTGGCAGCTGAGCTTACAAAGTTGGAGAGAGCGGCTGGTTCGAAAGTTAGAAGGACGTGAAGAAGGATATGTACGCGATGGGGCACTCGTCAAAGGTCAGAAACCGAGGGCGGTGCTCAGTCATCTAAAATAAAATAGGAGCGCCTTAGTAGGACGGGGTGTCGATAGCACAATCGACTATTTTCCCCGGCATGATCGATTAGTTCTACAGGAAGGCTTGACCTTATCAGGGGTCAAGCCTTTTTGACGTCGTTAACCAAAAAGCCATTTTTTCATAGCGTTCCAAAAAAACTTAGATTTTACGTTCGTGCACCATTCGATATACTAAATATCCGAACTAAGGTTCAGATGACGACAAATAGAATTGCGGGTTGTAGTGCAAGAATTGAAAAAAAGCAATTTCCCAATAAATTGTAATTAACTATGCTATAATACCAAATATTTTATTAAGCCATTCAACTGCAGAGAGGACAGACGAATGCCCTTTCCTAATCATATGCATAGCCTCGATTCCCTTTAACGTCTGTTCTGCAGTTAGAAATGATTTGAAACCAAGCATCGGTTTTGTGATTTTCTTACTGACCTTTGACTTTGACATAGATTTCGTCAGTCCTCCAAGAATCGTTTGTAGGTTTCAAAAAGGGATGGATTCGTTTGTCGATTTCAGGTCCAAATTCATGATCGCCGATTCATATTGCTTCCATGTTATTAAGATATCCACCAAGAGAAAGGATTTTTTTTATTTTCCACGAATTGGGTTATAAATCGCTTTCTTTAAGCGTTGACCCAGCGAATCAGGATGCTGTTCGGTTATTGTTTTCTTCATGCTGCCGCACACGTCATCTATTAACCGGTGGGTCCTTTTCTTACTTTCGTGCAATCGGCGCTTGACTCTCACGTATACGTTAGAGTTTATGCTGGTGAGGAAGGAACGCCTTCCAACAGTTCTGTCAGCGCAAGGAGGCTGATTCTAGTGTACAGTGTTGGGCAATTATCGAAGGAGACCGGTATTACGATAAGGACATTGCATTATTATGACGAGCTCGGCCTGCTCAAGCCGTCCTTTACGACCGAAGCCGGTTATCGTTATTATGCGGAGGCCGACGTCATGAGGCTTCATGAAATTGTAGCGTTGAAGAAGATGGGATTTACCCTGTCCAAGATCAAGAACATGGTGGCGGACAATTCGGAAAGCGAGCGCAAAGAACGCTGGAAGTCCTCCGTCACGATGGAGCTGCGGGCGATCCGAAGCGAGCTGCAGCGGCTTGGCGATTTGGAGAAAATCCTCATCGTCTCCCTGCAGTCGATGGATATCAAAGGCGAACTTACCGCCGAGGATCTGTTTCTGTTCATTCGTTCCATTCAGAACGATTCGAGAAAGGAGCAGGAGAGTTTCAGGCTGAAATATTTTACGGAGGACGAATTGCTTATCATCGATAATTTGCCTCAGCTTGGTGAGAATAACTTGAGAACCGATACATGGGTTAGGCTGCTCGGCGATATTCGCGCAAACCGTCATGAACCGCCGCATTCACAGGTATCGCAGCAGCTGGCCAAGCGGGTGATCGACGTCTCGCGGGAGTTTTTCCAAGGAAACGATGAATTAATTGAGAAGTATTGGAACCTTGTCCGCCCGGATGATAGCCACACTGAGAAAATTTATGGAGTTGACACGGATAC
Source organism: Paenibacillus germinis (assembly GCF_013141785.1). NCBI lineage: Bacteria > Bacillati > Bacillota > Bacilli > Caryophanales > Paenibacillaceae > Paenibacillus > Paenibacillus germinis. Next base: position 34,192 of record NZ_WHOC01000111.1, read on the forward strand.
GATGGATTATATCAACCGAATAGTTATCTGGTATGAAGAGCACAAGGAAGATAGGGGAGAGACAACAGAATGAGCGATGTCAATAAAGCCTGGCTGTACGTCGTTATCGGCGGATTGCTGGAGATCGTATGGGCAGCAGGATTCAAATACAAGGAGATTCCTTCGATTGTCGTGTTGATTGCCCTTCTTACGAGCTTCGATTTAATTATAAGAGCGGTTAAATTCATTCCGGTCGGCACGGGTTATGCCGTATTTGCCGCTATGGGTACGATAGGAACGCTGCTCGTCGATACGTTCGCTTCCAAGGGAAGCATTAGTCCGCTAAAGGCGGGCATTATATTGTGCTTGCTGCTGTTTACTGTTGGATTGAAATATACAAGCAAAGGCAGTGAGCGCTAATGGCATGGAGCTATTTAATCGGGGCCGGACTGCTGGAGATCGTCGGTGTTATCGGAATCAAGAGAGTCGCGGAGAAGAACAACTTCATTAATAACGTAATTCTCATTGGCGGATTCATTATCAGCTTCAGTCTGCTGATGAAGGCGATAGAGACGATTCCTCTCTCCACCGCATATGCCGTTTGGACGGGGATCGGAACGGTTGGAGCAGCCGTGGTGGGCATGATTTTATTCAAGGAATCGAAATCACCGCTGCGGATGTTCTGTATCTTGGGCGTCATCGCCTGCGTCGTCGGTTTAAAGCTTACGGAAGCGTAAGACGGAATGATGAGGGATGGGGGTTGATCCATATCCTTTTTCTGTAAATAGATGGGTGAGGGAGAGTAAATATGCCAACAAAATCAAATGCAATTCAGCCGATTCCCGAAGGCTATCGCACTGTTACTCCTTGAATTATCACAAAAGATACAGTCCAACTCCTCGATTTCGTAAAAAGAGCGTTTAATGCTCA
>NZ_WHOC01000112.1:0-1314 GCF_013141785.1 Paenibacillus germinis
GCATTGAAAAAAATGGGGTACGCTGACTCCATGTATGAGCTGTTAAAGGAACCATTACGCCTACTGACGGTACGAATCCCATTAAAGATGGATGATGGATCGGTTAAAGTGCTTACAGGTTATCGCGCTCAACATAATGATGCTGTTGGACCAACCAAGGGGGGCGTCCGCTTCCACCCTGATGTTACTGAGGAAGAAGTTAAAGCGCTTTCAATGTGGATGAGTATAAAATGTGGCATTACAAATCTGCCTTATGGTGGCGGCAAAGGCGGGATTCAATGTGATCCGCGTTCAATGTCTTTTCCAGAATTAGAGCGGCTCAGCCGGGGATATGTTCGCGCTATCAGCCAAGTTGTCGGGCCAACTAAAGACATTCCAGCGCCTGATGTATTCACCAACTCGCAAATTATGGCATGGATGATGGATGAATACAGCCACATCCGCGAGTTTGACTCCCCAGGATTCATTACAGGCAAGCCGCTGGTTCTAGGCGGATCTATAGGACGTGAAACATCCACTGCATTAGGTGTAAGTATTGTGATGAATGAAGCTGCGAAAGTGCTTGGGATTCCTATCCAAGGTGCGAAAATTATTGTCCAAGGGTTTGGAAATGCCGGTAGTTATTTGGCCAAATTCGTGCATGATGCTGGCGCTAAAGTGGTGGGTATTTCGGACGCGGGCGGGGCTTTGTATGACCCGAACGGATTAGATATCGATTATTTATTGGATAGACGGGATTCTTTCGGAACCGTTACGAATTTATTTCCTAACCGTATCACGAATAAAGAGTTATTAGTTCAGGAATGTGACATTTTAGTGCCAGCGGCTATAGAGAATCAAATTACAGAGGAAAACGCTTGGCAAGTCAAGGCGAAGCTGCTGGTTGAGGCTGCTAACGGTCCTACTACTACTATCGCTACAGAGATTTTAACACAAAGAGGCATCATGATTGTTCCCGACGTCCTAGCCAGCGCGGGGGGTGTAGTGGTATCCTACTTTGAGTGGGTTCAAAATAATCAAGGTTATTATTGGACGGAGGAAGAGGTTAACGAGAGACTGCATAAAATTCTAGTTGATTCCTTCCATAACGTTTATCGAACCTCACAAGAGAAAAACGTGGACATGCGTTTGTCAGCTTACATGGTTGGACTTAAGCGCATGGCTGAAGCTGTGAAGTGGAGAGGTTGGGTTTAAAGTGGCGCAAACAAGTATTATTTTCCGATTAGAGTTAGATCATACTAAGGTTAGTTTCGGTGATGTAGCGGCTGCAATCAGCAAATCAGGAGGAGATATTACCTCTATTGACGTGATACG
>NZ_WHOC01000113.1:0-13932 GCF_013141785.1 Paenibacillus germinis
GCCATGTCACTGGAGGTAACAATAAGCGAATGCCGCCCAAGCGGCAACGTATATAGCGGAATCGTCGTTCCGATTTGGTAAGAATACGTATCGAGCGTCACCGTCGTCTTGCTGCTGTCCACACCTGACATGTTATCCGTCAATGCAATCTGAGGCGTCAAATCCACGGAATCTTCATAAATGCTGTTGTCTCCCGGTACGGTCACCGCGATCGACGGAGCTTTCTTATCAATACTAACGGATACCGTATGCGCTTGTTCCACGTTGCCTGCTTTGTCTACACTCCAATATACAAGCTTGTGAACTCCTGCTTCTGACAATACGACGGAAGCTCCCGTTTGCTTAGCGCCATCGTCTACCGTGTAGTAGGTATTGGCTACACCCGATCCGTTATCGCTTGCGCTTAAGGTTACCGTGACATCTTGATTGATCCAGCCGCTTGGAGCATTGTCCGTTGTCGTTGGCGGTTGATGCTCAACTTCTAAGACATTAATCTCCGCAGCCGATGCCCAGCCGCCAACGCCTGCCGTTGCTTCGAGCTTGACGTACGATGCTTCTGTCGGATCAAAAGTTGCTTCTTTCTCCGCATTGTCGTTTGCCCAAGTTCCGCTTGCAACTTTAGTAAAGGTCACTCCATCCTTACTTACAAATACGTTATAGCCTGTAATAATTCCATTGCTGCCTGATTGCCTTGGCAAGTACGAGACTTTATTGATTGGGAGATCTGCTCCAAGTTTTAAGGTAATCGATTGAGGGAGAACGTCGGATTTATTCCACTTGGTATGCCAAATCGTATTTGGGTCTCCGTCAATCGCCATGGAGGCACTATTATTTTCACCACCTGTTTCTTGGCTTGTCGCCGTTGCCGACTGAATGAGCTTATTAACAGTTACTCTAATGCTTGTTGTCAAAGGCACGTTATTGGGATTTAACACCTCAGTTGGCAAAGTTACAGTTCCATTTACAGTGAAGGTCTGTCCAATCTTTAGATTGGGATCATATTTTGATGCATCTAAGTTCCATGTCACATAGGCATACCCCCTGCTTTTATCGGTAACCAAGGATACTGCCTTTGGCAATCCAAGGGCGTCCACTGTCTTCGCCGTTCCGATTGCCACCCCTGTTATGTCAGCAGGCGCAGTGATGCTGTTTAAATTTTGGTCAAGAGGTCTCCTCCCATAGACTTCAAACTCATAAATATTTGAAGTTCCATTTTCAACAGCGTTTTGCCCACTTGTAATGTAGAGGCGAACATACCTTACGGTCGATATCGGTATATACCTGTCCGTGCTGTTGGAAACGTTACCTCGTACTGAATCAAGGTCAGCCCAAACCGTTCCATCAAAGCTTCCCTGAAGCTTATAATGTTTTGTATTCAGCGAAATAGTCTCTCCGCCTTCTCCCGCATGTTTCACTACCCATCTGGCAATATCATAATTTTGTCCAAGATCGACCATCAGCCATTTATCTCCGGTCGTAGAGGACGACCACTTACTGCCGCTTGCTGTCGTTCCATCGACCGCTTTGGACGCTTCGTAGCCAGTCAAGTTCCCGTTTGTTGTAACCGTTTGGTTCAAAACAACATTAATCGCAGCAGGATCGTAGGCTAATGTGGTAACATTGAACGGGCTGCTTGCAGTTGAAGCATTTCCAGCCTCGTCCCTGGCTTTTACTGTAAATTGATAAGCTTTATTAGCTGACAGTCCAGTCACAATAAAGCTTGTATTTCCTGATGTCGATCCAACCACGGTAGTGCCGTTATAAACATCGTAGCCAATAACGCCTACATTCCCATTAAAATTATCTGTAGCCTTATCCCATTCCAAAGTTACCATCGTATCTGTAACTACTTTCGCTGTGACATTGGAAGGCACGGTGGGTGCTTGCGTATCTGCGGAAAGTGCATCCGTTGTATAATTTGTAATGGTCCAGGAAGCGATCGTACTCCGTGTGTTGACGTCCCTTCCATTGATGACCACCTTGTCCTTATAAATATCAAAAATCAAGGCTTGAGCGCCCGGGCCACCCGAATTGACAATAGCTCCATCTCTAATCATTGTAAAATATTGTTCGTTATACAAGTTGCCCGGCAGTCTTATATCGTCATGCAAATGTCCTGTTATTAGAACACTTTGAGGATATTGTCCCACAAGGTCCTTAATCTTTTGATCCTGAGCGTCGTCGCTATCATAGCCATAATAGCCATCATTCGTATGCGACATGGAAACAGTATTCTCTAATGGCTGGTGGAGAAATAAGAATATCGGTTTATCTTTACTAGCACCCTCCGCCAACTTAGCCTTTAGCCATTCCAACTGGGTATCCGATATATAAGCACCGTCCTTATCATCAGCCTCCGATCCCAGATAAATGAAGTGGTATCCGTTTATCCACTTATCAAAATAAATGCCCGGCATTCTTGTATGAGTCAGAAATCTGCTTTTCGCTACTTCGATTCCGCCAACCCATCTTACCTCGTGGTTCCCATATGCAAAATTGCGCTCCACCTGAGGATACTTATTCATTGTGTTCATGACGACATCATATTGCGCATCTGTTCCGTAATCAGTAATATCTCCAACAACGCTAACGGATCCCGCATTATTTCGTACTGCATCCTGCATAGCATTGTCAAGTGCAATATCTTGAATAGCGCCTTGTGTTGTTGCGTGCGAATCGGAGAAGGCCATATAGCTGAATTGATAGCTGGTATCCTTACTAGGATCTGTTGCAGCTAGAACCGTTACACTAATGCTTGTCGACAATAGGACATTATTCGAATTTGCAATATCCGACGGCAGCACTACAGTACCTGGTACCGTAAAACGTTGCTCGGTTTTTACAGTTGTATCATAACCTGAGGCAGCTACGTTCCAGTTTACAAATGTATTCACATTACCGCCATCAGTCACCATAACTACTGTGCTAGGCAATCCAAGTGCCGCAGGTGAAGGCGCTGTTCCATTTATTACTCCAGTAATCGCTGCAGGAGTTGCGATGCTTGTTAGCGTCTTCGACATTATCCCTACTGTAAAAGTTGCTGTCTTACCGCGTACTGTGACAGTCAGTGTCCGGCTAGCCGCTGCAGTTGAACTGTTAAAGCCACTTACATCAGAAGCTCTGACTTCCTCCACCCTTGTGGAACCATCCATGTAGGTGCCGGTGACAACCATTCCTGTGAGATCAAGGCTCTCACCGAGACGATATACCGTCTTTGTTGGCGGTGTTGTCATGGCGATACTGTTAAGCGTTTTTGAAAACTGAAACCAGTTTATGTTGGCTACGTACATTTTCCCCGTCGCAACCTTTAATACAAGGTAAATATCATGAACTCCGGTAACATTGTTAATATCGGTAGATTGAGTCTGGTAGACATTCCAGTTATCTGGTGCTGTAGCTGCGACAGTAAGTGTTCCCGCTAAAGTGCCTGTCGGACTGTCAAGCCTTATTTCAATATTACCACCTGCATTTAATCCCTTTGCTGAAAGTCTAGCACTAAATTTTGTAGCGCCATTAACACCACTACCAAAATCAATACTGTTATATACTAAATACTGGCCGTCATTCGTACCTCCAACACTTTGCCCACCATCTGGGCAGGCTTCAGTTTTCAGGTTGGCCCCCGACTTGGAACTAAAGCTTTCTGCTTCTATCAGACTATAGGCGTTGCTTGCTGCTTCTATCAGACTATTGGCGTCGCTTGCTGCATGCACTGGCGTATAGGCAGCAAAGTTGCTGAAAATGAGTGTAACCATCAGGATGAACGAAAGTGATGACTTTTTGAGCTTCGCTAAAGTATCCATAAATACATCTCCTTTTAACTTCAATCTTGGTTATAAGTAATACTGCAACCATTCTCGGACCATCGGCGGAGGTCTGCAGCGCAAGGCCAGTGCATCGGTCATTATGGCTGTAATCCACGCTGGACCGCCCATGCCACGCCGAGCGCGAATACGACGGCCGACAAGCCGATCGCAAACGGCGAAAACCATTTCCGCGAGCGAATTTGCAGGAGTAAAGGCAGCACCGCTGCGACGATAGCCATTTGCCCGATTTCAATTCCTGCATTGAAGCTGAGCAGCGAGCTGATAAAATTACGGCTCGGAAGCCCCATCTCCTGCAATGCACCGGCGAACCCCATCCCATGCACGAGACCGAAAGCGAATGTGAGCAGCCACCGGTAACGGGGGGCTTTCGCCTTCCGGCGTATAAACCAATTTTCCGCAGCAACGTAAGCTATGGAAAGAGCGATGGCGATCTCGACCAGGCGCGAGTTGACTCGAATCGTTTCCGTTGCCGTCAGCAGCAGCGTCACGCTGTGTGCAGCGGTGAACGCCGTAACAATTCGCAGTGCATCCCGCCACCCAGCGGCGACTATGAGCAGGCTGAGCAGGAAAATTAGATGATCATATCCCGTCCAAATGTGTTTCATTCCAAGCCAGGCGTATTGAAGGAGCGTTCTGTTCGTATCGCTGTCGCCCGAGCTACCGTAACGAAGCATGCGGGTACCCGTGTCAAAATAAGTATCTACCACATCATCGCCGTTCACAATCGTTATAAAATTCACGTGCGTCGGGTCGATATCGTCAAAAAACAACGAATAATGAACAGTAAGATTGTCTATCGCAAACCTCGAAGTATACGTAAGCAGCATCTGAACGCCGGGGTTTTCATGATGGTCGGACAGCTCCGCCGAGACGAAGCGATATGCCAACGTTTCATCGCCCCGCTTCAGCTCCACATGCTGCCGTACGTAATCGGCGAGCCGGCCCCGACCGGCGGCGAGCTCTTCCGCAGTCACCCGCTTATTTTCATCGGCATCAATAAACGGCAATTCCCCTTCCGGAAGAAACAGCTCGTAGACTGCTTGACGGCCTTCAATTTTAATTTGCGAGAAACCTTTATTGAGCTGATGCGCTTCGGCCGGCAGCGAAATTAAGCACCAACCTACCACGATCGACAGTAAAACTATCATTTTCCGTATAAATGTCATTACAATTTGACACCTTCCTCTTTATTAGACCGATACATCTCTCATTCGGCAGGTGTTACACGCTGACAGACTTACTCCCTGTCAATTTAAAGAAAATCAATAAAGATATAATCGTTGTGATCGTAAGGATGCTGGATATCGCTGCAGCCGTTCCGTAACTTGATTTGATTACCTCCGCATATATGGCAACGGACAACGTTTTGGTGCTGCCGGTATAAAGGATAATTGACGCGCTTAATTCATTAATGACGCTTATCCAACTCATGATCGCCCCGGCAAGCACACCCGGCAGCATCATGACCGCCGTAATCCTAAAGAAGGTTTTCACTGGGGAACATCCCAAACTGATGGATGCCTCTTCAATGCTGGGACTGATCTGGTACAGAATGGCTGCGCTGGATCGAAGCGTATAGGGAAGCTTTCTTAAAATATAAGCTATAACCAGAATCATGACCGTTCCGCTCAGGATCATCGGCTTCTTGTTAAAAGCCAGAAGAAGGGTTAAACCAATCACAGAACCCGGCAAAATATACGGTAGCATCGTAACCGTATCAATCACCGAGGTTAACAGATTCTTCTTCCTGATTGATATATAAGCTATGAACATTCCCAATATCACAATAATGGATATGGCTATTAATCCAAAAATGTAAGTATTGGTTACAGATTGCCATAGTGTTCGAAAGACCGATCTGTAGCTGTCCAGGGATAAAGACGCTAGAAACCGGGTGCCTTTCGTCTCCAAGAAGGATGTCACCACGACAGTCAACTGAGGGATAATAGCCAGAAACACGACAATATAAATGGCGACATGGGTCAATATCCCTTTGATTCCTTCAAATGCAACTGACTTTATCGGTCTCAAGGAACTCATTGCAAAAGATTTTTTATTGATAATATAATTTTGTCCAATGAACAAAAAGATTGTTATAAGCACCATAATGATAGCCATTGCCGCTGAAAAATTTGCCTCTCCACCCACTTCGCTGATAAATTCGGAATAGATCATAACCGGCATTACATTAAAGCCTTCTCCTATAAGCATCGGCGTGCCGAAATCCTCGATAGCATTCATAAAGACCAACAGGGAACCGGCCAACAATGTTGGAGCAATCAACGGCAGGATGATAGTAAAAACTTTCTTAACTGGATTGCATCCCAAGCTTTCGGCAGCTTCGATGAGTGATTCATCAACCTTCTTCAAGGCTCCAGACACATAGAGATATATGTAAGGGTATAATTTCAAAGTCAGTACAAGCAGCATCCCTCCAAAGCCATATATGCTAGGAAGCTGGATCCCCAAAGCTTGAAAGAACTTCGTGATCACACCACTACGACCGCATAAAATCACCCAAGAGTATGCTCCGATAAATGGCGGTGACAACATCGAGATGATAATCAGGATATCAATTAATTTTTTGCCTTTAACCTTGTATGCCGTGATTAGATAGGCCAAAGGGGCGCCGATCAATACCGCAAGAAAGGTTACGCAGCTGCTAATCATAAAACTGTTAATAAGCCCGCGATAATAATACTTTTTCTGAAAAAACTTGATAAAATTGTGAAATGTAAATGCTCCTGTTTTCGAATTTTCAAAACCGCTCACAAGTAAGGAGAACATAGGGTAGATCAGGAATACGGCTAATACGATGGCTATACCCAAGGTTATGGCTGTCCAGAAATTAAACCTAAACTTGAATTTAGTCATATTTTTTCACTTCCTTGATTAAGCTCCGTTCTCCGTCTTCGGTAAACACGTTAATTTGTTCACTCTTTGGAGCCAGGTAGAGCCTATCCTTTAACTCATAAAAATTGCCCATTTGGCTCAAGTCTTGGACGAATTCGCAGGACAATCCCGCATCTACTGTCATATTGTCCCGGAAGGTTACCTGATAATTGATATATTGGCCCAGGAAAGTGCTTTTGCTAATTATTGCTTCCAAGCCGCTTTGCGTAGCAGAAAATTGTTCGGGTCTGATCGCAATCATGATGTTCATTCCATCTGTCACATCATCAACCAAATTATGCATAGGTATAGAATAGCCGTCCTTGAACGTGATGCGTTTTTCGTTTCCATTCAACTTAATCGTTCCCTTAAAGAAGTTGGAATGACCAATGAAGCTCGCTACGAATATATTGGCTGGACGGGTGTAGATATCTCTTGGCTTGCCAACCTGCTGAATCACGCCATCCTTCATAACTGCAATTCGATCGGATATGGCCAAGGCCTCTTCTTGATCGTGGGTTACATAGACAGTGGTTATACCCACATCCCTTTGTATATCCCTAATCGCAGTTCGCATATCAACCCTCAGCTTGGCGTCCAGATTCGAAAGTGGTTCGTCCATTAGAAGAACACTAGGGCGAATGACAATAGCCCTTGCCAGCGCCACACGCTGCTGCTGCCCCCCGGAAAGCTTTTCCGGAAGCCTTTCTTTGTACGGATCGATTTTTACAACCTTTATAATCGTTTCCGTTCTTTTCTGCAACTCTGCTTTGGGCAGTTTTCTTAGTTTTAAACCGTATTCTACATTTTGCTGTACCGTCAGGTGCGGGAAGATCGCGTAATTCTGAAATACCATGCCGATGTTTCTCTTATGGGCAGGAATATCGTTGATTACTTGGTCGTCAAAAAGTATCTCGCCTGCCTCAATCGAGTTAAACCCCGCAATCATTCTCAGCAATGTCGTTTTACCGCAACCGGACGGTCCAAGAAGTGTGAAGAATTCGCCGTTCTTTATATCAATTGAAAGTCCCGGAATGATGGTGATTTTGTCTTTATCGTATTTCTTAACAACGTTATTAACATGTATGGCTACACTCACTAAACTTCCTCCTTTGCTATACAAGCCTGTAACACAAGTGTCACAGGCTTGCATAACAATTCTAGTTCCTATCGTGGTGGAGTTCTGGCTTACTCCTAGTTGCTTGTATAAACCTCTTTAAACTTATCCAGCCATGCCTGATTGTTAGCTAGTGCGGACTTCAGATCTTCTTGAACGATCTTGAATTCTGTAACCTGCTTTAATCCTGCTGGCGCAGGAACATCAGTCCTTGAAGCGCGCATATTGAGTTTCGCTGCTGTAAGGGACTGCAGTTCCTTGGATGTCAGGAAATCAACAAACTTTTTGGCATTTTCCATATTTTTGGCGCCCTTAATGATCTGTACAGTACCAGGGGATACGATAGCGCCCTCTTTCATATAGACAACTTCAACCGGAGAACCTTGTCTGACCGCAGCGGATGCCAACTCTTCATGAGTAAATCCAACAACGTATTCGCCATCAGCAACCCCCTTAGGTACTGCCGAGGAACTTGCAAGAAGCTTTCCGTCAAGATTCTTGGTTAAGCTCTTGATGTAATCCCAGCCCTTATTCTCATCTCCCGCTCCGATGGTCTGTAAGATGTTTTCGATATGAGTCAAGCCGGTTGATGATTTAGCAGGATCAGGAAATGCTATCTTGCCTTTCAGCTTCGGGTTGAGAAGGTCCGCATAGCCTTCAATCTTGATATCGCCTACAAGCTTCTTGTTCACCAGAAGCACCATCGGAATAATGTTGTTTCGGGTAATCATTCCTTCAGCGTTTTTGGCCGACACAATTATATTGCTTTCATTCACTGATTTATATGGTTCAAACAACTGCGGTTTGGGAGCTATAACAGACACCGTGCCTCCCCATTCAATATCACCGAGGGGTTTTGCCTGTTCGGCTTCGATCCTCTTAAGAAGCTCTCCTGTACCAGCTGTAACGACTTCAACCTTAACCCCCGTTTTGGCTTCAAATTCAGGAATCACAATATTCATGACATCTGTAGCTGTTGCTGTATAAACGACAAGTGACTTTGATGTCTCGGTCTTTGCGTCTTCCTTAGTTGGGCTTGCACTGTTTAAGTCAGAGCCCGTCTTGCTTGACGTTGCGCTTGTGCATCCAACGCTCAGCAGAATCATGCATGATGTTAATAACAATACGAAAGTCTTCTTCATTCCATTTCCTCCAAGTAATCATTATGTATCACATATCTATCTTATTGAATTAAAACTAGGTGAACAATCCGAAAATACCGTACAAATATCCGTAAAAATGAACTTGTTTGGAGAAATCCATTTTGCAGGAAATGCAGTCGGTCAAAATCAAAACAGACAGCATATGCAAAGGTTACTACCTGCATGTGCTGCCTGCATCCTCTAATCAAACTACATGAACATTACCAACAAAATATAGAGGGGCTTTCAGGCGCGCCTTTCCATGCCAGTCCGTTCCACCAGATACTTTCAAATCTAGTTTCTCGCAACAAAGTTCATACCAATTGCATTCTTTGGGAGAATGTTCAGGATAATACGCTTCGATGCCGTCTAACCCCAGATCTTTCATCTGCTTAAAAATGATTAATTCTTCATCCAGGCTCAGCTTCATTAGTTTAGGATGCGCAAGAAAAACTTTTCCGCCACTTTTTTTAATAACATCTAAGCTATTTTCAATCGGAGCAGAATATTCCTGTTCTACGAATTTGAAACAATAATCAACAAAGCCCGGGTATTGCTCCCAACCGCTAAACAATCCATCCTTCAACATTGCAGAGAATACATCTGATAGGTAAAACCCTTTTCTCTTTCGATTATGGTTCAACACTTGTTCCCAAGAATAGCCGTACTTTTGAGCTATATATATTTCAAAAGTATACTTTGTGTATTCTGTAGCTTTTGCAGTTAAATCATCCAACAATTCTAGTAACGCTGTGTTTTTTATGTCTATACCATAACCAAGAATATGTACGTGCTTTTGACCAATTCGAGATGAAATCTCTACACCGGGTATTGTTTCAATATTCGTTCCTGCGGCAGCCGTCATGAAGGCTTCTACCCCATCAACAGTATCGTGATCAGTTAATGCTACCGCATCTATTCCATATATTTGGGCAAGGTTGATTAATTGTTCTGGGGTGTCTGTACCGTCAGAATGGCAGGAATGCATATGATAACTATATCTCATGCTTCCCTCAATCCCTTCTTGTGCCCTTTGGCTGGCCTCATCATTCCGTTCCTCCTAGTATTAAAATTCATGTTACATGTCCATGTTAATGAAATGAAATACAAAGAACAATACGAAAAAAAATACAACTATCCGTAAAAATGAACTTTATATGAGCATATTCTCTTCCTATCGTGACTTCTTAACGACTACCCGGTTGCTGAACTTCATAAAATCTGTGGGAGATGTGTTTGTATATTTTCTGAACACATTGCAAAAGTGCTTGTATTCACTGAAGCCTGTCATATTAGATATTTCATATATCCGGTATTTACCTGTGGCGAGCAGTTCTACAGCTTTCTGAATCCTGTATTTATTAAGGATCTCCAGAAAAGTCTGGGAAGTAACTTCTTTCAATTTACGGCTCAAGTAACTCGGGCTGACTCCCAGTTCATCCGCAATAGCTTCGATGCTCAACTTTTGCTGATAATCACTTTTGATTCGTCGAATCGCTTCACTGACATAATTATTCTGTTTTTGTTCGGCTAAAAGATATCCATCCAACTCGATCAGATGGGTATGGCCAATCGTGTTCGTGACGATGTCGTCATAAACCTTGCCTTGCCTGTTGTTGTGATTGATATTCTCGATAATTTCAGCAAGCTTCTTTTCATCAACAGGCTTTAATAAATACTCGAGCACCTTCAATGAAATAGCCTGCTTGGCATATTCGAACTCGGAATAGCTGGTCAGAATAATGCATTGGAACGGATATATTCTCAAAGCTTTCTCCACCATTTCTATCCCATTCATAACAGGCATCCTGATATCTGTAATCACCAAGTCAGGCCGATGCTGCTGAATCATTTGGAGTCCTTTCTCTCCGTCCTCGGCATCTCCTACAACCGTACATTGCATAGACATCCAATCAACGGTGTATACAAGCCCTTTTCTAATAATCTCCTCGTCTTCAACGATGACTACCCTCAGCACGCTCGCTCCCCCCCCTGCTAACCGGTAATGTAATTTTGACGACTGTTCCGCCATGGTGCTCGCTTGATAGGTCTACCCCATACTTCTCGCCGTATATGAGCTGCACTCTCCTATGGACATTATACAATCCGATATGGGAAGAATTGTTTATATTTCCATCCAGGATATGTCTGATTTTTTGCAGTACTATCGGTTCCATCCCCTCGCCATCATCATTAATGATTACGACCAGGGTATCCTCACTAATGGCAGCCTTAATCTGTACTGTCAAGGATTGACGGTTTGCAAAGCCGTGCATGATTGCATTCTCTATGATCGGTTGAACAATGAGCTTGGGAACAATACAGTCCAAGGCGGCTTCATCCACATGGATCTCATAGTCGAATTTATTTCCAAATCGATATTTTTGAATGAACAGGTAGTTCTTGGTATACTCGACATCGTCCCCCAGATTCACCTCCGTAATGGTGTTGTTAATACTGTATCTTAACAAGTTAGATAAAACGACTATCATCGTACTGGCGGAAGAAGGGTTCATTTTTACCATATAACGAATCGTTTCCAGCGTGTTGAACAGGAAGTGAGGATTAAATTGGGACTCAAGCTGTTTAATTTCGGATAATACATTTTGTCGGGCCTTTTCCTTGTTCGCTTCAATCAAGTTCTTGATATCGCCCAGCATCTGATTATAAGCTTCTGCAAAAACCTGAAACTCATCGTTGGTATTGACCTTGAGCTGGGTTTCCAAGTTACCGTTTTGAACATGCTCAATCGCCCTAATTATGTCATCAATGACCTTGGTTTTACTATCAGCAATTTTTCTTGCCGATAAGTAGGTTGTCAAGGTCAACATGCCAAAAAGCAAACTTAATAGCACGCCTGTCAAAATAAGCATCGATCTAAAGTAACCAATGGAGGTGAGAGTATAAATACTAATTTCCGCATCGAGAATTTCCGTTCTCGTAACATATTGGCTGTCATCCTTCGATTCGACAACGCCAGACTTGTCTCTGAAATTCACATCGATTTTCCCTAATTCGTTGACTAACAATTCATTCGTGCAAGCAATTACATACCCGAACTTGTCGGTTATAACGACGCTCGTCGAGAAATTTTTGCTGATCAGGTTAACCAGGTCTCTTTTGTTAAAGTCGAAGGTGATATATCCGGCAACACGACCTTTAATTACAATCGCTTTACCCACTGTCAAGCTTGGACTGTCGGCAGTAAAAGCAGGCTGCCTAGCTAGAATGACCTTCTCTGGCATATCCAGCATTCTTCGAATCGGTCCCCACATGAAATCAGCTTCGCCTTGAGCATATTCAGGGATATGATCCGAGCTTTGTATTAAAGGCTTCAGCTTATCGTCAAACACGAAGAAATTCCCTTTTGTTTCCATTTTATTTACAAAATCGTAAAATGAACTGTATAATTTACTGTTTGAAAAATTCAACTCTAGGTAATCCTGCATACCTCCATCTTTTGACAAATGATCCGCTTGATTCTGGTAAGTACCTATAATGTTTCCTATTGTATCCGCTATTTGGACATTGTACTTATAGTTCCGTGAAACAATCGTCCTGTAAAGACTGGAAAACGAAAGTAAATAACTGGCTAAAGTAATAATGACGACCGGAATAATCGCATAAATGACAAACGATTTTCTAATACCTTCCCTATAATGCCTGAATTTTTTTGACATTTCCTCACCTTTATATTCGATTGTATCGATTGTCCTTTGCATATTTTATCACATACATTTGGTTCAGCATGGAATTCATAATAACTTAATAAGTTTGCGAGATCTTATAGCGTGCAGTGTGCACTAAGCAAAAAAAGGACTCAATCTTGGTTAGAATAGTATTCCATCCAAAGTGAGTTCCTATTGACAATTAGGGCTACTAGAGTCGAGAAGTGGATCGTTTCACTTATTCAATAATCCCTATGCACCCTCCTCCTTTCCCGCTGCTTCTCTTCATATAAAACTACCCGCCGCTTTAGTTGAATGCTGTACCATTTTCATTCAAAATCAAACAATTATTTAAAACAAACCGGAACCCCTTATTTCAAAGGAGTCCCGGTCTTATAAATCACCAATTAAACATCTTTATATAACCGTCCATCTCGAAACCTCACAATCCGCTTCGCCTGCTGCGCAATCGAAATGTCATGAGTAATCAAAATAATCGTCCGGCCTTGTGCATTTAATCTCTTTAAAATGTTTAAAATCTCCGCACCTGTCTTCGAATCTAACGCTCCCGTAGGCTCATCCGCCAAAATGATCGGAGGATCTCCTGCCAATGTTCGCGCAATAGCAACACGCTGCTGCTGTCCACCAGATAACTCCGATGGAAAATGCTTCTTACGATCCAGCAAGTCCACCGATTCCAGTGCATGTAAAACGAGAGGCTCTCTTTCCTTTTTACTCATTCCCCGATAGATCAAAGGCAACTCCACATTCTCATAGGCACTTAATCTCGGCAGCAAGTTGAAGCTTTGAAAAACGAAGCCAATCTTCTGATTACGAATCTCAGCAAGCCCAGAATCCTTAAGCACGTTTATTGCCTGACCATCAAGATCATAGATACCTTTATCTACAATATCTAAACACCCGATGATGTTCATTAGTGTGGATTTGCCGGAACCTGATGGTCCCATGATGGCCACGAACTCTCCATGATCAATATCTAACGAGACGTCATCTAATGCTTTTATCGTTTCCTCGCCCATCGTATAATACTTACTTGCATTTTCGATATGGATTAACGTCATAACCTTCACCTCCCTTACTTGCACAGGGTCCAAATAAATGAAGTATCCGATTCATAACCCTTACCGTTTCGCCTTATAAAACTCATGATACAGCTTCATGAGCGCCCTTTTTTCAATCCGCGACACATACGACCGCGAAATTCCCAGCTCCTTAGCAATCTCCCGCTGCGTCCGCTCTTCCCCGCCTAATTCCAACCCAAACCG
>NZ_WHOC01000114.1:0-5408 GCF_013141785.1 Paenibacillus germinis
GCCATGTCGCTGGAGGTAACAATAAGCGAATGCTGCCCAAGCGGCAACTTATAGAGCGGGATCGCCGTTCCGATTTGGTAAGAATACGTATCCAGCGTCACCGTCGTCTTGCTGCTGTCCAGACCCGACAAGTTATCCGTCAATGCAATCTGAGGCGTCAAATCAACGGAATCTTCATAAAAGCTGTTATCTCCCGGTACGGTCACCTCCACCTCAGGAGCTTTCTTATCAATACTAACGGATACCTTATGTGCCTGTTCCACGTTGCCTGCCTTGTCTACACTCCAATATACAAGCTTATGAACTCCTTCTTCTGACAATACGACGGAAGTTCCCGTTTGCTCAGCGCCATCGTCTACCGTGTAGTTGGTATTGGCTACACCCAATCCGTTATCGCTTGCGCTTAAGGTTATCGTGGTGTCTTGATTGACCCAGCCGCTTGGAGCATTGTCCGTTGTCGTTGGCGGTTGTTGATCAACTCCAGCATTCATCAATTGCTTTACTTGGTCCTGAGTCAACACGCCGCTATATATGCGAACGTCATCCAGCAGCCCATTGTAAGCTTCTCCGCCGGTTTCAGAGGCCCCCAGCACGATTTTATTCGTTACAATCGGAAGCGGTCCGAGATTCGTTGCGTCGCTTGCCACTAAGTTACCGTCGACATAGATCTTCAGCCCGAGTGCATGATCGTAGGCAGCCACATAATGATGCCAATTGTTATCGTTGTAGTTCCATGGAAAATACAACGCTTTATAACTGGATGAACCATTGGGCCAATAGGCCACGCGAGCCTGATCCACTGCCACCTGAAGGGCCGTGAAACGATTACTGTGACGGAAAATGCTCGTGAGGGCTTTTGGTTGAGAAGTCTTGAACCATAACGACACGGACTCGTCACCCGTTTGAATCAAAGTTGCCGAAGCGTTGAACTCGGCCCTTGAGCCGCCGCTGAAAGCAAACGCTCCGCCGATCTTGCCCGAATCGGTCCAAGTCGGGTTGTTAACCAGAGCTCCGGTGTTGCCGTTGCCTGAAGAATCGCCGACGGTCGTACCGGAGCCTTCATCGAACTTCCAGTGGGCTACTAGTTTGGCAGGCATTTCAGGCAAGACTGTCACGCTGATGTTCGTTGTCAACGCAACATTATTCGGATTTAACACACCGTGGGGCAGTGTTACAGTTCCACTTACAGTGAAGATCTGCTGTGTCTTCAGCAACGGATCATACGATGATGCCCCTACATCCCATACCACATTGGCATCTTCGTTTCCTGCATCAGTAACCAGTTGTACTGTTGATGGCAATCCAAAGGCTCCCGCTGTTTTGTCTGTACCATTCCTCAATCCTGTAATGGCTGCTGGCTCTGAGATGCTCCTGAGAGTCTGAGGCATTGCAGGCGCGACAATTTTCATTTCCGACAAACCGACATTTGGCCCGCTTCCACCGGATACCTGGAATTTGACCCATGTCACCGTCTTGTCAGGGAAAGTTACCGAATAAGCGCTCCCGTTATTCGGGATTCCTGAAACCGTCAAAGTGCTTCCATCGCTGAAGGTAAGCGTTCCGCCGGGCGCCCAGTCCCCTGTGTTGGGCCGATCATAGAAGATAATCTTGTTGAACGTTTGATTCGTCGTCCAATTCACCTGGATCCATGGGTTCTGTTCTCCCTTGGACGCCCATTCGCTACTCACTGTGATGCCATCGAACGCTTTGTTTGGAGTAAAATCGGCACTGTAATACGTTGAAGCGGTAACCGTGGCGTTCCACGCCGGGATCTTATTAACAGTTACTCTAATGCTTGTTGTCAAAGGCACGTTATTGGGATTTAGCACCCCAGGTGGCAAAGTTACAGTTCCATTTACAGTGAAGGTCTGTATAGTCTTTACAGTGGGATCATAGTTGGAAGCATCTACACTCCATGTCACATTGGCATCCACCCCACCTGCATCGGTAACCATGGATACTGTCTTTGGCAATCCAAGGGCGTCCGCTGTTTTTGCCGTTCCGATTGCGTTCTCTGTGTCAGTAGGCGCTGTTATGCTGTTAAGAAGCTGCGGCGGCAATGCCAACAACTCAAACGAACGAAAGACAATTTTTCCGGAATTAAGTCTCAACCTTACCGTATGGGGGCCTTCGGTTAAAGCTACGGTATCTGAAGCTATTTTACTAGGCTCCCAGGCACCGGAACTCGGCAAAAGTGTTGACTTCTGAAGAACATCATCAACAATAAAATCAAATCCAGCATTACCACCGTCATATCTACCATATAAGTAATTTACACGGTAAATTCCGGCACTCATTACATTCACTGAGTAGTCCATCCAAACGCCTGGCGTTATATAATTTACATCCAGTCCTCCTTGAACTTGCGGCTGGTCATGCTTTGCTATATAGTTCGGAGCTGCTATCTTTCCAGGCACTGAAACTGTACCGACCTTTAAAGTATATATATCTACAGTAAAAGTAGCAGTCCTCCCCCCCACAGTAACCGTTAACGTCTGGCCCGTTTCTGGAGCTGTGTTCTTAAAGCCTGTTACGTTGTCTGCATTTACGTTCACATTCCCTGTAGAACCGTCGCTGTAGGTGCCAACAACGGTCAAGCCGCTAACTTTAAAACTCTCACCTATCGCATAACTCCGCTGTGTTGGCAGATTGGTAATTGTGATGCTTTCCAACTTAGCGTCAGAAGTTTCATTGGCAATCGCCTTTATCTGATCGGTAGACAAAGCTTGATTGTAGACCCTAACAGAATCTATACGTCCATTGAAGCCCTGTTTGCCCCTGCTGTCTGCACCTATAAACGTTCCCGTTGTAGGTGTGGCAGGCGTTGTTGTATTATTGGTTATTACCAGCGCGCTGCTGCCATTAATAGCAAGTTCCCAGGTGCCGCTTCTTCTTACCGCCGAGATATTGGTCCATTGTCCCGCCGTCAAAGCAGTCTGCGTTCCAAGAATCGTCTGACCGTTGATCACGATGGACACCTTATCCCCTTGGTCATGATCCAGTGCTATTGAATAACCATTGGTAAGGCCGTCGCCATTGGACAACATCATCTGAGAGCCTGAAGTTGCACCATTCCACTTCACCCATGCTGTCAGGGTTACATCGTCAGTTTTTGTCGCTATAAGACCTGCACTTGCATAATTATCGTCAGCACCGTCGAGGCTGAGTGAAGCTGAACCTTCCATTTTATTTGCCGTATCATAGGCAGCACTTCCATGCAAGGTTGCATTGAACCCATTCGGGATACTGTCGTTGCCATTGCTGTTGAATCCCCACATCGTGCTGTAATTGGCGGGTTCGATAATTTGTAATTTATCCAGGTTCATTTCTGCTGCATTGTTATCGCTTTTTATGGCTATCTTGTTATACGTACCCGGCTTCAGTTCAACAGCTACATCCAAATCGCTATATGAACCCGTTCCTCCGGTAGTCGGAGCGCTAAGCGTCTGTACCTTGGTTCCATTTACATATACCCCCATCGAAGCATTGGCAGCAGCGGCAGCATAACTTATTTTCAATATTTTTTGGCCGCCTGATGCGCCTCCGTCAACCCTGAGCATCTCAAGATAGCCTCTTCCATCCTTCATATTTACAACCTTGCCGCCAGACCCATTTACATCATCGGCATTGGTTGCGTAAGAGAATGAACCATCTTCGGCTTCGTATACGCCGGTTGTATTCGGTCTCAATTGTATCGTTCCATTCCAAATCGTTGTTTTAGAATTGAGGTCTCTGCCCCTCATTTGCACCTTGTCGTTATACACATCTACGATTAAACCCTGATTGTTTATAACAGCTCCATCTCTTACTGCTGAGAATTCCTCACTATATAAATTACCTTGCAATTTAATATCATCATGGAGATGCCCTGTAATAAAAACACTTTGCGGGTATTTCTTCAGAACATCCTGCAATTTATACATCTGCGGACCAGAACTTCCATAATTATCAGAATATGATTTAGATACAGTTTGGTATATTGGCTGATGCATGAATAGAAAAATCGGCTTGCTTGGGTCGGCATTTGAAGCAAGCGTGCTATCCAACCAACTGATCGTCTCGTCATTTAATTCTTGCGGTTTGTAATCAGGACCTAAAAAAATGAAATGATAACCATTGATCCACTTATCGTAGTTTAAACTCGGCGCTCCTGTCTTAGTTAAAAATCTGTTCTTGGATATCTGGAAATCGTTTTCATAGTCATACTCGTGGTTGCCAATTGCATAATAAACAGGAGCATGAGGTTTTGAATTCATCATATTCATGACAATGTCATATTCACCATCTGTTTCATTATTGGTGATATCCCCGGCTACAGCTATCGCACTGACATTGTTAGCAACAGAGTCATCCAACGCCTTGGAAAGATTCGCTGTACTGTTATGAATGTCAGATATGGACATAAAGCTGAAGATAGGAGCTTCCGTAGGGTTTACTGCCTCAGCTGCGGAGCTTTTTTCTGACTGAAATAGCAAATCGACGAGACCAGTACTGCCTGCTAGGGCTACAACGATCAGAGACATTGATAGAAATGACTTTTGGATCCTATTAACCAATTGCATGAATTTAACCTCCTGTTATTCTTACAAACATTTGATGATCGCACTACTTAGCCCGTTAATGTCAAGTCTTTTCCATGAGATCCTGTTTCGCATTTCATAACCCGAATATTACCATTTAAAATTCTTCTACCAACACCATTCCTCCCTTATTGATCAAAGATTATGAAAAGGATACGAGTAAACCATATCCGATGCACCTGATTTGTAGGAATCTTCTGCTACAACGAGTTACACGCTGATAAGCAATGCTAATGATTTAATCTTAAATTTGCAGTTGTACATTGAGTATCCTAAAAATAAATATTTTTATCCCGAAAAGTGAACATTTACAATATCCCTAAAAAGCAATATGGGAATACTTTACAATTATCCTCCTCAAGACAATAAGAAAACAGGTTAATATGTGAAGGAAAGCGGTAAGGCTGTCGAGGAGGTATTCTTGCGTAGAAAAATAAGGGCAACTACGTTTTGGGGTTGGCTGAACGAATTCGGTAGTGAGCAAAACCGACTCGATCGTCTAAATCTATCAAATCTTTGCAGATAACCAGTTTAGATCGCTCTTTTACATATCGGCGACAGAAGGGGGAGATAAGCTCTCCCCCCATTTCATTGCCGATCAATCCTCAATTACGCTAATACGATCAATTCAACTTTTCATTCAACAATATTCCTTGGTATTTTACTTAAACATCGCTAAAGCTACGATTGCAAGGTCTTCAAGGCCAACCTTGCCGTCTTTATTTACATCCGCTAACTCATTCCAACCCGACTGACCTTGTTGTTTGCCATAAGCTGCTGCAACAATAGCCAAGTCTCCAATTGAGACACCGCCTCCCCTGATATCTG
>NZ_WHOC01000115.1:0-54129 GCF_013141785.1 Paenibacillus germinis
GCCTATCATGCCCGCCACTCCATATAAAATCGCATTCTATTTTACCCACCTCGAGTAGCGAGGAAGCAATAAATCTAATCCCGTTTCCAAAGTAAATGTCCCACTCTCATGGCTTAATTTCAATGATATTATTATGAATTAGAGCTTTGCACCACAACCACGAAAGCTGTCAGTAGAAAAGAGGAGGGCTAATCCTATGAAATTTTGCCTATACGACAATATACAAGAGCAGGTCGTTCTTATAGAAAATAATTTACTGTCAGCTTATTATTTGAAGACTGAATACGGACTATCCAGTGATATTTCCGTACTTCCAATCCTGTCAAAAGATGAGTATTTGTCTTTTCCCGCTTCGTTTCGAGGAGAAGTTAGCGGTCGCTCTTATTTACTATTTAAGGTTTCGGGTGTCGTGGAGCGAAGGTATGATCAAGTTATTGTTCGGGATTAGGACATTGCCTCCAGTCACTGGATCGAATTGTTGGCAAAAAATCCATAAACTGTAAACTGAATCCGGTACATTTACGGAGATCATTCTAGGCGGCCAAATCTCCAATAGCGGCTTTTTGTTCGCTCACACTTTTCAAGAGGGATTGGCATCGCAAGGCATAAGGACGGATGTTTTAATAAGTCAAGATACACTTACAAGCACTTTTAAAGGGATTATGATTACGTCAGGGGATAGTTTAAGGGATCTCCAAAACATTGAGGGTAGTTCTGATGGTTCTGGTGCAATTTTCTAGTTTGATTATGCTGTCAAACCAAACAATTTATTGATTAATTCAACTTCAGACAGGGCAGACGAATGATTGCATTCGACCTGCCCTTTTCTTATCATATGCATGAGGCCTTGCTCCTCCAATTTTTCCAGTAGCTGCGAAATAACACCTCGGGTTAATCCGAACTCGCCAGCAATGCAGTCCAGTCCGGATACTTGCTTAGAAATTCCAGTTACAAGCCATTTTTTTCGGAGGTCTCCATAGGGGCGTCATTAGTCCATTACTTATATTTTTAAAGGCGTTTTACTGGTTGATTCAGCGTTTAAGCAATTTGTAGTCGTATTTGGCTTTCCAACCGTAGGAAATGGCTCAATCATCGTCCAGGCTTCAAAGATCAAGAATCATAAAAATCGTATCCTTGAATACTCTGATGTTAGAAGGATGAGCGGAATGGAGAAAACACCGTTTGAAATTCATTGTAGCTACGAACATATATAATATTATTAGAGGGAGAAAAAAAGTCAGCGAAAACGGTACGATTAACGTGCCAGAAGAAGTATCTCGGAATCAAGTTTGATCAAGAGAAGGTACATCAAGCTAAGTAATACCGCGAATATGGAAGATATCCGTATGACAATGACCGCCATGCAAGCGCGAGATGGTTTCTGCTTAAGCCGAATGGACACCGGGCAGATGACAAGCGTAAAACAGCAAAGAGTTATATACTTTCATAGTCGGTTTTTGCTTCATGAGGCAATTGGGAGGGGTATCTGTGGACCTTGTACCAGCATGGATGGGAAAACAAGCGATTTTGCCTGATGATAGAGCATTCGTATTTTTCGACGGCATCTTTACAAACCCACAGCTTAATCACCCGGAAGGGATTGCAATTGATTCGCAAGGAAATATCTGGTGCGGTGGAGAGAAGGGCGAAATATATCGTATAGATCGAGATGGATGCGCAATCGAACAAATTGCTTCAACAGGTGGTTTTACTCTTGGGATAGCCTTCGACGGACAAGGCAATTTATTTACCTGCGATATGAAGTATGGTGCAGTATTCAGATTGAACATAAGAACAGGCTATCTGTGCCGTTTTGCCGATGGCGATGGAATATGCAAAAAAATGCGAATTCCCAATGTTCCGGTGGTGGATGAAAAAAACGGATTTCTTTATGTAAGCGACAGCTTTAATCAGCATCAATCCGGACCGGGGATATGGAGGTTCGATCTGCAATCAGGAAAAGGGCGGCTCTGGTACGATTTGCCCTTACGTTTTGCCAACGGCATTGCTTTGTCAAGCAATGGAGATGCGCTTTATGTAGCGGAATCATTCGGAAGATGTGTTGATAAAATTCCAATCCTGGCAAATGGCCAGCCGGGACAGAAGGAAATAATCACTAAAGTGGATGCGGTGCCGGACGGACTGACGTTGGATCCGAAAGGACGTATCTACATTAGCTGTTACGAGCCTTCACTAATTTATCGCTGGTCGGAGAGTGACGGACTGGAACTACTGATTTATGACAGGGATGCAGTTACGCTTTGCCATCCTACCAACTGTGCGTTTCGTGGGAAAGATTTATTTGTCTCCAATTTAGGACGTTGGCATATCACACGGATTGCGAATGTTTTGTAGATATCAAGGAGTCGGTGGAGGGAGAGGCATTGTCACGATACAGGCCCCAGCGAAACTACGGATGCCGGATTCATGATCAATATACTTACTTTGGGATGCGAACGATTGTACTGGAAAATAATTTGGTAAGGATATCCATATTAGCGGGTAAAGGTACGGAAATTTTTGAGTATTTGTACAAACCTAAAGATCTTGATTTTATGTGGCTTACTGAAAATGGCGTGCAGAATCCTCGGGATTATTTGCCGACATCACCTGATCCCATTTCGACATTTGTCGATTATTATCCTGGTGGGTGGCAGGAAGTATTTCCCAACGGGGGGCCTACAAGTGTTTACCTTGGTGCGCAGTTCGGGCAGCATGGAGAGGTGGCGCATATGCCCTGGGACTATGAAATTGATGAAGATACCGTGGAACGAGTTGCTGTCAGCTTTCGTGTCAGGACGAAAAAGATGCCTTTTCAGTTAACAAAAACAGTATCACTAAGAAATAATTCTCCCACACTCATACTGGAGGAAAAACTGGAGAATTTAAGCGATATTCCTTTGCGGTATATGTGGGGACAGCATATTGCGTTTGGCAAACCGTTTTTGCGTCCCGGGTGCAGAATTTATTTGCCGGATAGGGCGAAAATCATAACCGAGTCTGTGGAATCCCCCGTATCTACACCTGGGAGAGTTAGGCGAGGCGTTTCTTATGATTGGCCTTATGGTTTGGATAAAGAAGGAAGGGCTATTGACTTCTCAGTTCTACCGTCAAAGGGTACGCCTTCAGAAATGATCTACCTATACGGTTTTGGCAATCAAGCTTGGTATCGGGTCGAAAACAAATCTCTTGATATGGGAATGAAGGTAGCTTGGGATGGAGCGGTTATGCCGTATTTATGGTATTGGCAGGAATTCGGAGCTTCCAAAGGTTACCCATGGTACGGAAGAAATTACAATATTGGTCTGGAGCCTTTTTCTAGTTACCCTACACTAGGGCTGGGAGTGGCAGTTCGGAATAACAGCGCCGGAATTGTAGAATCCAGAGGGGTTAAAAGCTTTTGGCTCAAAGCTACACCATATTCTTTAAATTCAATATCCTAAAATTATTACTCATAAAGCTTTCCCAGGGGCTCATATATCTTATTTATCACTTGGGTTGGACCTGGTAGGTTGGGGTACAAAACAAGCAAAATAGCAAGAATCCAACCCAAAACCGTTAGTACAACAAAGGCCACATTCTCCTTTTTTTGATTTTGTTTTATTTTAAACAAAAGAAAATAAGCGGGAAGTAACACGAAGATTGTTATCCCGAATATCTCAAGCCAAATCACTTTTTCCTCACCTCTTTTTCTGTTCGGGTTGCACCTTCGTCGACTAAACCAGTACGAATTACTTTCGTTTTAGCTTCGATCTTCAGTTCGATCTGAGGGAATATTTCATCCCAATGGTCTTTCGTTTTTATCCACTCCTTGGGGAAACCTCGGTGAAAGGCTCCCGCAAAGTCGAAGATGTCCGCATTCATCTTTTTCTGAACTAGGGAAAGAGTCTTTTTCACTCGATTTTCAATTTCTTCACTTAGATCCTTTTCCACTATTTTCATGAATTTTTCTTTACTCAAGCTCAGGTTTGTTGTATTTTGAATCACTTTGTAATTTGCTTCAATCTTGACTGTCATACGCCATTTTCCGTCCGTTACTTGAGGAATAAGTTCCGTATGACTTCTTATCAAATTGAACGACACTATGCCCTTTGATTCTTTTGGAGTAATCGTAATTACTCCGGAAGTCATTTTATTGGTCAACCAGAGTACTTCAGGTGTCATCTTTTCATCGATCCGCCCAATCATTTTATTTTTCTTAAACACCGCGGTTCCTTTCATTGAGGCAATCGTTTGTTTTTTATTTTTGCCCGGCTCTGGCGGTAAGATTTCAATCCATGGCAGAGCTGCGGCACCGGTCTCATCGCTTAACATTAATGCTAAATCTAGTGCCGTCACTTTCAAACCGGTGTGGGATTTCGCCATCTCCCGGAGTACTTCCGCGGAGTTTCGTTCAAGAGGAGGCAGTAATTCAACAACATCCTTTGCGTTCCCTTTGCAGATAAATACAAATGCATGTTCTCGTGGCCCCTGATCCCGCATTATAAAGTCAAGATGGTCACGAATGTCATTCTTCGCAAGCTCTTCACCGATAATATAAACATCGGTTTGCCCCCAGAAGACTTTGCGTGGAAGTTTCGATTGCAACCCCGATATGGAGTCAGCCAATGCAACTCCCTTCGCCGATCTCATGAATGTTTGCCCAGTTCCACCACCACCGCTCTCTGCTCCCATTTTTTCACCAGCCGTTTTGGGAGTGTACACTTGTGCGGATACTTCGATGGTTTCATCATCCTTTTTATCAATACCTACCGCCGTAATCAATGCCACATCATTGATTTCCACTCTATCCCAGCAACCGTCAAGCAACAAAACTACAAGAAAAAGGAAGGGGAGTTGTATTATTGGAATGTTTCGAAATAAAATCATCCATCTACTTCCCCCTTTTTCTGTTGAAACTTTTTTCGAACCAAAGCGACCAATAATAGTAGCATTGGGATCAATATCAAAAAAGTCGTAGCATTAAAAGGACCTGTAATACCGACGAGGTACGACAATTCCTCCTTATTGGTCGCTGCCCAAAAGCTGAACACTACAAGCAGAGCCCCAAGTGGAAAGATGATTGATCGATAATTAGTGAGATTCAACCACTGCGAAGTGCCAAGAACAAGAACATAATACATCATGGATATTTTAGTAAATGCCCCCAATAACCAAATAACCATCACGATCGCTTCCACATGTGTCAGAAAGTCAGCAAGGCTGATATACCTAGCCAAGGTCATTATCGGGAAGGAAATACTTCCGGCAATTCTACCATATAAGAAAAGTGTTGCCAGATTCGTTATTACGAAAGTTATTGTTGCGGTAATTATTGAAATGACTACCCATTTCGTTCCTTTTTCCCTATCCGCTAAGAAAGGAAGAAAGAAAGAAGCTTGCATGTATTGACCAAAACCTGCTAAGGCGATAAAGGAACCTTTGAGAGAGGGGGTCAATCCATTCTCCATGATAGGAAACAAATGCTTAGTATTCATGTCTGGAATGACCAAAAGAGCGATCATAAGAATGAGAAAAATCATGGCTGGTATGCAGACACCTGCAATCCTTCCTAGTACTTCCAAGCCTCCGTATACAGCATAACTACAAATCAGTACCATACTTACCATGATGATAAGGATTGGAGTTTTAGTAAAAAAAAGCTCCACTATGACTTCTCCGTATTGCCTAACCACTAAGCTAGTAAGTTGTAGAAAAAACAACATGTAAATAAAGCCGAATATTTTCCCAGGGATGCGACCCATAATATGCGTGCTAAATTCAATGATACTCATATTCGGGTAGAGCTTATTCAGACGAATTATGAAAAATATGAATAGAAATGCACCCAAACATGCCCAAATCGGCGATAACCACATATCTTGTTTCGCATGTTTCGCAATAACAGCTGGCTGTAATAGAATAATTGATGACATCGCTGAAAATAATAGTATGCCCATTTGCATGGCTGAAATTTTACCTTTTTCAAGCATCAGGATTCATCCCCTCTTGTCGGATCTGGTTTCTGTCCGTGAGACTGCCGGTATGTTTTATCTTCTCCTGTTAAATGAGGACGGCTGTTCAGCTTCCAGATCGGAGCACGAAATAACACATCTTTCAAATCACGACCTTTCATTGGAGCCAGTGGAGTCAGATACGGAACGCCAAACGAACGCAGCATGCATAGGTGTGTAAACAGAACGATGACTCCCATCATCAGGCCGAGCAATCCCAGCATACCCGCAAGAAACATGAGAGGGAAACGCAACATCCTTAATGCAATTCCTGTTGTGTAGTGAGGAATTACAAAAGAAGCGATTCCAGTAATCGCCACAACCATGACCATTGGTGATGAAACAATACCGGCTGCGGTCGCAGCTTGACCGACTACAAGGGCTCCTACAATGCTAACGGCCGCACCTACCTGCTTGGGCAACCTGACACCTGCTTCACGTAGCGCTTCGAAAGTAATTTCCATCAGTAGAGCCTCAACGAGAGCCGGGAACGGAATATTTTCACGGGAATTTGCAATGCTAATCAAGAGAGTACTTGGAAGCATTTCTTGATGATAGGTCAAAACGGCAACATAAGTAGAAGGACCCACTAAGGCAATCGAAAAGAAAAGGTAACGTAACCAACGAATCAATGTACCTATCATAAACCTTTGATAATAATCATCAGGTGATTGCAATAAGGAAAAAAAGGTAGTTGGCGCGACCATGGAAATAGGAGTGCCATCGACTAGAATGACCGAGCGTCCTTCCAACAGAGCCGCGGTGGCAACATCAGGTCGTTCTGTTGTTAATAATTGAGGGAAAGGGGAAAATGGACTATCTTCGATAAACTCCTCGAGATACCCACTTTCCAACACACCATCAATATCAATTCGTTTCAACCGATTTGTAATCTCTTCGATCAAGGTAGGATCAGCAATGCCTTCGATATAGGCGATCATGATCTGGGTTTGGGAATAGCGCCCAATTTTCAATGGTTTCAATTTTAGTTGCGGACTTTTGATCTTTCTTCGTAAAAGTGAGGTATTCACAGCTAATGTCTCTGTGAACCCTTCACGTGGGCCTCGTACAACAGATTCAGCCTGGGGCTCTTCTATCCCACGCTTTTCCATCTTCGCCAATCCAAAGGAGATCCCTTGCTTTTCCCCCTCAATGAGAATTACGGGTTTCCCTATTGAAATTTGTTCGATAGCAACGGAAAAATCATGGACTTCCTTCATGTTGGAAACTGAGATCTTCTTTTTCAGATAAATAAATGAATTGTTCTGTTCTACCCCTGTTTCCAGCATAAGTGGGGCAAGAATATGCTGATCGATCAACTCTGTGTTTGACATGCCCTCAATGTAAATAATGACTGCATTTGTTTTTCCGCAGATTATAAAGTTATGAAAAATGACATCCGGACAATTCGCATAAACGGACTGCAAAATTTGTAAGTTTTGATTCAATTCCATGAAAAACGGATATTCTTGTTGTTTTGTAACAAACTGTTCTTTATTCCTTGATTGATGAGAACGGAAATGAAACCATTTTTTGTTAAACACAAAGTATCCTCCTCGTACCATTAATATGTACCCAGCTTTGAGTATAGATGAAGACTAAATTTATGATTTGTCTAAATGCCAGAAAATATCCATATTATTCTATGTTAGTGAATTTTTATTTTGGGTTTGTTTTACTTGCTCGAATCATCCTGTACATGGGGTTTCGGCTGCATAAAGGGGCGCACACAACGATTATGCGATCGATAAGCCACGTTCTTCTAACATCTTCACAAAATTTACTAATGCTGTACCCGTAGATACATCTCACTGTTAATAAAATAATGTTTTCCCTTGAATAAATTCTGCTTTTCCAAACCGATCACTTTGTACCAGAACCTAAACACAATTTTTAAATAAAACTATGTATTTTATTCTTTTCAAATGAATACTAGTATGGTACCATACTAGTATGTTAGTATATTGAGCAAAGAGGGTGGGTTATTTGAATATAGATTCGAAAATGAAAGCCTTGTCAACAAAAGATTCTATCTATTCTCTTTTAAAAGATGACATTTTGAAATTGATTCTTTTGCCAGGTGATCGAATTTCCGAAAAAGAAATCTCAGATAAATTTAAAGTAAGTCGAACACCTGTTAGAGAGTCCTTTCTTCAGCTATCACAAGAAGGGCTATTAGATATTTATCCTCAAAAAGGGACATGCGTTTCGCTAATTGATTTAAATCTTGTGGAAGAAGCAAGGTTCATGAGAGAGAATTTAGAGATTGCTGTTATTAAGTTAGCTTGCGAAAACTTTTCACAGGAAAAACTATTTTCATTAGAGATGAATTTAAAAATGCAAGAAATATGTATGCAAGAAAAAAATCACGCACAGTTATTCCAACTTGATGAAGGGTTTCATCAGACAATTTTTGAAGAATGTAAAAAAAGCAATATTTGGTTGATGATTCAACAAATGAACTTGCCCTTTCATAGAATCCGTATGTTAAGATTAGCAACCGATTTTAATTGGGAAAACATTTATCATCAACACGTAATGATTGTAGAGGCAATTAAAAATAAAAAACCAGAAGTAGCTGTAAAGGTTATACAAGAACACTTAACAATGGTTGTTTTTGATAAAGAAAAACTAAAAAAAGAGTTCCCTAGTTATTTTAAGTAAAACTTTAAAAAAAGAATGAAATAGATCATTGAAGTTATAGTGCTTAACTATCTTCAATTCTATGTAACTTATTTGTAAGCGCTACCTAGTAAGACTGCTAAATGAAGGAAAGTTCAAAGCGGTGGCTATGACGCCGTAGTTGAACTAAGTAGAAAATATATGCAGAAAAGTGCAGAATAATGGGGTATATCATGAAAATTACATTTAGATGGTATGGTAGAGGAAATGATACCGTTACTTTAGAACAGGTCAAACAAATCCCTGGAGTCAAGGGAATTGTCTGGGCATTGCACAAAAAGTCTGTTGGAGAGGTATGGGAAAAAGAAGAAATTAAAGAAGAGATCGAGTATATCCAATCATTTGGATTTCACACGGATGTTGTTGAAAGTGTAAATGTTCATGAATCGATTAAATTAGGCAATGAAGATCGCATGATGTATATAGAAAACTACAAAGAGACGATTCGGAATCTTGCAGAGGCTGGGGTAAAAGTCATTTGTTATAATTTTATGCCGATTTTTGATTGGACCCGTACTGAAATGTTTCATCCTTTGGAAGACGGCTCAACTGCTTTATTTTACGAAAAAGGAAAAGTGGATAATTTAGATCCTCAGGAGCTAATTAATACGGTAGCAGCAGCTACAGATTTAACGTTGCCTGGATGGGAACCAGAAAAGGTGGAGCGTATTTCTGAATTATTTGAATCCTATAAAAATGTAGATGAAGAACAGCTATGGGCCAATTTGGAAGTTTTCCTTAAAGAAATATTACCTGTAGCAGAGGAATGCGAAATAAAAATGGCTATTCATCCGGATGATCCACCTTGGTCCATTTTCGGCTTACCACGCATCATTACTGGAGAATCAAGTTACGAAAAACTAATCGCCATATCGGATTCACCATCGAATGCGTTTACTATGTGTACAGGTTCAATGGGTGCGAATCCTGAAAATGATATGGTTCAAGTAGCTAAGAAGTATGCTTACCGTGCTCCATTCTCCCATATCCGTAATGTGAAAATTTATGAAAACGGTGACTTTGTGGAAACTTCTCATTATACACAAGATGGTTCCATTAATGTGCAGGGCGTTGTGGAAGAATTAAATAAGCAAAATTATACTGGCTATGTAAGACCAGACCATGGTCGTCACATTTGGGGAGAGATTTGTCGCCCAGGTTACGGATTATATGACCGAGCTTTGGGAATTATGTATTTACTTGGATTGTGGGATGCACATGAAGCAAGCAAAGCAGGTAATTAACAATGATCCCAATCCATGAAAACTTAACAGGTAGAGTTGCAGTAATCACGATGGCAGTGGTCGCGTGCATCGCTTGAAACCGACTTTGCTTTCTGAAAAGCACTTGCTAGACTACAAAAAAAGCGACCGCTTGTTAACTTGAATTATACTAAAACGTTTTATCGTAGATAAAATGTTCATATATGGGTTCATATTTTGAAATAAATTGATAGCTTTTCCGAAAGAATCCACACACATTTTTGCAACCGATGGGGGAGTTATTTATGTTTTCACAAGGTAGAGGAATTGTAATTCTTTTCTTGTTTTTAGCAGGTGTAATTAACTATTTAGACCGTTCTGCATTGTCCATTGCAGCCCCGTTCATTCTAGATGATTTATCATTAACAGCAACTCAGGAGGATTCGTATCGGATTTCTTCTTTAAAAAATTCGCCCCAAAAGGTGTTTTATTCTCACGTAAACTTGTGCTTGTAACATGTTTGTTCTTAGCAGCGGTTTGTATCGGCTTAGCTGGTATTGTAACAACAACAGTTGATGCAGTTACACTTGTTTCACTTTCTGTGTTCTTCTTATATTTAACAGGTGCTATTTACTGGGCCATTATTAATGATGTTGTAGACAAAAATAACGTTGGATTAGTTGGTGGCTTCATGCACTTTTTAGCTAATACAGCTGGAATAATCGGACCAACTTTAACGGGTTTTATTGTGGATACATCAGGAACATACACAGTGGCTTTCTTGCTTGCAGGTGGTTTAGCTGTATTTGCATCACTTGCAGTTATTCGCTTCGTACGCCCGATTATTAAATCTGCGTAACAGATTGTTTCAGCGAGTGTTGAAATATATATGACTTTAGGCAAACCCAAAAAAATGTAGGCTAGGGGGAAAACAATGGAACGGGAACTGGCTTTGGAAATTGTTCGTGTAACGGAGTTAGCGGCGTTGGCATCAGCTCCTTGGATGGGCAGAGGAGATAAAAATAGTGCAGATGGTGCAGCAACTTCAGCCATGCGTGCAATGTTCGATTCGGTTTCGATACTGGGAACTGTTGTCATTGGAGAAGGTGAAATGGACGAGGCCCCAATGCTATATTTCGGAGAAGAGGTTGGCAGCTTGAACGGTCCCGAAGTGGATGTGGCGGTTGATCCGCTTGAAGGAACAGAACTTGTGGCAAAGGGCTTGAATAATGCCATGTCTGTGATCGCTGTCGCAAATAAGGGGAATTTGCTGCATGCGCCGGATATGTATATGGAAAAGCTAGCCTTTGGTCCTGCATTAGTTGGCCTACTCAGTATTAGCGATCCTTTGGATGTGACCCTCAAAAAAGCGGCAGATAAACTAATCAAAAAGGTTTCTGATCTAACGGTGATGATTTTGGACCGAGCACGTCATGAAACGACCATCAACACATTGCGAAATGTTGGAGTAAGGATCAAATTTCTATCAGACAGAGACGTGGCTGGAGCCATGGCGCCTGCCTTTCCGGAGGCGGGTATTGATTTGTATGTGAGGTCTGGCGGAGCTCCTGAGGGGGTACTGGCTGCAGCTGCCCTTAAATGATTAGGGGGAGCTGCGTTTGATGCCAGCTGATGATAATGAGTTTAACCGATGTATCCAGATGGGGATTCATGATCCCTATAAAGTTTTGACGATGGAAGATATGGTAGGTACCGAGGATGTTATTTTTGCAGCGACCGGTGTGACTCCCGGGGAATTTTTGGGTGGTGTGCAGTATTTCCCGGATCAGCGCGCAGAAACACATTCCATCGTCATGCGTGCCAAAACTAAAACCATTCGATTTATCCGCTCCCTGCATTACTTGCCGAATAAGACATTACTAAATAAGTAAAACTCGATAATGATAGTCTAGAACGTTATTTAAACGTGTTTGACTGTCATTCTGTATTAAGTGGGGATTAGATGCCTATAGTGCTTGAATATATCAGGGGGGTATAGGAAGCTGAAGCTTATCTAAGCCGCTATCTGAAAGGGTGAAAAGACCCCAGAAGATAGCGGTATTTACGTTGTGCCATTGGAAAACCAATATTTATCTGATTTTGACAAGAACCTTATCTCATTCCCAACCTCCGCTATTTAAATTGCTCGGAACCTATATTGTAACGAAGAAAATGTCTGCACATTTAAACTGACTACAGGTAAGTTATCAATGTTTCACATGCGTTATTTCGATTCATACTAATATCAATTACGATATTATCTATCAAGGTCAATCTTTGAAATAGAATTAACAGGAGGGGTCCAAAGTGAAACAAAGTACGAAAAAGTGGATGAATATAAGCTTGGTTATGATTATCGCTTCAAGCCTTTTGGCCGGATGCGCTACGAAAAAGGAAGCCGAACAACCGAAAAGCACGAGCAAGCCATTCGAAGGTAAAAAGATCACTTTTGCAACGGCGAATCATCCTTGGGCGGACACGATCAAGACGTTACTACCGGACTTTGAAACTAAAACGGGAATGAAGGTGGAGGTACAGAGTTATGTAGATGAGCAGCTTACCCAGAAGATGACCGTACAGTTTACCTCCGGCTCAACAACACCCGATGTATTCATGTACCGTCCGCTACAAGAAGGGAAGCAGTTTACGAAAAACGGATACTTGCAGCCCATGGATGAGTATGTAAAGAAAGATGCTAGCTACGATTTTAACGACTTTTATAAACCCTCGATTAGCGCTACTACATTCGATGGTAAACTAACCGGAATTCCGCTTACTACGGAGCAGGAAATCCTATACTACCGCAAAGATTTGATTGAAAAAGCCGGCATTTCAGTACCGAAAACGATTGACGAACTGGTAGCTGCAGTAAAAAAACTACACGATCCGAACAATGGGGTCTACGGCTTCGTAGCCAGAGGACAGCGCTCTGCGCTAGTAACGCAAGTATCCTCATTCCTCTTTTCTGAAGGCGGCGACTTTATACAGGGAGATAAAGCAACAATCAATACACCCGAAGCGATAAAAGCATTCACTACTTACGGAACATTACTGAAAGATTATGGTCCTCCGGGCGTACTGAATATGTCCTGGCCTCAGGCAATGGGCGTCTTTGCTCAAGGAAAAGCCGCTTTTTATACCGATGGGAATTCGTTCTATCAAAATGCTACAGATCCTAGCAAATCCATCGTTGCGGATAAAGTCGGATTCGCTACGTTCCCTGCTGGAAAAGCTGGGGCTAAGCCTGCTAGCGTCATCTCGTGGGGACTGGCTATGAATGCGAAGTCGGCTGATAAAGATGCGGCATGGGAATTTATTAATTGGGCTACCAGCAAGGAGATTGTGCTAAAAACACAGCAGAAAGGCGTCCAAGGTGCACGCGCATCAGTATGGAATAACCCTGAGGGCACCAAAAGCTTTCCTAGCGAGTTGGTTAAGGTTATCAAAGAATCATCTGAAATCGGAGTTAGCCATGACCGTCCGGTTGTCATCCGTGTAGGCGAAGCCCGCGAAGCGGTGGGTGGAATCGTATTGAGAGCGATACTGGGTGAAGATGTAAAAGGTGAAGCCGATATTGCAAATAAAATGCTGCAAGATATTATCGATAAGGAAAAAACAGAATAACTATACCAACAAAGGGTCATTTTTTGGCCCTTTGGCTACCTAAATTGAAAGTGGTGAAATGATATGTATCGCGGATGGGTTGACCGCAACTTGAAATGGATTTATACGATGCCTGCGGTACTTTTTGTATTGCTTATGATGGTATTTCCTATTTTGTATACGCTGCGAATCAGCTTTTATGAATGGGATATGTCGGCCGTACAGTCTCCAAAGTGGGTAGGTCTTATGAACTACACAGCATTATTATCAGATCAACGTTTTTGGCATTCGGTTGGAGCAACTTTTTATTTTACCTTTGCAGCGCTTGTGTTTGAAACGGTATTGGGTATAGCCATTGCCCTATTGCTATATCGTGATTTCCGCGGCAAAAATGCAGCTAAAACGCTGTTCCTGCTGCCAATGGTCGCCACACCAGTCGCCATGGGGTTAGTGTGGTTGCTTATTTATGAGCCGACGATCGGAGTTGCTAACGAGCTTCTTAGATTTCTAGGCCTAAAGCCTTTACTATGGTTAGCTTCTCCAGATCAAGTTATTCCATCTTTAGTGATCATCGACGTATGGGAATGGACTCCAATGATCACTTTGATCGTTATGGCAGGATTATCCACAATTCCATCCGAGCCCTATGAAGCGGCGGATGTGGATGGCGCAACCGCATGGAAAAAGTTTTGGCACATTACGCTGCCGCTGCTGCGACCGACGATTATCGTAGCCGTCATGCTGAGACTGATCGATGTATTAAAGACATTCGATATCATTTACGGGACAACGCAGGGCGGCCCTAATTTCGCATCGGAAACATTGAACGTTTATGGATATACGCTCGGTTTCCAATACTTCAAATTAGGTACGGCATCTTCCCTGCTCATGATCTTCTTTGTGCTCGTCATGGCGTTAACATTAGCTATGATATGGGTACGAAAGCGATTGGAGGCAGCTTAAGGAATGAAGAAAAGTAGTCATTTAATGTTCTTGCATTCGCTGATCATGTGGATCGTCATAATCGCGTTTGCATTCCCTTTTATTTGGATGGTTCTTGCCTCTTTTAAAACACATGCGCAGATTATGTCAACCGGCAACTTTTTTATTTTTAAACCAACGATGGAAAACTACGTCAATGTCTTTAGACAGTATGAATTCATGCGGTTCATAACGAATAGTTTAATTGTTGCTATCGGCTCTACAGCAGGCGCATTGCTTTTGGGCTTGCCAGCTGCCTATGGAATCGCAAGATATAAGCTTCATGGCTTAGGGCTCACGATTTTAATTGCGCGTATTGTCCCCGGGATATCATTCTTAATTCCTTGGTATATGATTTTCACAAAACTGCAATTGGTCGATACGTATACTTCTCTTATTCTAAGTCATATGCTCGTCGGAATGCCGTTTATCATTTGGATTATGATCTCGTTCTTTGAGGCATTGCCTTTGGAAATTGAGGAAGCAGGACTAATTGACGGTTGTACCCGAACGCAAATGTTTCTCCGCATTATTTTACCTATATCAGGACCTGGGATTATTACATCTTCGCTATTGTCCATGATTTTCTCATGGAACAACTTCATGTTTTCATTTATTTTGGCAGGGGACAAAACGAAAACACTGCCGATTGCGGTGTTCAATTTTATGTCTTATACAGAAATCAATTGGGGAGCTCTGATGGCGGCAGCTTGCATTATTACTCTCCCGATCCTCATCATCGCGCTTGCAGCCCAGCGGTATATCGTTAGCGGCTTGGCGGCAGGTGCGGTAAAAGGGTAAGTCAATCGATTAGAAAGGAATGGATGGATAGAAAGAGAATAACAGATTATAAACTATATAAAGTCCTTCCGCGCTGGCTATTTCAAAAAATCGAGACCGATGAAGGTATTTTCGGTTGGGGGGGGGACCTGTCGTCGAAGGACGAGCCGATACGGTGAAAGCGGCAGTCACCGAACTGATGGAATATTGAATAGGCAAAGATCCTTTGCGTATCGAGGATCACTGGAACGTCATGTACCGCGCTGGATTTTATCGCGGAGGACCCATGAGGCTTTACGTGAAATTGCGAATCATACGTCGATTCCGATTGCGACTGGGGAAAGAATGTACCCCCGATGGGATTTTAAATCGCTGCTTTCGGATGGAT
Organism: Paenibacillus germinis; assembly: GCF_013141785.1. Taxonomy (NCBI): domain Bacteria; kingdom Bacillati; phylum Bacillota; class Bacilli; order Caryophanales; family Paenibacillaceae; genus Paenibacillus; species Paenibacillus germinis. Next base: position 15,630 of record NZ_WHOC01000115.1, read on the forward strand.
GCGTAGATATTGTACAGCCTGACTTGTCTCATGCAGGTGGTATTACCGAATGAAAAAAAACGCGTCGATGGCGGAAGCTTACGATGTGGCGATCGCTCCACACTGCATCAACGAAGAGCATGTGATCAAAATGGCTTCTATCGGACATAATTGGACCAACCCGGTATGGAGGCATAAAGACGGCTCGGTTGCCGAATGATAAAAGAGAAATGGGGATGAACGACGATGGCGATTCGTATGAATACTTTCAAAAAACTCGTCATTCTCATGTTTTTAGTGTTATTCCCCATTCTTTTGTTATACAGCTATTCAAACAAAGTGAGCGTCGATGTCGTAACGGAAGAAATCCAATCCTCGAACTTGAACCGGATGTCCTTTTTCCAGTACCAAATGGATACGGCGATTGACCAACTGTCCATGTCTCCGGTGATTATTAGCTCCGATCCGACGATTCGCGAATATATCGATTTTCCGAGCAGTTCTCTCTTCGAACGGTTAAAAACAGAATCTAGGGTTTCCAGAAAGTTAAGTTTGCAGAGCGTTTCAAGCGGATGGATCAATGATCTATCGATCTTTTTGCCTAATGAGAAAAAGGCGCTGTCGTCTAATATTTACGTCTCCTATGACGATCGTTTTGTAGGAAAAAATTTGACGCAAAACTGGGTATACGAAAATCGTAATTCCAGTGAATCGCAGGATCATGTTTTTGTCAAACAGATCGTAAACCCAGAATTGGCAAACCGGTTTGAACAGGTATCGACGATCTTTCAAGTAAGCTTTCCGGATGTGAATATCATAAATATGCTCGATCAATTTAAGGCGGGGGGAAAGGGAGATCCATTTTTTTATGACCCTCGCTATGAGCCTATTGAAAATAGTACCGCCCAACAAGAGCTGACTCAACAAGTGCTCGATTTGATAAAGCCTAAATTAACCGATGAATCGGGCAAATCCGTCATTTCGCTGAATCGCCAGCAATATTTTGTAACTTACGTTAAATCGAAGAATATAGGCTGGTACCTGGTTGATTACGTTCCATTGCAGCAAATTTTGCACCCGATAACGAGCAGCCGTAACTTATTTTATATCTCGATTTCACTATTGCTCGGCTTAAGTGTACTTGCATCCCTGCTGTTGTATAGGCATGTGCAGATACCGATCTTGAAATTAGTAAACAGTGTGCAGCGCTTGAAAATGGGGGATTTCTCTACGCGAATTCATTATAAGCCGAACAATGAGTTTGATTTTCTCATACGCCGTTTCAACGATATGGCGGAACAGATTCAAGCGCTGATTGATTCTGTATACAAAGAGAAAATCCGTTCCCGGGAAGCGAATCTGAAAATGCTGCAGTCGCAAATCAACCCGCATTTTTTATATAACTGTCTATTTTTCATTGTCAATACGGCTATTCTTAAAGATACGAAATCCGTCGTTGCTATGGCTCAAAATCTTGGCAGCTATTACCGGTATACGACTAGGATTGAAAATCAATCCGTTCCGATTCGCGATGAACTCAAACTGGTTACAAATTATTTGGTGATCCAAAATCTGCGGCTGCAGAAGATTCACTACGACATTTCCGTTCCGGAAGACATGAAAGAGCTGTTCATTCCCCGCCTACTGCTGCAGCCGTTAGTGGAAAACGCAATCATCCACGGACTTGAGCCCAAAATCGGCGACGGTAAAATTCTCATCAAGGGCGAGATGGATCAAGATGAGTACCGATTAATCGTGGAAGACAACGGTGTCGGCATGCCGCCGGAGGAATTAAGAAAGCTTCAATATGAAATGGAGCTTCCAATGAATGAAGAAATGGGATGCGGCGTATGGAATGTACATCAGCGGATGCTTTATCAATTTGGCGAAGGTGCGGGATTGATTGTGGAGCGTTCCGATCAAGGGGGAATAAAATGCACACTGAAGTGGAAGCAATTGCCGAATGGTGGGCTTCCGGAATTGCCGGGAGGAAATAAGAGATGACCCGCTTGTTAATCGTTGATGATGAAATTCATGTAGTGGATAGACTGGCTACGGCTATTTCATGGGAGCAGATTGGGATCGAGGCTGTGTTCAGGGCGTACTCCGGCTTTGACGCATTGGAAATAATGAGCACCCATTCGATCGATATCATTATATCGGACATTCGCATGCCCGGTATGAACGGTTTGGAGCTTATCCGTGAAGTACGCACCAAATGGCGGAACACCAAATGCATTTTGTTGTCGGGACATGCCGAATTTAAATATGCGCAAGAAGCGATTCAGCACGAGACAGCTGGTTATCTGCTGAAACCTGTGACGGATGAGGATTTGCTGCAGACGGTGGACAGAGTAAACCGAAATCTAAAGGCAGAATGGGAATGGATTATTTCCAATCAGAGGAATACACGTACCTTGAGGGAAAATCTCCCTTTGCTGAGAGAATCATTACTTCATGATCTTCTGCAGGGAAGACGCATATCGATGCAGACTCTGAAAGAAAAAATGGAAATCTTTCAAGTGCCTGCTTTGATCGGCGAGCCGTTTGCCATGATGATGATCCGGCTGGAGAACCCTTTTATCCATTATGATACGACGAACTTGTCGTTGATAGAGTTCTCCATAGGCAATATTGCCGAGGAGCTTTTCGGGGAACGGTTTGAGTTATGGCATTGCAAGGATGCGCACGATTTCTTGGTGTTTGTCGTAAAATGGAAGTCGATCGAGGGGAATGAAGCGGAAGTCGGCGGTGATTGGAAACAACATATTTTGGAAAGCACGGCATCCGAATTACAGGAAATTGTGAAAAAATATTTGAAGGGAAGTATCTCGGTGTTGGTCAGTAGGTGGTGCAGCTTTCCCGATGGTATCGCCACCCTTTATAACACATCCATTTCGGCGCTTCGTAAAAAGGTTGGCAGCGAGCAGGAGTTATTTATGACGATTTCCGATGAACTCGAGCAGATCGAAATGAGGTCCTTGCACAATCTGTACGAGTTCCCCACTTTGTCCCACCTGCTTGAGGAGGGGCGTTGGGATGCTGTCGCCCAAAAACTCCATCATATTTTTGATGAACTTCAAATGAAATGGTCAGATTCGGAGGAGCATCTTCTTGAAGTGTTCTATTCGATATCCGCCTCATTCTCCTATATTGCACATAAGAGCGGCAGGCAACTCTCGCAACTGATCGGCGATGATTATAATAAGCTTATCGGCAGCAATCCAGTTCGTTCGATCCATCAGTTACAGGACTGGGCGACCCGTGTGCTGCAGTGCTTTGAAGCGGACATCGAGCATGAGAGGAGTGATTCACGGGAAACGATGACCCGTCAGATTCGAAAATTTGTGGAAGATCATTTGTCCCACGATGTATCCATACAAGCAATTGCAGATCATTTATATCTACATCGCGTGTATGTGTCCAAAATTTTCAAATTAAAAACGGGTGAAACGTTAAGCGAATATATTCACCGTATCAGAATGGAGAAAGCAATCAATTTATTGAAAAGCAGCGATGATATGGTATATGAAATCGCAGCCCAATTAGGTTATCAAAGGGCGCATTCGTTTATCAACGTGTTCAAAAAGCATTACGGAGTTACACCGCAAGAATATAGGGATACTCACCGCTAGTTGGCGCGAGTCGAGGTTACCGTGAGGGGGTATTTAATGGACAACTGTACACGGCTTTCCGAAGAAAAAATCATTGCCATTCTGAGGGGCATTCCGGAAGACAAAGCGGATCAAATCGCGGAAACCTTGATCCAAGGCGGCATTCGCCTAAGCTAGCTACAATAGAATAATTGATGACATCGCTGAGTATAATAGTATACCCATTTGCATTGGTGAAATTTTCCCTCTTTCAAGCATCAGGATTCATCCCTTTCTTGTCGGATCAGGTTTCTGTCCGTGCGACTACCGGTATTTATTATCTTCTCCGATTAAGTCGGAGTGGCTGTTCAGCTTTCAGAGCGGAGCAGTTGGAAGCATTTCTTGATGATAGGTTAAAACGGCAACATAAGTAGAAGGAACCACTAAGGCAATAATAACGAACGAAAAGGTAACGTAACCAACGAATCAACGTACCAATCTTAAACCTTTTGATAATAATCGTCAGGTGATTGTAATAAGGAAAAAAAAGTAGCTGGAGCGAGCATGGAAATAGGAGTACCATCGACTAGAATGACCGAGCGTCCTTCCAACAGAGCCGCGGTGGCAACATCAGGTCGTTCTGTTGTTAATAATTGAGGGAAAGGGGGAAATGGACTATCTTCGATAAACTCCTCGATATACCTACTTTCCAACACACCATCAATAACAATTCGTTTCAACCTATTTGTAACCTCTTCGATCAAGGTAGGATCAGCAATGCCTTCGATATAGGCGATCATGATCTGGGTTTGGGAATAACGCCCATTTTTCAATGGTTTCAATTTTAGTTGCGGACTATTTGATCCTTCTTCGTAAAATTAAGGTATTCACAGCTAATGTCTCAGTGAACCCTTCACGTGGGCCATGTACAACAGATTCAGCCTGGGGCTCTTCTTTCTCACGCTTTTCCATCTTTGCCAATCCAAAGGAGATTCCTTGCTTTTCCCCCTCCATGAGAATTACGGGATTCCCTATTGAAATTTGTTCGATAGCAACGGAAAAATCATGAACTTCTTTTATGTTAGAAACAGAGATCTTCTTTTTTAGATAAATAAACGAATTGTTCTGTTCTACCCCTGTTTCCAGCATAAGCGGGGCAAGAATATGCTGATCAATCAACTCTGTGTTTGACATGCCCTCAATGTAAATAATGACTGCATTTGTTTTTTCGCAGATTATAAAGTTATGAAATATGACATCCGAACAATTCGTATAAACAGACTGCAAAATTTGTAAGTTTTGATTCAATTCCATGAAAAACGGATGTTCTTATTGTTTTGTAACTAACTGTTCCTCCTTGATTGATGAGAACGGAAATGAAACCATGTTTTGTTAAACACAATGTATCCTCCCTGTACCCAGCTTTGAGTAATGATGAAGACTAAAATTATGATTTGTCTAAATGTCAGGAAATATCCATATTATTCAATGTTAGTTAATTTTTAGTTTGGGTTTGTTTTACTTGCTAGAATCATCCTGTACATGGGTTTCGGCTGCATAAAGGCAAATTCCGCCACATATATTTTTACGAATGAAAAGAATGGAGGTGTGAGTCTTTGAAGGTTTATGTTGCTGATGATGGTGATACGCTGAGAAGCATTGCTGAAAAATATCATGTCGGAATACAAGATCTCCTTTCATGTAATCAACACATTACTAGTCCCGATCAGCAAATCAAGGGAGAAGTAGTAAAAATCTCATCTCCAAGTATGAAACTCAGGAACCCGGCAGCTATACCCCATTGTGAACCTGAATCTCAATCCGATTATTTGGATCAGTGGATTCCCCTCACTTCGTTGGAACAAATGGCACAAATCGAATATGACGTTATTATTGTCGGTACAGGAGCAGGAGGAGGAGCGGTTCTTTGGAGATTATGTGAACAGTGGGGAAGAAACGGGAAACGAATCGGTGTCATTGAAGCCGGAGATCTTTTCTTACCAACAAATGTACAAAACATCCCTACGATGAATGCTGAACGTTATGGTAAATTCTGGGCGAATCCAAAGTTTTGGAAGCGAATTGGAATGTCCTGGCCGGATCATTTACATGAAAATACCCTTTTTCCGGAATCATCTGAGCTAGCTTTTAAACAGTTTCTCGCTTTAGGTGGAAGAACAGTCCTTTGGAACGCAGTGTGTCCTCGAATGCATACTGCCGATATTGTGAAGTGGCCGGTCTCGTTGCAAGATATGAACCTTTACTACAATATTGCAGAACAGGTCATGAACGTCAGTCAGTCCTATACACATGGATCTTCAATAACACAAATCCTTCTATCCCAGCTTAGGAAAGGCGGATTTCCCGAAGCAACCGATGAACCGATTGCTGCTGACTTAGCAGAAACCAAATATGGAGAAATCCATTCCAATGTGTTTTTTAGCTCAATCTTATTTCTTGCGAGAGCTTTGAATAAGCGACCTTTTGACTTGGCTATAAAGAGCCGTGCCGTCGAATTGCTAACTGAAAAGGGAAAAGTGGTTGGCGTAAAAGTCGTGTCTTCGGACAAAAAAAATTATTTGCTTAAAGCGAAGACCATTGTTTTATCAACAAGCACGTTTGAAACCCCACGTATTTTACTTCATTCTGGGATCTCAGGGACAGCAATCGGTCATTATCTTACGAATCATTCTAGAGTGGTTGGAACAGGTATTGTTTGTCGCGATGATTTTCCCGAGATCTTAGGTACGCTCGGTATTTTGATTCCACGGACGGTTGATCGTCCCTATCAAATACAGATTCATGGACCAGGAAAAAATTCGGAATACTATTGGTATGCTTATAATGAAAAACCATTGCGTAAGGAGTGGGAGATCGATTTTATCGGTTCAGGTATGGTTGAGTCACGATATGAAAATAAAATAGTCCTTGATCCCCTCATGCGAGATGAGTACGGGGTGCCAGAGTTAAAAGTGCAATTCTCATACAGTGAGAGAGATGAGGATATCATTCAAAAAATGGGTGAGGGTCTAAAACAGGCTTCTTCCACCTTAAAAGCTCCCTTGGTTTCAGAAATTTGCCGAAAACTTCCCGGAGATGAGATTCACGAGATGGGAACATGCCGTATGGGTGATAATCCTTCCACTTCGGCTACCAATCCATATGGACAAATCCATGGCGTATTAGGTCTTTATATAGCCGACAATAGCGTTATTCCCACTAGCGGAGCGGCAAACCCCACCCTCACCACTATTGCCCTAGCTATTCGAACAGCGGATTATATCATCCAACAGTTTAAATAGATGAATAGAAATGAAACTAAAGCCGGATATTGAATTAGGCTTCTTTTCTGTGTGATAATCAGGACACGAGAACCATTGGAAAACCAATATTTATCTAATTTGTGGAAAAATAGGGGCGGTACCGCCAATGGGACTATCCCAAATAAGTGAAATTCATAAAAAGATCGCAGTAAATCTAACCAGATTTATTCGGCTCTTTTTTTTGCTATTTGTTGGGATCATTCGTGAGCAAGTAAATGAGAAAGTAATGAAATCGTTTTTTCGGGATATCATTGAAAATGAAACAGACAAATACTTAAGAAAAATCAACTTGGAGACATTATGTATATTAACTTGCCTTGTTAAAGCAGCTCTTGAGATTATACTTGATATTGACAATGATGATGATCCATTCTTATTGATTATAGTACTCCACTACTTCTCTCTCTTCTACGAAGGAAGCAATGAAATCTTGCGAAAAATCGAATCTAATAAGTACAGTTTCCACGAAGAGGCTAAGTTTTATCAAGTAAAAGTGACAAATAAATTCGAATTTTTAAAACACTTAAATTCTTGTAGAAGTTTATTCTTACTCATCTACAGTGGGACTATTTTTCCCTTTCAGATGTATTTGGTTCCGTTGTTCAAGGGATATCAAAAGTTAGGTCTCTACAATACCTTCGGCGGCATGCTCTTATTTTAAATTGCAATTACCATTCCATTCTGCGTCTTTTTATTGCGCAATTACATGACGACGCTGCCTTACGAAATTGTGGAAGCGGCACAGATTGACGGTTTTCATAGTTTTGGTATCTTACTCGAATCATCGGTCCACTGCTGCTGCCACCAATTTCCGTCCTTTTCTTGTTCCAGTTCACGTGGATTTGGAACGACTTGGTTTTCGGTCTGACGTTGTCCCGATCGGAAAAGGTTCGTCCAGTTATGACAGGTCTGGCGACAATGCAAGGTATTTACTTCCGCTCAGGTGTGACCACATTGTTAGCCGGAATCGTATTGACTTCGCTGCCAACGGTGTTGCTGTTCTTCGTTCTACAGCGCAATTTCATTAAGGGTATGCTGCTTAGCGTAAAATCATAATGGTTCGTTTTTTATAAAAGAGTGGACGTAAGACGTGAACTGGAATCCTTGATTGCTATGAACGATCAAATCAGTCACGTCTTTTTTCTGTATTAAGGTTTCCTAAAAAGTCACCACCAATATCAATTCATTCAAAGTCGAACTCGAAAAGTTCTCATAATAAGGTGTTGAGGGGCTAGCTTCACGGTAGTTCCTTTTTTGTTTATTAAAGTAACGACAGTATAGCGGAGCAACACGAATGACAAACTAGGTAAGACAATATACGGGAAAGATCATGGAAAAACTATGTCGCTTCCAAGTAGTCCTAAGAATTGTCGCCGTTAACCGACTGTAATTCGTAGCGATACACGACGTCCTTCTTAGAGGTGATTCGTCCTTCTTATTCTTAAGCGTGTGAAAGAGTAAAGCGAAGGTTTAGGGTGTTATATATATGTGAAAGCTGAGTTGTAAACAATAACTTTACCACTATTATTATCTTGTACGATAGAATCACACGGCAACTTTTAAATAATAAGATCCTTGTATAATCAATCAATATACCAGCCTTGACGAGAGTCCATTCGTAAAAAATAACAAAAACAAAAATAATACAAGAAATACAAAATCTCTCCCGTTGTTCCTTTTTCCGCATCATTTTATAATCAAACTACAATAACATTGATCATAGCTAACACAGGACCAAGCAAGGCTGGGTAGAATGAGTCAATAGTTATCTCTTGTCTAATGTTACTTAATAAATTACGAAAGGTGGAGCGGTCGGTAATTGATACCGTCTTTTGTAAGTAATTACGTTTCATTAATGCAAGAAACATCCAAACTTTGATTAGGGGGATTTGAACAATGAAAAATTTGAAAAGAATTTCTACTTTTGCGCTTGCATCAATTTTGGCACTATCTCTTACTGCTTGTGGTTCCAGCAAAACTGCTAGTGAAGCTACGAAAACACCCGAAGCTGTTGTAACAGCAAAACCGGCGGATACAAAAGCTGATCTTGTCGTTGCAGGCGTGGTCTTCCAGGAAGACCAATTTATGAAACTGCTATCACTGGGCTTTCAAGATGCGGGTAAAGCTGCCGGAGTTAAAGTACTGACAGGAAACACTGCTAACGACCAAGGAAAAGAAGCTGAATTAATCAACACCTATATATCCCAGAAAGTAAACGGTATTGCCATCTCCCCGCTGAATCAGGATTCTTCCATCGCAGCTCTGAAAAAGGCAGATGAAAAAGGGGTGAAGGTCGCAGTTACGAACCTTGCCTTGACAAATGCTCCGTTCGTAGTCGGAGGATATACTTCGGACAATAAGAATATCGGTCAAATTACTGGTAAAGAAGCTGCTGAATTTATTAAGAACAAGCTTGGCGGAAAAGCGAAAATCGCCATCCTTCAATTTAAATCCCAACTACCGCAACAAAGCGCTGACCGTGTAAACGGATTCATTGATGAAGTCAAAAAAGTCAATCCCAACGTTGAAATTGTAGCGGATCAAGACGCTTGGCTTCAAGATAAATCCGTATCCATAACAAGTGACATATTAACTGCTCATCCGGATGTAAATTTAATTTGGGCGGCTAACGAAGGCGGCACGATCGGTGCGACAATGGCTGTTAAAAATTCAGGTAAAGCAGGCAAAGTGTTTGTTTTCGGAACAGATGCAAGTGACCAATTGATCTCTATGCTCAAAGACGACAATAACATTCTGCAAGCGATTGCAGGGCAAGATCCTTACAACATTGGATATAAAGCAATGGAATTGTTAATTAAAGGCCTGAAAGGTGAAGACATCAGTGCAAGTAAAGGTAAAGCAACGATTGTAGATGGCATTTTGCTTAGCCGAGCGAAACCGGATGACATTACGAAATTTGAGGCTGACTTGAAGTCCAAAATGGGCAAATAACATAAAAAATCAAAAAAGTTGGGGTTGCTGCAGATTTGATGAAAATCTTCTTTCTGTAATAACCCCGAACTATAAAAGTGGGAGAGCAGGGAGGTAAATCCTATGAGTATGCTGGAAACCAAAAAAATAACGAAAGTATATCCGGGTACCATCGCATTGGATGAAGTTTCCGTTTCGTTTGAAAGTGGAAAAGTGCATGCGCTGCTTGGCAAAAATGGATCAGGGAAATCTACGCTGTTGAAAATCTTCTCAGGTGCAGTCGAGCCGACAAAAGGCGAAATCATTTTGGAGGGAGTGTCCATGAAATTTAATGATCCTAGCGAATCATTCGCAAAGGGAATAGCAACCGTATATCAGGAGCTAAGCCTTGTGCCTGGTTTAACCGTTGCTGAGAACATTTTTCTTGGTCGAATGCCGATGAGAGGCTTCATGATCGATTGGAAGCGAGCCTATGCAATGGCAAATGAGCTTTTACAAGAACTGGGCGTGGATATTCCAGCTGAGGAAATGGTCTATAACCTAAGTGTAGGTCAAGCGCAAATGATAGAAATCGTTAAGGCCATGAGCTTTAATCCAAAAGTATTACAGCTCGATGAGCCTACCTCGGCGCTTGCCAAAAACGAAATTGAATCCTTGTTTGCCATGATTCGCAAATTAAAAAACAAAGATGTCATTATTATTTATGTATCGCATCGGCTTCACGAACTTTGGGAAATCGCTGACACCTGCACGGTGCTGCGTGAGGGGCATTATATAGGTAAAGCGCCGATGCAGGAACTAACACGCAAAGATGTCATTAATATGATGTTCGGTGATGTGGAAATTCGCACTCGTCCTGATGATCTTACTTTTTCTAACGAGGTCGTTTTGGAAGTAAAAGGGCTTTCCCGCAAAAATAAGTTTCAGGACGTGTCTTTTCAATTGAGAAAAGGTGAGGTATTAGGTATAGCAGGAATGTTGGGATCGGGGCGAACCGAGCTTTTGAAGTCGATTTTCGGAGCTGATCCTTATGATAATGGTGAGATTTACTGCAGTGGGAAGAAAATCCATGCTCCAACCCCCGAGAAAATGAAAAAAGCTGGTCTTGCTTATACGCCGGAAGATCGAAAGCATGAAGGTCTTATTCAGATGGCTTCGATTAAGGATAACTTATGTATGGCAAGTCTAGATCTAATATCTGAAAAATCTTTTATCCGGAAGCATATTGAGAATGATTTTGTTGAACGACAAGTAAGAGATCTTCAGATTAAGGTGGCGGATGTTAATCATCAAGTTTCTTCATTATCCGGAGGGAATCAGCAGAAGGTGGTTGTGGGAAATTGGTTAAATACCAATCCCAAGATTATGATTTTTGATGAACCAACTCGTGGGATCGATGTGAATGCCAAACAGCAAATTTTCCAAATTATTTGGGATCAGTCACGTAAGGGGATATCAAGTATTATGGTTTCTTCTGAATTGGAAGAATTGCTGGAGGTTTGTCATCGGATTCTAATTTTAAAAGATGGCCAAATAACAGGGGAATATACTCCGGAAGCACTAAAAATAGATGAACTATACGCTCTTAGTATGGGAGGAGAATAATTGTGAAAATATCAACAACAGGATCAGTCAAAACATCATTGTTGTCACCTGACACATTGAAAAAAAGTTTGAATAAGCATGTGTTGGAAATTATTTTGATCATTATTGTGGTTGCTATGGCATTTGCCTCCTCCGGGTTTTTAACCACGGATAATCTGTTAAATATTTTAAGAAATATGGCTATGCAAGGTTGCATTGCATTTGGTATGACAATGGTCATTATCGCGGGGGAAATAGATTTATCCATCGGATCAACGGTTGCGATAACAGGGGTTATTGTCGGACTTGTTTCCGGCAATCTTTCAAGCAGCGGTGTTATGTCGATGGATGCAGCGGTCGTTGTTGGCATCATAGCTTCATTTCTAGTTGCCGGTCTAATCGGTCTTTTCAACGGATGGATTCTAACCAAGTATAAAGTGCCTTCCTTTATCATTACACTAGCTATGTTAAACGTAATTTATGGGATTGCTGCAGTACTATCCAAGGGTTTCCCTGTTACGACATTGCCTTCATGGTATAATGTGTTTGGAGCTGGTGAAATCTTTTCAATCCCTATTCCTGCTATTATTTTAATTGTTGTATTTGCCGTCGTTCTCGTCATCATGAACTACACGAAGTTCGGCCGCTCTGTTTATGCAGTCGGAGGGAATCCTGAATCCGCGCGATTATCCGGGATTAATGTATCGAGAGTGAAGATTATTTGTATGGTTGTCGTTCAGCTTTTGTCTGCACTCAGTGGCATACTTATTTCATCGCAAGTGATGTCAGGTTCTTTTAATTTCGGAAAAGGATGGGAAATGATTGCCATTTCATCCGTGATTATAGGAGGTACAAGTTTATTCGGAGGTGTTGGTAAAGTATGGGGGACTTTCATCGGTCTGATCTTTCTGGGGGTTCTCATCAATGCGATGACATTGTTAAATATTAACGAATACGTCCAGTACATCGTAAGAGGACTTCTCATTCTTGTAGCTGTGCTCATTACGACTATTCAATTAATGAAGAAGCGAAGCTGAACATAATGAAGCAAGCGGGATGGAGTTGTTGCCTTACATAACAGAGGGCAGGAACTCCATTCATACCCTTCTAACAGAAATCCTAAGCTTCGCATGAGAGGGGCAATTGGGTGTGGCCAAAATGATAGTTGTGGATGATGAAACTTGGGTACGCCAAAGACTCCTACAAACGATAGATTGGGGCACATTGGGAATTGATTTCATTGAAGAGGCGAGTTCAGGCGATGAAGCTTTAGCGAAGGCTAAGGTTTCTCATCCTGATTTAATCCTTACGGATATTCGGATGCCGAATATGGGCGGGTTGGAATTGATGCAGAGTTTAAAGGAACATCAATTACTGGCGAAAGTTATCATAATCAGTGGATACAGTGATTTTGAATATGCTAAGAAAGCCGTTGCGTTAGGGGCTTTTGACTATATTCTTAAACCTGTCGAGGATCAGGATTTACTCCATATTGTAGAACGATGTTTGGAGCAAATTCAACTGGAGAAGAAACAAGAAGCCTTATTAAGAAAGGCCGATAATCAGGTTAACAAGAGATTGCCATTGTTGAAGGAAATGCTATTCGCCAAATTGATTAACGGACAGGTTCAAAACAGACAGGAAGCTGTTGAGGTACTGAATGATTTTCAAATCAATCGTACTAACGTTCATCATATTTGCGTCATATTTAAGATTCAAAACTTCGAGAAAGTAACAGAGCAGAATAGTACTGATTTTGTCCAATTCGTAATCAGGAATGTGGCAAGGGATTTTCTTCGAGATTTGAGTGAAAACGATATTGTGTTCATTCATTCAGATGAGGTAGTAGTTATTATCTCCTCTTCAAACGAAGTTGAAGTCATTCACAACAGAGTATTATCCATGTCCGAAGCCCTCAATATAATCATCGGCAAAATTCTAGGTTGTTCGGTGTTCATTGGTCTAGGAGGAGGTTATACGGATATCTTCGATATATCCTCGTCGTACCGTCAGGCTAAGCAGTCACTGCTGTTTAACGGATATTCAGCTAAAGTACGGAAAGGGGAATTGATTTCCTCGTCCAAGTCGGAACATTACAAAAACTATGATATCGATGCGATTATCAACTCAATCAAACTGGGAGATAAAGAATCGCTTCATGTGAATATGGAAATGCTCGTAAAAGGGGACTCACAGATCACTCCTGCAGAGTTAAAGTTTATCTATTTTCAAGTCGTACATGTCATCTCAAAATTCACTGTAAATGATGAATTTTCGGAGTTCAGTCTAGATTTTTTCGAGTTGGTGCATAGATTGCAAAGCGTTCAGGATATCCGACAGCTCCTGTCAGAAGCTTTTGAGAAGATCATTGATTACTTAAAGAAAACACATGAGCCCAAAAAGCGGAAGGTGATTGAAAAGATCATCCAATATGTGGAAGTGCATTATAATGAAACAATTACGCTCAACTTGGTTGCCGAGAAATTCCTTTTGAATCCCTCCTATTTAAGCAAAATATTCAAAGATGAAGTGAACATTTCATTTAGTAAATTCATTATGGAATATCGTATCGAAAAAGCGATTGAATTAATGAGCGATCCAACGAAAAAAATATATGAAATCGCTAGCAGCGTTGGCTATGACGATGTTCAGTATTTTACGAAAATATTTAAGACCACTAAGGGTTTAACCCCTATGCAGTATCGCGACAAAATAACCTGAACGTAAACACAATAAGAAACCGCTTTCTGGTAAAATGGAGTTACCAATTAACCATAACCAAAGGAGTGATTTCTTTGTACATTATATACCATGGATCAACTATTCATGAGAAAGATACCCCATTCGGTATTAAAGAAACGGATTACGTATGATGTTTAGAAATATCAGTATTCGCGCCAAAATGTTCTTCGTTATATTTATGGTCGTTCTCATCCCAATGATTATAGTCAGCGGGTTGCTTTATAAAAGATCCGAACAGTCCATCACGGAACAAGCCTCAAAGGTTGTCATCAGCAGTATTAATTTTGCGGTCGACAATATTGATACCGCTCTTTACAATGTTACAGGAATGAGTCAATTACTTTTGACTGATAATAGGCTGTTTGCTCTTGCCAAGCAAGAGCTCCCACTTGAACCTGAAGTAAAATATGCAAGATATTCAGGAATCTTGGATCTCCTAAGCTTTTTCAAAAATCGCATTAAAGCTAGCAACATCATGGAAGGGATCGAATCCTTTAATCTATATTTGGTTCATCAAAATACGGTTATCGATTCTAACTCCACCTATTATGAAAATATTGATCCGGGCAATTTAGATTTTATTAAACAGGCCCAAAGTCAGGAAGGTGTAGACCGATGGTTCGTATCCAGATCAGTAGATTACTACACTTTGAACCATATTGAAACGCGATTAGAATCCAATAAACAAATTACGTTTGACAAGATTTTGAAAAATGAAGATAAAACAATTGCCATACTGGCTGTGAATGTCAACGAGAACTATATCAGCGATTATTACAGGAAAATCCAAAGAGGCATTCCAGGTGATTTCGTCGTGCTGGATGCCAACGCAAATGTTGTAGCATATTCGGACAAAAGCATTTTGGGTACTAAAACTGATCTCTATACACGGATTAATAGTCAGATCCAGTTGTTGGGAAGAGAGAGCGGTAGCTTTTTTTACGAAAACCAAAGTCAATTTGTCGTGTACTCTATCTCCAATTACACCGGGTGGAGATTTGTCGTTGTAATTCCTTCGTCTGAAATTTTGGGTAAAGTGTACGAAATGAGAAAGTTTTTCTTCATTCTTATCTCGGTGACGGGCCTCCTCATCTTTGCCGTAACATATTTGTTGTCCAATTTGTTTTACAAACCGTTGTTAAAGCTTGTTAAAGCCATGCATAAAATTGAGAATGGGAATTTGGATATCAGGATACTGGACAATCGAAAAGATGAATATAGACTTATTTACCAAGGGTTTAACGATATGGCCGACGAACTGAAATTGCTTATCAAGGATCTGGCCAATGAAAAAGTATTGAACCAGGAAGCCGAAATTAAGCTTCTTCAGGCACAAATTAATCCGCATTTTTTGTACAACACCCTCGATTCGATTTATAGCATAGCAAAGATCAAAAAAGTAGAAGAAATATCGCAAATGGTAGCGGCTCTATCCAAATTTTTCAGGTATAGCTTAAGTGGAGGTAGAGAGATCGTCACATTAAAAGAAGCGGTCGGACTGGTTGTCAGTTATCTGACAATTCTAAATATCCGTTACAAAGGTGAAATCAGCTTTCATATAGAACTACCGGAGGAACTGGGGGATTGCCAAGTACCGAAGCTGCTTCTCCAGCCCATTGTTGAGAATTCAATCTACCATGGAATAGAACAGAAAAAGGGTCATGGGCATATTACTATTACCGCGTCTACAAACCATGAGGGCTTACAACTCATCATCGAAGACAACGGGATTGGAATGAAAGAAGAGGATTTGGCGAAATTAAGTAGTTCAATTGCGTTGGAAACAACAGATGATACGTCGAGCTTTGCTTTGCGAAATCTGAATCGCCAAATCCATTTGAAATATGGATACTCATACGGTATTAAGATCGAAAGCGTGTATGGTGAAGGTACGAAAGTAACGATTGGGATTCCAATCGTATCGAAAGAGTTGTTATTTGAATGACAAAAAAACGTATGAATGAGGAACGGGGCAATTCAACCGTGAATGGGAGCATATGGGTAGGTGCAAAAACAAATCCTACTTGATTTATGCAGTAAAAAGAGAGTATAATTATACTGAAATCTGAAGTTTCAGCTTGTTTGATTTAATAGCGAAAGGGGGGAATAGAGTGTATGAACTAGAGCATACCGAACTTTCGGAGAAAGTGTATCATTTGCTTAAAAAAATGATTTTAAACCGTGAATTTATTGGCGGGCAAAGACTTGATCTGAATGACTTATCGCAAAAAATGAACATTAGCCGAACGCCTTTAAAGGATGCTGTTAACCGTTTAGTTCTTGAAGGTTTAATGGAAGTAAAGCCTCGATCTGGAACATTTGTCACGAGCTTAAAAAAATCGGACATCGAAGAAGTTTCTGAAATCCGGTTAATGATTGAGCAGTGGTGTGTGTCTCATCTTACTGAATTTAAAGCACAAAAACTTGTTAACACGCTTGAAGAAATCCTTGAAGATTTTAAAGGGACATTGGCTGTTACACCGTTTCCATTTGAAAGTTTTCTCGAACTTGATATTAGGTTCCATAATGAAATTGTTCAGGCAGCTGACAATCACCGAATGCTGGAGCAATATAGGTCAATAAACAGTTTTCTGTATGCTGCAAGGATATACTTCTTTCAAAGTTATGAACGGTCTATTTCAGGACATGACGAACACAATGCGTTTGTACAGGCGTTAAAGCGTAACGATATAAAAGATGCATGCGCAAAACTTGAAGAACACATTAAGAATAGTAAGATCAATATGATTGATCATTTAACTGAAAATGGTGGGGTCTTGTAAAGGGCTCCCTTTCTATTTTAGATTATCTGAAATTTCACATTTTAAATTTTAAACAAACAAATAAATAAACAGAGGAGATTAAAACATGAACAATACTAAAGCAACTATAATTGCAGGATACGATTTCGATTTCTTGGAGCAAAAATTATATTCAGCGGTTATTGGCGATATTTTGGACGATCTTGGTTATCGCAATCAAACATTGGGTGCGGGAGTACGCTTGATTGATTCTAATCTGAAAATAAGCGGCCGAGCTTTCACTGCTCAAGGAACAAAAGTATTTTCAATTCCAGCGGAGCCTTACAAGTTGCAAATGGAAGCCATTGACGCTGTTTCACATGGTGAAGTGTTTGTCGTTTCTACAGGGGCACCTGATGCGGCTGCTTTCTGGGGTGAGTTAATCGCGACAGCCTGTCGAGCGCGCGGAGGCAGGGGTGCAATCGTTGACGGTTTAAACCGCGATACGGCCAAAATCTTGGAAATGAAATTTCCTTTGGCCGCAAGAGGTCAGGTACCTACGGATTCGAAGGGGCGAGTTAATCTTATCAATTACCAACAGCCGATTGAAATAGATGGCGTACGAATCCACCCTGGTGATTACGTATTTGCGGATATCGACGGTATTGTATTCGTTCCTCAAGATATTGAGGAAGAAGTGATTAAGAAGTCACTGGAAAAAGTGGAAGGCGAGAATCTGGTGAGGAAGGCCTTACAGGATGGCATGCTATGTACGGAAGCCTTTAAAACTTTTGGAATTCTATAAAAGGATTTAGCACGTATTTATTTCATTTTGCATAGAGGAGTTGTTGTCATGAAGCTAGGTCTTGGATTATATCGTGATCGATTGACGAAAGATAATTTCCGGTTTGCCAAACAAGCTGGATGTACCCATATCGTTGCTCATTTGGTGGATTACTACAATGGTGTCGAAGGTTTGCCATCAACGGATAAAGACCGTAACATGGGAATAGCAAGACCGAACGAAGATGTGTGGTCCTATGAAAGCCTGCTCGCATTAAAGAAATCCATGAATGAAGAGGGATTAGAATTCGAAGCGATCGAAAATTTCAGTCCTGCCGATTGGTACGACATTTTGATGGACGGTCCTAAGAAAAAAGAACAGATCGAGCACTTAAAGCAGATCGTCCGTAATGTAGGTAAAGCTGGTATCCCAGTCATTGGATACAATTTCAGCATAGCGGGAGTATGGGGACATGTGAATCGGGCTGTCGCCCGCGGGGAAGCAGTCACTGCAACATTCAACCTCCAAGAAGGACCGGAGGAAACGCCGATTCCAAACGGACAAATCTGGAATATGACGTATGATTTTAACGCACCGAAAGGTTTCATCCCCCCGATATCCTCGGCTGAGCTTTGGGAGAGATTAGAATATTTCCTTAAGGAGCTCATTCCGGTAGCCGAAGAAGCTGGAGTAAGATTAGCCGCTCACCCAGATGATCCTCCAATGCCTACTATCCGCGGATATGGTCGTTTGGTGAATCAGCCTCATTTGTACCAAAAGCTGCTTGATATCGTCCCAAGCCATAGTAATGCGTTGGAATTCTGCATGGGGACTTTGCAGGAAATGACCGAGGGTAACATCTATGAAGCCATCGACCAGTATAGCAAGCAAAATGCTATAGGCTACGTGCACTTTCGTAATGTAATAGGCAAAGTGCCGAATTATCAGGAAGTGTTTGTTGACGAGGGCGACATTGATATGATCAAGGCGCTTCGCATTTATAAGAAGAATAATTTTGACGGTGTTTTTATTCCAGATCATACACCGCAGATGACGTGCAAAGCACCTTGGCATGCCGGTATGGCGTATGCATTAGGGTATATGAAGGCCGCACTTTCAATCGTAAATAACGAATAAAGAATAACGGATTGGATGGGATAATATGTTTACGGACCTTGCAGGGAAAGTAGCGGTTATTACGGGTGCTTCGAAAGGGATCGGACGTGGGATTGCGGTTCGATTCGGGCAGGAGAAGATGAAGGTCGTTGTTAACGATTATCATAATTCAGATCAGGCCTCTATGGTTGTGGAAGAGGTAAAGAAAGCAGGCGGTGACGCGATTGCAGTCTGTGCCGATGTCAGTAGAGAAGATGAAATCAAACGACTCATCAAGACCGCCGTAGAGACATTCGGAAGCCTGGATGTGCTGGTTAACAATGCGGGCATTCAAACTACCTGTCCATCCCATGAGTTAAGTCTAGAAGAGTGGCACAAAGTCATGGATACCAACTTAACCGGCCCTTTCGTTGCTTGTCGTGAAGCTATCAAGTACATGCTGGCGCATAACATTCTAGGGAATATTATCAATGTGTCGAGTGTCCACCAAAAAATTCCAAAGCCTCTCCATGCTCATTACGCTTCTAGCAAAGGTGGGTTAAGGATGTTGACTGAGACGCTTGCGCTCGAATATGCTCCCCATGGTATCCGCATTAATACGATTGCGCCCGGAGCCATTGCTACGCCTATGAACGATCATATTCTGTCCGATCCAAAACAGAATGAAGTCGTTCTGTCACTTATCCCTATGAACCGGGTAGGCGAACCGAAGCAAATCGCATCCGCGGCAGCATGGCTGGCTTCAGAGGAAGCTAGCTATGTTACTGGAGTCACGCTCTTCGTCGACGGTGGTATGACTTTGTACCCGTTCTTCTTGAAAGGATAAGATATAGATGGATTATTACCGAAAACAAAGAAATTATGGTTGCCGCATTCATGATCAGTATACCTATATGGGAATGAAGACCCTTGTTTTGGAAAATGAAAAAATAAGGCTTTCTATCCTACTCGATAAAGGTTTAGAAATCTTCGAGTTCTTATTAAAAAGCCGCGATTTGGATTTTATGTGGCTGACTGAAAATGGTGTTGATAACCCAAATAGATATTTGCCGACATCTCCTGATTCCCAGTCCACTTATATTGATTATTATATAGGTGGATGGCAAGAGATATTCCCAAATGGCGGAGTCAGCAGTGCTTATCTTGGTGCCCAATTTGGTCAGCATGGCGAAGTGGCTCATATGCCATGGTCATACATGATCGAGATAGATACCCCGGAAATGGTTGCTGTAAGATTTACAGTCAAAACAAAGAAAGTTCCATTTAAACTGAGCAAGACCATTACCATTTATGCTAACGCAGCAAAAATTGACATAAAGGAAGAGATAGAGAATTTAAGCGAGGTACCTCTAAGGTATATGTGGGGGCAGCATTTAGCATTCGGTAAGCCATTTTTAGAACCTGGTTGTACGATTCGAATGCCAGAGAACATAACAATTATTGCTGACGAGCTGGATGTGGCAGATAATGATCAATCCGCACGAGTAAAACGTGGAATTACGCATGAATGGCCGTGGGTTGAGGAAACATCGGGCAACATGACGGATATCTCTGTTCTTCCACCAAAAGGCAAGCCTTCGGAAATCGTTTATATGAAAGGGTTTAAAGATAAGGGATGGTACCAAGTAGACAATGCAAGGCTTAACGCAGCAATTTGTGTAGAGTGGGATGCTGATACTATGCCCTATTTGTGGTACTGGCAGGAATTCGGAAATACGACCGGATATCCATGGTTTGGCAGGCATTATAATATTGGCTTAGAGCCGTTTTCGAGCTATCCGACACATGGTTTATCCGAGGCTGTACGAAATGGAACTGCGGGATACATTCAAGGAAGAGAGAAACGGATGTTTTCCATGTCTACAACTTTAATGGAATTGTAGGAATAATTTTGTCCCACTACAATTAACTCCAAGGATCGGCCGAAATTGCACTGAACGGCTTGAAACTGGTGAATTCGCAGTAATAGTCTACTGTTGTTTATATTGGATAGCTTGGGTTAATCCTCACTTCACCGTTAAGCAGATCTGTGACATTCGTATAGGTCTGCTTTCTATTATAATTTTAGTCCAAACTGCATGCTCTTCGGCATGTTTTTCCCCTATCAAAGCTTTCTGAGTCCTTTAATTCGACTTCTCCAAGAGGAGCGACCATAAAGAAATAAAGTGGAGAAAAGGAGGGCTAATCTTTTGGAATTTTGCCTATATGATACAAGACATAAACGGGTTGTTCTTATAGAAAACAATATACTATCAGCTTTTAGTTTGAAGAAGACTAAATGCGGAAATTCCAGTGATATTTCTGTGCTTCCAATTCTGTCGAAATATGAGTATTTGTCTTTTCCTGCTTCGTTTCGAGGAGAAGTTAACGGTCTCTATTATTTACTATACGAGGTTCCGGGTGTCTTGGAGCAAAGGTATGATCAAGTTATTGTTCGGGATTAGGATAACGCCACCAGTCTCCGGAACACTATTACGCAGCACGATATGGAGTTCGCGCTGATGGTGCAATAATTGCGATGGTTGTGACCGCTGCGCTTTCACGTAAAGGAAAGGGCGGCGAGATCCGATATGTTTTTGCAAGCAACCGACTATAATTTTGTCAGTATGGGGGTAGAATGATGGTGTCTTTCAAAAAAGAAATATTTGGCTAGTTATTTTCAAAACGCATTTGGATATCGGGTTTACCGATCTTGCGGCTAATGTGGTTGACAAGTACATGACTACGTTTATTCCGCAAGCCTTATCATTGTCTGAACGTATGACAAGAGATGACGGACGGTCGAAATTTATTTGGACAGTCGGGTCTTGGCTGATCGAGGAATATTTGCAATCCGCGTCGGAAGAGCAGCGGATCCAAATGGAGAATGCGATTAGCAGAGGAGAAATTGCATGGCACGGTCTTCCTTTTACAACCCATACGGAATTGATGGATAAAACACTGCTTGAATATGGCTTGTCGATTTCTAAGAAGTTGGATCAACGATTCGGGAAAAAGACCATTGCCGCGAAAATGACGGATGTTCCGGGACATACGATCGGCATCGTACCTATATTGGCTAGTTACGGAATTCGTTATTTGCATATCGGAGTAAATCCTTCCAGCAAGCCTCCGTGCGTCCCGCAAGCGTTTGTTTGGAGGGCGAGCGACGGCTCCGAGCTGATCGTCAACTATGCCGGTGATTATGGTCAAGCTCTGGAAGTGGAGGGACTTGAGGAGGCGCTTTATTTTGCCCACACAGGCGATAATAACGGTCCTTCTTCCTTAGAAGATATAGAGTGGCTGTACAGACGATTGCAAACTGAATATCCGGGTGTGGAAATTGCCGCGTCAACACTGGATGCATTCGCCGAAAAGTTGCTGGAATGTAAGCATGTGCTTCCGATCGTTAGTGAGGAAATTGGTGATTCGTGGATCCAGGGCACGGCATCCGACCCGCTCAAAGTGGCACGCTACCGGGAACTGCTTCGATTAAGGGATAAATGGGTGGGTACGGGTGTACTAGATCCAAATGGTGAAAGTTACGGCAAGTTTTGCAATCGTCTCATGTTGATTGCAGAGCATACTTGGGGGTTGGATGAGAAAACTTATTTGGCGGATTACGTAAATTACTCAGCAGCGGATTTTACGGCGGCGAGATCGAAGGATCAATTTAGGGATGAAGATGTTCAATGTCCGGATTATGATACGTTTAATCGACTTGGGCGAAAGGAGGAGCGCAGTTATCGGCACTTTGAAAGCTCGTGGGAGGAGCAACGCGCATATCTGGATCAAGCGGTGTCAGCGCTAAGTTCGGAATTGCAACTCGAAGCAAAGAAAGTGTTAGACAGCTTGAACCCTGTCAGTTCATATCATTCAAATGCCGCCGAAAACATTGAAAATCTTGAAATGAACCGATGCTATACGTTAGGGAAATAGACTTTATTATGAAGGTGCGGATGGAAGTGTCGTGATTGAGACACTGGATGCGCCTATAGTTTGCCTGGGGGAACGAATTTCCGGATGTGGTTTGAAGAAGACATGAAATTCCGTTTCCGTTTATGCTTCAGATCCAATAAATTGTAATTGATAATTAGAGACAGGACTTATGCACTTCGTGGTAGCAAAGAAGCAACGATCACATCACAGTACAATGAACATGAAAGCAATATATACAAGGGAGAGGATCACATTGCATCGGCAAGAACCATTTACTTTGTTTATCATCCAACATTCGCATATCGACATTGGGTATACGGAACGTCAAGAGGTTATTACGGAGTACCACAAGCAGTTTCTCGAGCAGGCGGTTGATATGGCGCTTTCCCTCGAACAGCAAACCCGGGATAGCCACTCCCGATTCAAATTTATGTGCGAAGGGTTTTGGGCGGTTGAGCAGTATTTGTCCAAAACGGGCAGCGTAGGAAAATCGCGGTTGGTCGAAGCGTTGAAAAACGGTTCTTTGGAATTGAGCGCGACATATTTGCATATGACCGAGCTTCTTGACGAAGGTCATATGAGAGACATTCTGAAACCAGTAGCGGAGTTTGCCCGTGAGGTGGGTGTGCCGTTGCTCAGCGCTATGTCCTGCGATGTTAATGGATTCTCTTGGGGAATGGCGGATGCACTATATGATGCAGGTGTGAAGTATCTGTCTACAAACATCAATACTCATCACGGCGCTTGCCCCTTTGGAAAGCCCAATGTGCCGTTTTACTGGGAATCGCCGAAAGGTAATCGGATCCTCGTTTGGAACGGCCTGACCTATCATAAAGCGAATTTGTTAGGCGGAAAAGATGACTTCAAGAACCTTGTCATAGTTCACAAGGATATTCATAGGCTGATACACGCAACACAACAAGAGACGATTCAAAAGTATCTCCACTATTTCAGTCTCAACTCAATGCAGTTGAGAAAATTAAACCAACTCAGGAGCCTTTGTAAGCTAGATAAGGTAATATAGGAAACGCTTAGATGGAACGCCGTATGAACTGAAAGGTTCACGTACGGTGTGGAGTCGGGGAAAAGAGGGAGATATTTTCAAACTCTTACCTATGACTATTTACGGGCGGTAGTGCGCAGGCACACGCATTTCATGTCATTTCACAATGTGCGAAGAATTCCATCGCAATGACTGGAACATTGATGAATGGGTACGCCTCCAATTTATTTGAACTCATTTTTCGACTTTTTCCGACAAGGATGAAAAATGCTGGATTCAAATGGGGTGACGTTGGCCGATGGATCGATTTATATGGAGTCAGGGAGAAAGTAACAAAAATACGTGAGAATGACAGTCTGAATAGTTCTAGCAATGGTTCTTCGAAGAAGACTTCCGTTAAGGAAATGCCCGCTGCTGCTCCGCAATTGTTTACGGACATGCTAAGTGATGTTTCTTGCTTTATCCAGATGTCGGATATGTTCGAGGTTATGCCTACCTTGCAAGAAGGCCCATTGAATGTACGCATGGAAGGAAAGCGATCGTTCATCTCTTGCGTGACAAGGGTCGAACGAAGACCTGGACGAACCAAAAGAAAGCTTACCAAAGCAACAAGGCTTTTGGCTCCTGAATGGTATTTGAAGCGTAACTTGCATGATGTAGAAGATTTGCTTCGTGAAGCGGTGAAACAAGAACTACTTGCAGGTGGACAGTCTGTGCTGCTAGGCAGCCTGCTTAATACATTGCTGTCCTACCCAGACGTTCCCTTCAATTTCAAGGGTGTTTATCATCCGGATACGAATGAAGAGATTGTCTCTCCTGATTATCGGCTTAGTGATAAACTTTTATACCCGAAGGAATTAGAACTTATTAAGTTTGTTAGATCTCAACTGAAGCTGAATAGGAAGGTTGGCGTCTATGCCGTATATACCGGAAAAATGGGAACTCTTCAACGATTGGAGATGTTACTCGAGGAGCGGGGCATCAAGACGGCTGTTCTAGAATCCAGTGTCGAAGGTCCCAAAAGAGAAGAATGGATCGCTCAGAAAGAGAAGGAAGGGATACAGGTACTCCTCTGTAATCCGGTTTTAGTCTCAACCGGTTTGGATCTCCTCAACTTTCCATCACTCTATTTTTATCAAATGTGAGTTGTAATTCACTTTGTCACCGTTTGTAATATAGTTTGTCATCGATTTGGAACGTAGATTTGTCACAACTAAGTCAGTCCCGATGTGGCTCAAAGCCTTGATACATCGGGATTTTTTATACAATTCATAAAATAAGTTTTTGTTTTTTATTTAAAAGGTGAAGAAAATAATAAATAAAATTATCTTCAAAATCTCTGTAATAATCTCTGTCATAATTCGTCGTATCATTTGGGGGGATCTTCGTGAATATGATCGGGGAAAACATTAGAAGACTTAGAAGGATACATAATTTAAATCAAACTGAATTTTCTAGATTAATTGGAGTTTCTCAAGGGAGCTTGAGTGATATAGAGGCTGGGAAGAGTAAGCCTGCTATAGATATAGTCATATCGATCTATATTAGATTTGAGTGTTCATTAGAATGGTTACTAACAGGTACTAATACACCAAGTTCTGAACAAACATTTTGATAGGGCTAGCTTCGACCGCTTTGTCACGACAATCGGAACTTGAGGAATCTTCGTCTATATACCTTGTCGATATCATCAGAATAGCATTATAATAGATGGAAATTACAACTTTGGGTGGTATTCCTGTGAAATTGAAATCATTTCAAAAAAAGAAGTTTTTTAACGGCATTTACCTATGGATAACGGCAGCCATCTGTTTTCTTGTAATCGGTTTCTCGGCTACTATTTATTATAACGTTAGAAAAAATGTCGTAGAAAACAACTACGAATTGAATAAACAAATGCTTTATCAAATGAAATATAATATTACATATATGAATGAGACTGTCAGACATTTGATTTCCTCCATTTATTTTAGTTCAGATGCGGATTATTTATTGCATGTCAAAGAGACAGACAGCAACATTTTTGATTTGAATCTTACTTTGAATAAAATGACTACTTCCGTCATTAACAATAATCCACTTATTCATTCTATCTATCTATACAATAATGAGGCTAAAACTTTTCTATCGACCTACAATGGCATGTTTTATCAAGATGAAGAACTGAAGGATACTTTAAATTCCTATAAGACCCTTCCTATTTTGCAGCCTATTTCGAGGAAAATGAAAATGGATGGTAAATCAGCAGAGGTATTTACTTATGCCATGTATAAGTCTCCGAGCGTGAATGGGGTATATGACGCGGCTGTGTTTGTAAATGTGAATGCGGATTTGGTTATTAACAATATCAAAACCATTAATGCCACGGATATGAAAGGGGACTTATTTTTACTAAGCGATAAACGACAGGTTGTGAACAGCGATTTGAGCACAAAAAGTCTGCAGGAGCCTGTGAAACAACTATTTGCGAGCAAAATCGAGGAGAATATTAAACAGGGCCAACAATACGGGTATATGATTGATAAGATACTTGGAGAAAATTATTTTATCACCTATATGTACATTGAAGGCGCGGATTGGGTTTTAATAAAAACTCAACCCCTCTCAGACGTATTAAGATACATGAATAAGATACAATTAAGTATTCTTATTATGACTTTAATTTTCCTCGCACTAAGTATACTTATTTCGTTCGCGTTATCAAAACAGATCTATAGGCCAATTGGCAATTTAGTGCAGAGGATGAGTTCTGGAAGATTTGGTTCAAATGAAAACAACTCTACAATTCATCATGATGAGATTGGCTTCCTAAACCAAACGTACACAAGAATTGTTGAACTCGTTCAAACTGCCCAGAGCAAAGAGCAGGAGAATGTAAATCAATTGAAAAATTATTACCTTAGAAACCTTTTGATTGACAGTGTGTCTATGCAAGAAAAAGAATTGCTTAGCTTAAAGGAACATAGTGAAATTACGTTAAGTTCAGATGGAACGTTTATCGTTTGTGTCATGAAAATCGATAATTATCAGTTATTTAAAGAAAATAATACGGCTAAAGATATCGAACTTTATAAGTATTCTATTGCTAATATTGCATCCGAAACCATATCGAAAGCGTTTGCCAATGAATCATTGGATATGAAAAGAGATCATTTCGCAATTATCATTCATTCAAAAGTTCTAGATAAAGATGAGATTTACCAGGAGCTCTATAATTGCTTGTCGGAATTACAGGGTAATATCTCTAAATATTTAGGCTTGTCGTTATCTATATCTATAGGAATTGCTGTAGACAAAGTTAATCATTTATCCCAAAGCTATAACGTTGCTCTAATCAATTCAAACTATCGGTATGTATTCGGTAAAAGCGCAATTATCACTTTAGATATGATCGAGCAGCAAAATCAAATAAAGGAACTCCACTACTCGGTTAATCTGGAAAAAAAGCTAGTTGACGAAATGAAGTCATTAAACGTAAATGCTGCCGAGGATACGATATTTGCTATTTTAAAAGAAATATCGCAGCAATCTGGCAGCCACATTCCTTTTTCGATTATGCAATTAATAAGAACAATAATGGCGACCATATTTGAAATGAATGACACCAACATTAACCAACCTGTAATCGATTTTAATGAGATTTACGGTAGCGTTATGACGCTAGAAACCATTGATGAGATATACGATGAAATGAAGAGCTTGCTTCGTCGGTTGATAAGCACGGAGAAATATCAAAGTCATCAGAAACATATTGCTATTGCCCAAGCCATCAAAGATACGATTGAAAAAAATTATTCTGATCCCGATCTTTCGCTCCAAAAATTAGGCTCGATTTACAAAATGTCATCAAGCTACGTAGGACAAATATTTAAGGGTCAAGTAGGAATGTCGGTAGCTTCCTATATTAACGATGTGCGAATCCTAAGCGCTAAAGAATTGTTAGAGACATCCCAATTGACTGTGTCACAGGTCATGGAGAAGGTCGGGATTCCAAATGAAACGAGCTTCTATCGATTGTTCAAAAAGAAGTTCGGGAGTTCACCTAAGGAGTATGTTCTCATGAAAGCGATAAAAGAGAATTAATAATGAAAACAAGCGGATAACCGGGTGCAATATGCATCCGGTTATCCGCATTTTTTGTGATTTGTTAGAAAATCGTAAAATTGATAGCCCCATTATTCGCTAAATCGCAGGGAAATCTACACTTTTGCCAGTTTATTCGTGGGGAGCGAACAGTATATAGTAATGACATCAGCAATGAAGAAATAATCACACAATGTAGAAGGTAGGAGGATAAAATGAAGGCATTGCGCACATTCCGCAAAAACTATGAATTGTTTCTTTTGACAGTTCCTGGCATGTTATTTTTATTCGTTTTTTGTTACATCCCTTTATATGGTTTGGTGCTTCCATTTAAAGATTACCGATACGATTTAGGTTTTTGGAAAAGCCCGTGGGTAGGCTTTAAAAACTTCCATTTTCTTTTTTCGAGTGAAGATGCTTTACGTATTACCCGAAATACGGTACTTCTCAATGCACTATTTATTGTTGTGTTACTAGTGCTCTCTATCATGTTTGCTTTGATGTTGTATGAAATGTCGCGTAAGTTTATTAAGTTATATCAAACAATCATGTTTTTCCCTTTCTTTTTATCTTGGGTGGTCGTAAGTTATGTGTTTCTCGCTTTTCTTGATATGGAGCATGGATTTATTAATATGTTGCTGCAAAAAATGCATATTAGTCCGGTCTTATGGTATAACGAACCTTCCTATTGGCCGTCATTGCTTGTAAGTGCCAATACATGGAAGAACATAGGTTATTTCACGATTATTTATTACACGGGTTTATTAGGAATCGATAGCGAACTATTCGATGCAGCTGACATTGATGGAGCAAGCAAGCTGCAAAAGATTAAGAATATATCAATTCCGATGTTAAAGCCGATGATCACGATGTTGCTTTTACTCCAAATTGGAAAAATATTTTACGGAAACTTTGATCTTTTCTATAATTTGACTCGTGATTCATCCTTGCTGTATTCAACAACTGACGTTATTGATACTTACGTCTACCGTTCATTAAAAGGTGTTGGTGATTTTGGGATGTCTTCTGCAGCGAGCGCTTACCAGTCCTTTGTCGGGTTTATCCTTGTTATTGTTTCTAACTGGATTATTAAAAAATATGACAGAGAAAACGCATTATTTTAAAGGGGGGAGAACGGGTGCGAGTTAGTCTTTTCAATACGATGATTCATATTGTGATGGCGGTTGTTTCCATTGTATGTATTGCGCCGATCATACTTGTATTTTCAATTTCGATATCTAGTGATGTGGATATTCTAAAAAACGGATATTCGTTTATTCCAAAGCATATTGATTTGGCAGCCTATCGATTTATTTTTCAAAACCCAGGTCAACTATTTACGTCGTATATTGTTACAATATTCGTTTCGATTGTGGGTACGGTAATTGGACTGTTATTTACCTCAATGCTGGCTTTTGCAATATCTAGGAAAGATTATGCGTATGCCAATAAGACTTCGTTTTATGTGTTTTTCACAATGTTGATTAACGGCGGTTTGATTCCTTGGTATATCCTCGTGGTTAATCAATTGCACATGAAGGATTCTATATTCGCCTTAATTCTTCCGTATTTGGTCAGTGCATGGTTTGTTATGCTTATGAAAGGATTTTTCACGAACATTTCATCCGCGATTATTGAATCTGCAAAAATCGATGGAGCAAGCGAGCTCGGAATATTTTTCAAAATTGTTCTTCCGATAGCCAAGCCAGGCCTAGCTACGGTTGGATTGTTCTACCTGCTTACGTACTGGAATGACTACTACTTAAGCTTAATGTTTATTCAAAACAATACTGAAATAATTTCTTTACAATATATGCTATTTAAAATTCAGTCTAACATGGATTTTCTGAAAAGTGCTTTTGTTCCACCATGGATGATTAACAAAGTGTCATTGCCGGATTTATCGGCAAGAATGGCAATGGCTGTTTTAGCTGCAGGTCCGATGCTATTTGTTTTCCCTTTCTTCCAGAAGTACTTTGAAAAAGGTATTACTATTGGTTCGATAAAAGGATAGGCCACTTAACTTGATTGTTACTGCGAAAGCAGTCTCAATATAAAACAACAGGAGGGTTTAAGAAATGATGAAAAAGAAGCTTTCACTTTGTACGACCTTGGTTATTGGGGCATCTTTGCTTCTCAGCGCATGCGGATCCAATGCAGCTAAGTCAACAAATGAAACGGCAAGTGCATCACCAACGTCTTCTGCATCTGCGGGAGCGTCTGCTTCACCAGCTGCATTAAAACCGGTTGAGTTGACTTGGTACACAGTCGGCACTCCACAAAAAGATCAACCTGCAGTTATGGAAGAAATAAACAAAATACTGAAGGAAAAAATCAATGCCACATTAAAGCTTAATGTCATCGACTGGGGGGCATACGATGATAAAATGAAAGTCATCACTTCTACAAATGAGAATTATGATTTGGCATTTACGTCTTCATGGGCAAATAACTATGGGGGCAATGTTTTGGCTGGAGCTTATGTGCCGTTGGACGATCTGCTTAAGAAGTACGGTCAAGATATTTTGAAGCAGGTTCCAGAAAAATATTGGAGTGCAACAAAGATAAACGGTAAAATATACGGATCTCTAAATTATCAAACTTACTACATAGCTCGTGGACTAGTTTTTAATAAAGGACTTGTAGAGAAATATAATTTTGATGTAAAGAGCGTCAAAAAGCCGAGCGATTTAACTCCATTCCTGGAGAAGGTGAAAAGCGGTGAGCCAGGTATGACAGGTTATTTGCCTGCCGCGAACCCATTCCCTGAATTGTTCAATATGGAAACAGGATTCACAATCGATGCCGTGCAAGGAAATAGCTTGTTTCCGCTAATGATTAACGTTAACGACAAGAACATGAAAGTGTTTGACGGAGTGGAGAGCAAGGAGTTTATGGATTTGATGAAGGTATATAGAGACTGGTATCAGAAGGGCTACATTCGAAAAGATGCAGTCTCATTAAAAGATTACAAAGCCGAGGCAAAATCCGGCAAGTATGCGGTATGGACGCGCGGCGGCGGCCCTGGTGCCAGCGAAGCAGCAACTGCTGAACAAGGATATCCTGCTGTAGTTGTCGATAGTGTTCCTAGTTATATAAATACAGGCGGAGTCATTGCAACAATGACAGCAATTTCTAAAACGAGTAAAAATCCAGAGAGAGCGATGATGTTGCTTGATTTGCTTTACAGCGACAAACAATTGTATCGGTTATTGTCCGATGGGATCGAAGGCAAGCACTATAAGAAGGTTAATGACAATACAATGGAAGCTATTGCAGATAGCGGCTATGCTCCGGGCACGAACTGGGAGTTTGGAAACATGTTTAATGATTATGCGAGCAAAGGGTCACCGGTCACGCTCGATCAACTCAAACAATTGAATGATACATCGGCGACTTCACCATTACTAGGATTCTTGTATAATCCGGATTCCCTAAAACAAGAATATGCACAAGTAAATGCAATTATGGGAGAAATGATCCCTGCACTAATGACAGGTACCGTAGATCCAGAAATTAGTATTCCTAAGTATGTGGATCGCTTGAAGAAAGCAGGATTAGACAAGTTAACGGACGATGCCCAGAAACAAATCAATGATTGGAAAGCAGCAAACGGCAAGTAATTTGTGTAGAACCGCCTCAATCCAAATGACGGGGAAAGGTGGTTCTACTAAAATAGAAGGCCGTGCGAGTTTTCGAAAAAATACTTAAAATGTGAGGGGACGATGAAATGAGTAAATATGCTACCAGAAAAATATTGCATTTATTTTTATATGTTACATTGATTGCGAACTCCTTCTGTGGCGCTATTCCAAATGTAAGCGCTAACGCGGCAGGAAATAATGTTTACAAAGAGTTTTTTGTATCTACAATAGGCAGCGACAATAATGATGGGACTTCTGAGCATCCATTTCTGACCATTGCAAAAGCCCAACAAGCTGTTCGTCAAATCAATCAAACTATGACTGGCGACATTAATGTTTTTGTTGCACCGGGCAATTATTACATCCATGACCGGTTGAACTTCGACGAACGTGATTCAGGTTTTAATGGGCACCAGGTTTATTATAAAAGCCTCGAAGCTCCCGGAAGCGCGCATTTAATTGGCGGCGACCCTCTTACAGGCGGTTGGGTGCAGACGATGGCTTCTGATGCGGCGGGTACGGATTATTTAAGTGAATTGCCATCATCTGCGGTAGGCAAAGTCTATAAAGTTAAAATCGATCCGCAAAAATATAACTTTAACCAACTTTATATTGGCTCCCAAAAAGCCCTCATGGCTCGTACGCCTAATAAGGTGGAAGATCCTAAATTCCAAGCGTCTAATGGCCCATATTTAGAATCAACCGGTGGTTCAAACAAAGATATGAGTTACAAAGCGAGCGACCTGACTCTGGCTCAAATCAAGGCTCTGAAAGATGCTCAGGCTAGCGGCAGGTCAGAGATTGCTCAACTTTTTGTTTTTGACTGCGGAGGAAGCGCTTTCGAGTCTAACACTCTTCCCATTAGCAGGATTGACACAACGAATAATAAATTGTATTCACCGTACGATTCTGCGCATCCTGAACTATATATTACAAAATACAACATTAATTCCAACGGACGCTATTTCTTGCAAGGAAACATTTCCTTTTTGGATACACCAGGTGAGTATTACTATGATAAACATACAGGTTGGCTTTATTACTATCCGACAGACGCTGACAATGTTGCAGACGTCGATAAAATGAACAACTTGAATGTTGTGATTCCGACAACGAACGAAATTATTCATTTGCAGGGAACCGATAAACCCGCGATTTCGGATTGGGGCAAAACACCGGATCCAGCAAAACAAGTTAGTAACATCACTTTTGACGGATTTACTCTCGAAAGTACAGAATCAAGTAATTATATCGTAGATGGTTGGAGCTACGGTGAAACCTGGTATGCTGGCGGTACGGCAATTCCATACGCACCACCAGAGGCAGCGGGCAGCACACAGCCATATTATTCTGACTATGCTGTTCGTCCGGCATATATGCATGGCGGGTTTACATTGATCAATACCAACCATATCACGATTCAAAACAGCCGCATTACCAATATGGGTCTTTTTGGAATCATCGTTTGGCGTGACAACACAAACAATACTTTCCAAAATCTTGCTATAGATAACACCGGCATGGGCGGCATTAATACGGATGGCGGTTATCCAGGTGTTGGAAAATACAACAACAACAATACCTTCTATAATCTGTCCATTCACCATGTTGGACAAAGTAATGCTTTTGGTGCTGGATTGCAAGTTATGAATACAGGTTTTAGCAATTTTAAGAACCTCGAAATTTACTATGCTCCACGACGTGCGATTTCGTTTGTCGGCCAGGCACAGACTATGACTAGTGCTAGTCCGAATTTCAACCCGGTGACAGACGTTTATAACTACGGCAACCATTTTGAATATATTTATGTGCATGATGCTGAACAAGATACCGCTGAGGATAGCGCCATATTCATTGGAGCTCTTTTCAAAGGCAGTGATGTGAATCGTATTTACGGCAAAAATGACCCGACACAAGTTACCAATCCAGCAACTGGTCAACCATACGGCGACTTAAAGGTCAATTTCTTTAATCAAATTGTAACTTCGGATATCGGTAGTGCTCCCGACGTTCGCGATGCGAATACTGTTCATGGTATGGACTTGGCTATGGGCGCCTCGGGTACGCATCTTTCTAATATTGAAGGCATGAACAATCAGAGCGCTAATTTACGTGTAGAACCTACACAAAATAATGACAAGTTTTATGTGGATAACATAAACAGCGATTATCCAACGTCAGCTTATAATCCGCGTCTGTATTATACGTTTGACGTCTCGAAGATGGATTATGACCATATCGGTATCAACCGTCAAGAGTTTCCGTTCACTTCCGAATTGTATAATCCGACCTCGCCGAAATTGCAATCGAATAGCTATTTTTCAGATGACTTTGAGAGCGGGAAGATTGACACAACAAAATGGTCTATTGAAAAAGGCACACCGATTATATCCAGTGCTTATACAGCAGAAGGCCCTTTTAACGGTCAATACTCTCTCTTCATCAACGGTGGCGCTGCGGGAAATTCAAGCGGCCTTGCATTAAGCAGAACATTCAACAACAACTTAAACAAAATCGTAACTGGCTGGTTCTTTGATAAACGTCGTGATTATGCCGGTAATGACTGGAACGAAGGCTTAAACAATTCGGATGTGATGGTTCAATCTTTCATGAGGGTTGATGACCATACTTCTGACAAACAGGTCGGGTTAGGAATTAACGGTCATACTAGCAAGGACTATTTCAGTTATCTTGATGGT
This sequence comes from Paenibacillus germinis, assembly GCF_013141785.1. NCBI lineage: Bacteria > Bacillati > Bacillota > Bacilli > Caryophanales > Paenibacillaceae > Paenibacillus > Paenibacillus germinis. The sequence goes on from NZ_WHOC01000115.1 coordinate 49,770, forward strand.
ACTACTGAAAAGTTAACGACCATTCCACGTACTTTTGGTTGGCATCAGTTTAAGTTTGACTACTCGACTCCTGGCCAAGTCAATCTTTCTATTGATGGCCAGTTGGTAACGACCCTCAATAGAGCATCATTCAATTATATTGGCATGGGAAATTACAACAGCACTGGCGCTCCTGGCACGAACACGGGGATGTCATATTACGATCTTATAGATGTTTACGGCGGTGTAGACGCTCCGGCAGTGAAGCCACTTCAAGTGGTACCTGGGAAGATTGAGGCGGAAAGCTACAGCGCAATGTCTGGGGTTCAAACCGCAACAAGCAGTCAAGAAGGAAGCTATATAAGCTATTTAAATTCCGGGGACTGGGCGGACTATACTATCAATGCTCAAACATCTGGAGCGTATTCAATAAAATACAGAATTGCAACGGGTACAGGCTTCGTGGGTGGAATCCAAATTCTCGTAGATGGTGTATTACTAAAGACGACATCATTGCCGGTCACCGGCGGCGATCCGAATTGGACAACAGTAACCGATATGATTGCATTGCCTACGGGTTCACATACGATAAGATTGCTGGGAACTGCAGGCGGAATTAATTTAAACTGGTTCCAGATGGATTACATGGGGGATTCGCTTATAAGTATAACAGCGCCTGCACCTATTGAAGGAGTGGAAATCGGAACGACAAAAACTGCGGCAGCTCTTGGTTTGCCTGGGCAAGTAGTACTGAACACCGGTTCAGGAAATGTGAATGCAGGTGTGACATGGGATTTAAGTAACGTAAGTTACAATCCCACTTCAATGAATATGCAAAGCTTCACGGTAACGGGAATCGTAACCCTGCCTGCTGGACTCTTAAACCCGAATAATGTTCCTTTGACCACAAGCGTTAGTGTGGTTGTAAATGGGATTTCTCATTCAGGAATGACAGCGACAGCGACAAGCCAGGAAACGATTGGTGAAAATGATGCGGCATCCATGGCGATTGATGGAAACCCGCTAACGATGTGGCATACAAAATGGGACAAGTCCGACGTTCTCCCCCAATCGATTACCTTAAATCTTGGGCGAACCTCCAATATTAATAAAATCTCGTACTTGCCAAGGAAATCAGCCATCAATGGAATTATTACAGGCTATAACGTATTTGTAAGTACGGATGGGGTGACCTTTACAAAGGTTAAAAGCGGAAGCTGGGCAAGCGATAACTCGGTGAAATACGCAACCTTTACACCGATCGATGCATCGTATGTCAAGCTCGAAGCAACGGCTGGCGTCAATGGATGGGCGTCAGCTGCAGAAATAAATGTTCTTCTAACTCCACCGACTGCGACGCAGCTTGTTAGTATAACAGCGCCAGCTAACATCACCGGACTGGCCAACGGAACGGTGAAGACAGCGGTGGCCCTTGGCTTGCCAGCAACTGTAGCACTGGTTACCGATGCGGGCAGTGTGAATGCTAGTGTGACATGGGATGTGAATGCTTCATCCTATGATCCGTCCTCACATGCAGGGCAGACGTTCACGGTTAGCGGAACAGTAACTTTGCCTGACGGAGTTGCAAATCCGAACAACGTGGCAATGACTACAAGCATTAATGTAACTGTTTTGGCTGCAATTCCAGTTCCTGATGCACCGACGGGGTTAACAGCGACGGCAAATGCGACCACTGATGTTACGCTGAACTGGTCGGCTGTGCCTGGTGCAGAGAGATATAACATTTACCGTGCTGATTCCAAGAGTGGTATCTTTGAGAAGGTAAACGATGCTGAAGTGCTTGCTACGACATTTACAAATCTCAACTTGAATCCGGATATGGTATACGGTTATCAAGTGACTGCTGTTAACACTGCGGGAGAGTCGGGCTATAGCAACGTGGCCGAGATTAATTTAAACGTTCCTCCAGTAACTGTCGCTAAGCTGGATGGAACAAAGCTCGGTGAGTGGTATCAAACTCCGGTTACAATAACGCTTAATGCAACTGATAATTTTTCAGGTGTAGCTGATACATTTTACAGGGTCGACGGCGGTACTGAGCAAAAAGGTACTTCCGTTACCATTAAAGAAGAAGGCAGTCACACCATCTCTTACTGGAGCGTTGACAAGGCAGGCAATGTTGAAACGCCGCATACAGCAGTCGTGCAATTGGATATGACGGCCCCAACACTTCATGTAGTTTTGGATAAAACTATTTTGTGGCCGGCAAACCACCAAATGATTACGGTAAGTGCGTCTGTGTATTCCGAAGATAGTCTTTCCGGAATCGAATCTGTCGTTCTTACATCCATAATAAGCAACGAGTCGGACAATGGATTAGGTGATGGTCAAACGTCAAACGACATTCAAGGTGCAGAGTTAGGCACTTTGGATACTAAATTTTTGCTTTGTGCCGAAAGATCTGGCAAAGGGAATGGACGCATATACACGATCACCTATACGGCTTTTGATCATGCAGGTAATAAAACTTCTGCTTCATCAACCGTTACGGTTCCTCACGACATGCATGGTAAATAATGTGATAAATTCGATCGAAGTAAAAGAAATTGTATACTATCAAATTTTGGCCAAATAACAAAAAGCCGGATGATGCTACCCTTATCTACTTAAGTTTGAGCATAAATACTAAAAAAAACCAATCAAATTGGTAATATCCCCTTTAAGTAGACACTCAGAAAAAACCTTATGGTACTATAAGGCAATGAGTGAACTTGGAGGGGCTTTTTACATGGCTAAAAAAGGACAAACATTTAATAAATATACGAAAGAATTTAAGATTGCAGCAGTGAAGGAATATATGAAGGGATCTGCCATAAGGACGAAGATCCTGTTGAGGCAGCATATCCGACCTCCACCTCATGGATAGATTGAATGAAGGAATCAAGCGGATAACCGGGCGCAAGTTGCATCCGGTTATCCGCATTTTTTTGTGATTTGTTAGAAAATCGTAAAATTGATAGCCCAATTATTCGCTAAATCGCAGGGAAATCTACACTTTTGTCAGTTTATTCGTGGGGAGCGAACAGTGTATATTAATGGCATCAAGCGAAGGAACTATCACACAAAGTAGAAGGTAGGAGGATAAATGCGCTTATACCCATGAAAATGGAAGGACCCTTAAGCTGATGGGCACGCATGGGCAGATAAGAGCACATATGGAGAAAAATGTGATCGAAGTGACCAGTTTTATCACGGGGGAGACAGAGATGATTCATCTGGATACACCGTTGGAAGGGCACGGTGGGGGAGATCATGGTATTATGCATGATTTTGTTCGGCTCGTGCAAAGTGATGGAGAAGTGGCAGGACTATCTGGTGCTCACGTATCCGTTCAAAGCCATTTAATGGCTTTTGCCTCTGAGAAATCCAGGTTGGAAGGCCGCACCATAACGATGACAGACTATATCAATGACCTGCGAAACGAGGGATTACGATGAAGACAATGCCAAGAACGGTGCAAAGCTTTGATTCCGATTGGCTCTTTCATTTAGGCGATTTGCCTGTTAGGCATGCTGTTAAAGGAGGTATGACAGGGGGATTAACCGACTGCGAGCAGATTGCTGAAGGGGAATGGCTGAAGATTGCCTATTTTGATGAAAGAGAGCAGGCTGCCTTAAATGAGCGGGATTGGAAGACAGTCAATCTTCCCCATGACTGGTGTGTGGAAGGAAATTACGTTTATGACGGAGATATAGTTAAGCACCATAAGAGTCACGGATATCTCCCGGTTGGGATTGGCTGTTACCGTAAAGTGTTTGAGATTCCTGCGGGAGATTTAGGGGAAAAAATCATAATCGAATTCGATGGCGTAATGCGAAACAGTACAGTATGGGTAAATGGACATCTAATGGGAACTCACCAAAGCGGCTATACAGGCTTCTGTTATGACATTACTGATATTGCGCGCTATGGAGAAGAGGGGCAAAATGTCATTTTCGTCAAAGTGGATGCCAGTGATTATGAAGGTTGGTGGTATGAAGGATGCGGTATTTATCGCCACGTGTGGCTTATTAAGACGGATAGACTTCATGTTGGCAGGAACGGAACGTATGTGACCACACCGGTTGTAAGAGAAGATGAAGCCCAGATCAACATCAAAACTACGATATATAACGAATACGCTCATTCGATGAGTGGTATAATCAAGACTTCAATTGCGGACAGAACAAAGCAAGTAGTAGCTTCTTTTTCAAATAAGATCACAATCGAAGGAGACAACCATACCGAGGTTGAAATGGTAATGGCATTGATGGCACCTAATCTGTGGTCGCCAGAAGAGCCTTATCTATATGAAGTGATTACAGAAATTTATGATGCAAACGAAAATCAAATGCTAGATATATATAAGACACCATTGGGT
>NZ_WHOC01000018.1:0-15273 GCF_013141785.1 Paenibacillus germinis
AAGGTGTTCATTTCAATTGATTGCGAATGAGAGGGTCAAGAGTTTGCAGTACTTGATCAAGTTCTAAATCAGATACATTGTCATCTCTATATCTCGCTTGGTTATAAGCTGTTGTTATGGCATGGACGGCATGGCTGGGCAGCTGATATTGGTTTGATAGCTCCCGTTCTGTTTCATTCGGGGTATGAGCTTTATTGTAAGTATAGCCACCCTCAGCTGCTTGCTGGATCAAAACACGATAAAGGAAACGGATGCGCTCCTGATTGTTCGGCAAATGTGACCATTTTGGTTCATTTATCCTCCCCCTAGACCAGCTCTTCATCGTTTGCTGCCACCACATACGCGGTAGTTCTTTCCACGCTAGAAGATTCTCTTTTTCATCCGTGAATCCTTCGGTTCCCTCGCCTTTCTTGCTGCTAAATGAACGGTTCATCAAGCGCCGGATAAGCGAGACCAGAGCAGGTGTCAGCTTGGCAATGATGATATAAATGACGCCAAGGATAAGGGCGATGACAATGAGATAGCCGAAAATAACCTGGGCATAGTGAAGCAGCATGTCAAACCAGCTGGGTTCGTCAGTGGGAGCAGGAGGAGGAAGCGGCAATGGTTGTGCTGAAGGACTTGGCTCTAGCGGCTGATCAGACGACGGTTCGGACTGCAAAAGGCGCAGCAGCCAAGCGATCGAAGCACGAAGAAGAGAGCTGATTCCTTGCTGCAATTGCTGAAAATAGGCAACAGCTGCGATGCAAGCAATTAATGTGATTAACCAAATGCGGCTTGAACGCTTCACTGACTCAGATAGTGACGATGCTGCAGCACGTTCATTGCCTGCTAACGTGGCGCTAAGGAGCTGAGCGCGATTCGTAGCTAAGAAAAAAATGACCAGCGAACAAAATCCGAATCCATTCATCCAACCTATATACGGATTGAAAAGATCCAACCGTCCCATAATGGGGACACCTACGAAATAAACCAAACCTGCGGTAACAAAGATGCTCGCAGGGAAGAGCGAGAGCCATCCATCCTTGGTGCAGCGAATTCCGCGATATGCAAATATTAACCCGATGGCTGCGCAGGTCCAGCCATGCCAGTTGTTGCCTTGCAGGAGGTAGGTAATCGTTAAACCTGCTCCCGCACAAAGCATTAACTCATAGAGAGTACGCGTTAGCCATTTTATACGTCCAAAGAAGCAGCCGAACACATAACAGAGCAAAAACTGTAAGCAAGTCATCCAGAGTAAGGTCTCAGACACATAGACCTGGATTAGAACGATAATCGGAAAGAAGATAATGAGTTCGAGTAAACCGTACAAGATCGCTAAGCCGAATTCTCTCACAAGAAAATGAAGATTAGCTCGTTGAGAAGGCGTTTGAATGGGCGCTAACATTGGAAACACCTACCTCCTCTCCGTTCAGCTCAAGAAGGCTGTGCTGCAAGGGGATGATAAAAACAGAATGTCCTAATGATTCAAGACGCTCAATACTTTCTTCGATCCCCTTAGATACGAAAGAAGTCAGCAGGATGATGTCCATCGCGGTTCCTTCTTGCTCGATTCCATAATCCAGGAAGTCTTCGAAGGAGCGAGAGCAGGAGATAGCAAGCTTAGCCATCGTTTCGAAAAGGTGTTCCAAATGTGGCCAACCACCTTCGGGGGCGAGGTACACGGGAACTCCAGGCTGCCCCTGCAGAGAGCCGTTGTAGCCGAAACCAACAGGAATACCTTGGCTCACGGCATATTCAGCAAGTGTAGCTGCGTACGAGAGAGCTTTCTCAACAAGCTCGGGATCGGTCACAGCATCCCACATCGTTTCCGTTATTTGCGTATTTACGGCTAAGAGCAGCCTAGGGTCAGCAGTGAAATCTCGATTATATACTTGAAGTTTCTGGCTGCGTGCTGTCGCTTTCCAGTGGATGCTGTTCATCGTATCCCCAAAACGATATTCCCGGGCGCCGGAAACGAGGAACGGATCCGGCATGATCCAACGTTTGACGGTTATATCGCCTTGCCATCGGCTGGAGAGGAGCGGGATGTCATCTCTGCTTACCAAGCGAGGGTAAACAAGGAGCTCCAGCTGCATACGGTGGATCGAAGAAGCAGCTTGCACACCAACCAAATCTCCCATTGAAGCGGCGACCGTTTCGAGCTTATACCAACCTCGCTTCGCACAGTATACCCCATGGCGTCGGACTATTCTTGTATAGGGCATAAGACTGAACAGACTGCGATGATTCTGGAAAAGAGCTCCGCTGCTCACTGCGAGATTGCTCATCTTCGCAAAGTGGAGCCCCGCGTGAATCGTTGATTCCAAGCGAAGCCAAGGAATCGGAGCTAGCTTGCGATTAACGATCGTTTCGATCATGACAATGTCGTCCCCGGCATGGCAATGCGTCGTACTGAAGGCTCGCTCAATGCGAAGCCCGCGAAACCCCCAGCGGGCAAATAGCTGATGCTGGAGGAGGAACAGAGCGACAGTGATGATGAGAATCCAGCTAATGCTCATCGGCTACCCCAGCTTCACTTCCGTAGGAACGGGGGTAGCTGCAAGGATACTGACCAACAGAGCATGCACCTGCTGGTCCTGTTGGCGCGATCGGGTGCGCAGCAGGATGCGATGCGCCCAGACGGGCCCCACCAGCGTTTTGATGTCGTCTGGCAGCACGTAGTCGCGGCCGCGAAGCGCCGCGTACACCTGCGCCGACTTCATCAAGGCGCGAACGCCGCGCGGGCTGACGCCAAGCGCGGCATCCGCATGCGCGCGCGTCGCTTCCGCGAGCTGCACGATGTACTGCAGCAGCTCGTCGCTGACGCGTACCTGCGTGAACAAGTGCTGAGCTTCGAGCAGCTCAGCACGGCCCACAACCGGCAGCAGCTGATCGAGTGGATCATGCTGCTGGTAGCGCTTCAAGATCTGGACCTGCTCGGCTGCGGACGGATAGCCCAGCGAGAGCTTCATCAGGAAGCGATCGAGCTGAGCTTCCGGGAGGGGGAACGTCCCCTGATTCTCGACAGGGTTCTGCGTGGCAATGACGAGGAACGGAGCTTCGAGCATGCGCGTTTCACCGTCGATGCTCACTTGGCGTTCCTCCATGCTTTCCAGCAAGCTGGACTGCGTGCGCGGGGTCGCTCGGTTAATCTCATCGGCAAGCACGATGTGAGCGAAAAGAGGACCTGGGCGGAATTCGAATTCGCCCAGCTTCTGGTTGAAGAAATTTATGCCGCTTACATCTGACGGCAGCAAGTCGGGCGTGAACTGGATGCGCTTCATTGTGCCGTCGAGGGAGCGGGCTAGCGCTTTGGCTAGCTGCGTTTTCCCTGTGCCGGGAACATCCTCAAGCAGCACATGCCCGGAAGCAATGAGGGCGATGACCATAAGCTCAACGGTATCGTCCTTGCCAACAATGACTTTACCTACGTTTGTTTTAATAAGTGAAGCGATTCGTCCTATTTGTGCGAAATCCAATGGGGCTTCCTCCTTGTTTGCATGAGCAGTTTTATTGTAATTCCTGTCTTGTAAGCAGTTTTACTACAATTCCTGTCTACTGAGGGAACGTCGATTCGTTATTTCTTTCGTTTTGCTGTTTTCAGAGAACTAAGCGGAACTACGTTCCGCTATTCCTTGAAAATTGCAATGAATTCCTCAATTTTGACAAAATAAGGCATCATAGTTCCCTTTGGGTAACGAAAAGAAGCATTTTGCAAGAAATAGCGTAATCAGGTTCCCTTCATCATCGCGATGACCCAGTTCAGCGACGGCTGAGTGGAGTTTGTTTGCGAAGTCCAAGTCCAGCGACGGGTTGAGTGGAGTTTGTTTTGCAAAGTCCAGTCCAGCGACGGCTGAATGGAGTTTGATCGCGAAGTCCAAGTCCAGCGACGGCCGAGTGGAGTTTGTTTGCAAAGTCCAAGTCCAGCGACGGCCGAATGGAGTTTGATTGCGAAGCCCAAGTCCAGCGACGGCCGAGTGGAATTTGTTTGCAAAGACCAAGTCCAGCGACGGCCGAATGGAGCTTGATCGCAAAGGACCAATTCAGCAGCGGCTGAATTAATGTTAATTCCTTAAGACTGCACCATGCTAAGCAGGAGATTGTCCCAGATTGATGTCCTTTTTAGTGGGTTTTCTTTCTCTTACTTAAGTTTAACAGACAAAAGGTGATTTTTACCATTATTTCCTGATGAGAGCACCAACCAGTTGTGTATTCCATAGGCAGTTAGTACAATGATGTTTATTAAGAATACGCTTACGAGAAGCGCTTACGAAGTAAGCTTTTTATACGGAAAGCTTTAGGAGGACGGACATGTACAAGCTGCTATTAGTGGATGACGAAGAGGACGTGCGGGAAGGTGTCGTCCGTGAGATAAAATGGGAAGCTATTGGCTTTGAAGTGGTAGAGAAGGCGGAGAACGGCAGGGAAGCGCTGGAAATGGTTGAGCGCCTGCAGCCGGACGTGGTTGTGACGGATATTCAGATGCCGTTCATGAATGGGCTCCAACTAGCTGAAGCGGTCCGTGAGCGTTTTCCGACGATTAAACTCATCATCCTAACGGGGCATGATGAGTTCGAATATGCCCAAAAGGCGATTAAGCTGCATATTGATGAATATGTGCTGAAGCCTTTTTCCGCGCAAGAGCTGATTAATGCTTTACTGAAGGTGAAGGAGCAAATTCAGGAGGAAGTGTCCCATCGGGAAAATGTACAGCTGCTGAAGGAGCATTACCGCAAGAGTATGCCTGTACTTAAGGAAAATTTCATGGCAACGCTAATGAACCGGAAACTTCCGCGCGAAGAAGTGTACGAGAAGGCTGCGAACTACGGGATTGAGCTTACTGGGAATAGCTATGTTGTAGCGGTGCTGAGTATCGACGGGGTGCTCATTCATGAAGAGGATTTGGAGAATCGCGGTGAACTGGCGAAGTCCGTTTCTTTGAAATACTCCGAGGATCAGGCGCTGAAATATTTTGCCCTGCTGAATATTACCGAGGAGATCGCCGATAAACGGCGTCTTGGTCTTGTTTTCATGCATAACGATCAAGTGGTTGTACTAGCCGCGAGGGAGAGCACAGACCGAGAAGCTGCGCTTCAAGAAACGATGAAGGTGCTGGAAGAAGTACGCCAGAACGTAGAGAAATATTTGAAGTTTACGCTTACCGTTGGAATCGGAACCGTTATGAAAGACATAACCAAGATTAGTTATTCGTATGAAGATGCGGTGTTGGCGCTGGATTACCGGCTTATTTTGGGCAACAACCGCATGATCTACATCGATGATGTGGAGAAGCGAAACGTGGAGAAGATTCGTTTTGACGATGTGAAGGAGCATGCCTTGACGCGCTGCATTAAGGTCGGGACGAGTCAGGAGATTCGGGAGACGATGGATGAGCTTTTTCAAGGGATTGAGGGCGGTGTTTCCGTTAAGGACTACCAAATTTATTTACTCGAAATATTGACTTGTATCCTGAAAGCGGCCAAGGACTCGAACCTTAACGTCGATGAGGTATTTGGCGATCATTTTATTCCTTTTACAGAGATAAATAAATTCACATCCTTGGAAGAAGCCAAACATTGGCTTGCCGAACTATGTGCCAGCATGATGAATCATATCGCGACGGATCGTCAATATACGTACAAGAATCTGGTCGAAATGGCCAAGGATTATACGAAAAGCCACTATCATGAAGGGGATATTACGATTAATAAAGTGTGCGGCCACCTGCATATTAGCGCGGGGTATTTCAGCAGTATTTTCAAAAAAGAGACGAAAATGACCTTCGTGAACTATTTGAACCATATTCGTATGGAAGCAGCTAAGGAGCTCTTACGTTCTACGGATATGAAGGCACTTGAGATTGCGGAGAAGGTTGGCTATGCCGATGCCAATTATTTCAGCTTTTCATTCCGCAAAAATGTCGGTGTTTCCCCAAAAGAGTACAGAAATAACAGTTCCAAAGGGCTTTAGTGTTAAAGGAGTGGGTGGTAAAGCTTGAAACGTAAAGTGAGAACGCTATTCGAGGCCTTGTATAATGTACTGCTGGACACGATGAGAGTGAAAAGCATTCAATTTACGATTACGATATCGTTTATTTTGATTACGGTGATCGTCATGTTGATCGTCTCGCTGGTGCTTTATAATAAATTTTCTAGAACAGCGGAAGAGAGTGCTTTTCTGAATACGCAGCAGGTGATCGAGCAGGTACAGTTTAACTTGGAACACTATATTAAAGGCATGGCGGACACCTTCGAGGTTGTCGATGCGAAAATTGCCAAAAGCCATGGCATTCCTACGGACAAGCTGCTCGAGCAGTTGGAAACAATCGCGAGTACGCGGGAAGATATCGTCTCCATTCATCTTTTTACAGCAGATGGTGGACTCGTAACTGGCATTCCCACGACCGAGATGCGCAAAAATACGCGACTTCTCGAGCAGTCGTGGTTTAAGTCTGCGCTGGATAATCCGAACCATCTCACTTTTTCCCTCCCGCATATACAGAATCTGTTCAAGGATCCGTACAAATGGGTCGTTTCCATGAGCAAAGGTGTTTCCATTCAAAAGGATGGGAAATGGGTGGAGGCTGTGCTGCTCGTAGATGTTAATTTCAAGACGCTGGATGACGTGTTTCGTACGGTTTCTCTTGGCAAAAAAGGATATGTATACATCATCGACGACTCTGCCGGTAACATTGTCTATCACCCGCAGCAGCAGCTTATTTATATTGGTTTGAAGTATGAAAATGTGGAGCAGGCGCTCAAATTCTCCTATGGAAAATACATGGATATCAGCACCGATGGCGAGTCGCGGCTTAATGTAGTCAGGACGGTTAATAACATCGGTTGGAAAATTATTGGCGTCTCCTACATGGATGAAATGGTTACAACACGCAAGGAAATCAGTACGTTCATGATTTGGCTTCTCGTCATTGTCCTAGTTTTCATTTTGTTGATCTCGTCCTTTATGTCTGCTCGTATTTCGCAGCCTATTAAGCGACTGAAGAAGTCGATGGAAATGGTCGAAAAAGGCCATTTTGACACCTATATTCATGTTCGGGGCGCTGATGAAGTGGAGCAGCTTTCACGGAGATTCAATCTGATGGTCTCACGGGTTCGTGAGCTGATGGATCAAAGCATCCATGAGCAGGAGACGAAGCGGAAGAATGAGCTGGAGGTATTGCAGTCTCAGATTAATCCGCATTTTTTGTACAATACACTCAATTCCGTTGTTCGCATGGTGGGCAATGGGAAGAATGAAGACGTCGTCAAAACGATTACGTCCTTGTCCAAGTTTTTTCGGATATCGCTGAGCAAGGGTAAGAATATCATTACAATTGGGGAAGAGATCGAGCACATTCGGAATTATTTGATTATCCAGAAGATGCGGTATAAGGATAAGTTCGATTACGAGATTCAGGTGGATGATGAGGTGCTGCCCTACAAAACGCTGAAGCTGATTTTACAACCTTTTGTGGAAAACGCGCTCTATCATGGCATTGAATATATGGTGGACGAAGGCCTCATTCACATATCGGTCGGCAAGGACAAAGAGAAGATCCTATTCGAGATTCGGGATAACGGTGTCGGTATGTCGGAAGAAACGCTCAAAAACATCCTGACCGGTCAGGTGAAAAGTGAAAAAGGTTCCGGTGTAGGGCTGCGAAATGTGCATGAGCGTATCCAGTTATACTTCGGTTCGGAGTATGGGGTCAAGGTTGAAAGTGAGCTGGAAGAAGGAACTACCGTCAAGATTTGGATTCCTTTAGTCTTGGAAGATGAATAGGAAGGAGAAGCCATGGATAAAACAATGAAAGTAAGACCCCTACTATTTGCCATTCTGGTAGCCGTCATCTCCATGTCCTCCTGTTCCAAACAAACGGAGACCACACCAACCGAGCAGAAAAAACATTTTGAGGTTGTACTCCGAAGTCAAAACGGCGATTACTGGAAGACGGTGAAAATCGGAGCCGAAGTGGCCGCGAAGGAGTTTGATGTTGCGCTGGATTTCCGTGCACCTGGCGATGAAGCGGACGTGAAGGGGCAAATCGCTTTAATGGAGCAATCGATCAGCAGCGGACCGGACGCCATTGTGTTGGCTCCAAACAGTTATAAGCAACTGTCTGAGGTTGTGGATGATGCGTCCATGCGAGGAATTCCTGTCATCACGATCGACTCGGAAGTGGAGACACGTAAAGCCAAGAGCTTTATCGGGGCTAATAATTATGAGGCTGGGCAATTGGCAGGCAAACAGCTCATCAAGCTGGCTGGGACAAGCGGTGATATTGCTATTGTTAGCTTTATGCAAGGAGAGCGCAATACAGAGCTTCGGGAACAAGGTCTTTTGGAAGAATTATCTAAATATCCGGACGTTAAGGTGATTGATAAGGTTTACAGTATGACGGACTATGAGCTTGCTGCGCAGCTAACCCGTAACATGATGGAGAAGTATCCCCAATTAGACGGGATTGTTGCTCTGAACGAAATCTCGTCCATTGGCGTTGCGCATGCGATTCAGAGTATGAACCTGCAGGACAAAGTGAAAATCATCACATTTGATAGCACCTCCGAAGAGCTGGAGCTGCTGCAAGAGGGTGTCATCCAAGCGACGATCATTCAGAATCCTTTCAGTATTGGGTATTTGGGTGTAAAGAACGCGGTTGAAGCTTCGAATGGGAAGAAGGTGCCCAGCCGTGTGGATACAGGGATTAAAGCCATTGACCTGGGTAATATGTTCTGGTCGGATAATCAGAAGCTGCTGTTCCCGTTTATAAAGTGATGAGAATTTCGATAGAACACATGAGGATATTGCATTTGTTTTGGTGCTTTGATCCCGTATAGTAGGGAATGTAAATAATAAACAACACACCTTTTAGGGAGGGTCTTACCTTGAAAAAATTGATTACTCTTGCAGTAGCAGGCGCTTTGGTTGCAACCGTAGCAGGCTGTGGCAATAAAACAGCAACACCTTCACCAGCTCCAGCAGCAACTACGGGTGCAGCAGCAACTCCAAAAGCAGCAGACACTGCTAAAAAACCAACAATTGGTGTAGCTATCTACAAATTTGACGATACATTCATGTCTGGTGTTCGTGCCGCAATCGCTGATGCTGCTAAAGATAAAGCAACAGTTGATATCGTGGACAGCCAGAACTCACAACCAACACAAAATGATAAAGTCGATCTTTTCATCACGAAAAAAGTAAACGCTCTAGCGATTAACGCAGTTGACCGTACGGCGGCAGGCGTTATCATCGATAAAGCAAAAGCGGCAAACGTTCCAGTTGTTTTCTTGAACCGTGAGCCACTTGCTGACGACATGAAGAAATGGGATAAAGTTTACTACGTAGGCGCTAAAGCAGAGCAATCCGGTACGATGGAAGGCCAACTGCTGGTTGACTACTTCAAAGCTCACCCAGAAGCGGATAAAAACAAAGACGGTAAAATCCAATACGTTATGCTGAAAGGCGAGCCAGGACATCAGGATGCTGAGCTTCGCACGAAGTTCTCCATCCAAGCGATCACAGACGCTGGTCTGGGTGTAGAAAAAGTAGCGGAAGATACAGCTATGTGGGACCGCGTTAAAGGTCAAGAAAAAATGGCAGCATTTCTAGCTTCCAGCGAAAGCAAAATCGAAGCTGTTCTTGCGAACAACGATGATATGGCTCTTGGCGCTATCGAAGCTTTGAAAGCAAAAGGCTATTTCAAAGATAACAAATTCTTACCGGTTGTAGGCGTAGATGCTACAGCTCCTGCTCTTCAAGCGCTTAGCGATGGCACATTGCTCGGAACGGTTCTGAACGATGCGAAAAACCAAGGTGCAGCAACAACGAATGTAGCAGCAGCACTTGCTAACGGTAAAACACCTAGCAAAGAAACAACAGGCTACGATGTAACTGACGGTAAATATGTATGGATTTCCTACAAAAAGATTACAAAAGCTAACATGAACGAAGCGAAGTAATCCGAATAGAAGCGGGCAAGAGCAGCGATGGTTGACTACGCGGGCGCTCTTGCCTTCCTTATTTGGGAACCCATGCAAAGGTAAAGAGACAACGAAGAAAGGCTTCACTTTGTGGGGATTATCGTGAGCTGTAGGGGGAGTTACCATGACTGTACATGACTATTTATTGGAAATGAATCAAATCTCCAAAGAATTCCCCGGCGTCAAAGCGCTGGATAACGTTACCCTCAAAGTTCGCCCGGGAAGCGTGCATGCGCTGATGGGAGAGAACGGTGCGGGCAAATCGACGCTGATGAAATGCTTGTTCGGTATTTATAAGCCGGATGGTGGAGAAATCAAATTGAATGGCGAAGTCGTATCCATTCAAAGTTCGAAAGATGCATTAGAGAACGGCATTTCCATGATCCATCAAGAGCTTCATCCAGTTCCTCATCGTAACGTAATGGAGAATATCTGGCTTGGCAGATTTCCGCTAAAAGGGATCGGACCTTTGAAATTAGTGGATCACAAGAAGATGCGTAAAGATACAGAGAATTTGTTCAAACAGCTCCAGATGGATATTAAGCCGGATACACTGGTAGGGACGTTATCTGTTTCTAAGGTGCAATCCATTGAAATTGCCAAGGCTGTATCATTCAATTCGAAAGTCATTGTTATGGATGAGCCGACTTCTTCACTAACGGGTAACGAAGTTGAGCAGCTGTTTCGCATCATTCGCGACCTGAGAAGTCGTGGCGTTTCGATCATCTATATTTCACATAAAATGGAAGAAATTCTCGAAATTTCAGATGAAGTGACGATTATGCGCGACGGTACCAAGATTGGTACGTGGGCATCGTCGGAGTTAACGACCGACATGATTATTTCGAAGATGGTCGGACGAGATCTGAAGGAGCGTTTCCCTGAGCGCAGCAATGTGCCGAACGGTGTATTAATGAAAGTCGAAGGACTGACTTCTGTCATTCCAAGATCATTTAAGAATGTATCCTTTGATCTTCGTAAGGGTGAGATTCTTGGAGTCGGCGGTCTTGTCGGTGCACAGCGGACGGAGTTGATTGAAGCTTTGTTCGGGATGAGAGGTGTTGCTTCCGGCAGCATTTCCATGCATGGCAAGCAAGTGAAGCTCAAGTCGCCGATCGATGCAATTAAGCAGAAAATCGCTTTGCTCACGGAGGAGCGACGTGTAACGGGTATTTTCCCCGTATTATCTGTTCTTGAAAACACCGTAATTGCGAATTTGGGCAGATATATGAATCCACTAGGCTTCATTAACGAAGCTAAACGTAAGGTAGAAGTCGAACGAAGTATCGAAATGCTTCGGGTGAAGACACCGAATATGCACGCGCTGATCAAGAACCTGTCAGGTGGTAATCAACAAAAGGTGCTGCTTGCCAGATGGCTGCTTACAGAACCGGACGTGCTTCTGCTTGATGAACCGACACGGGGAATTGACGTAGGTGCTAAATTTGAAATTTACTCCATCATCGCTGACCTTGCGAAGCAGGGGAAAAGTATTATCATGATCTCTTCTGAAATGCCCGAACTGTTAGGGATGTCAGACCGAATCATGGTCATGTGTGAAGGACGCCTTACAGGCATTGTAGAAGGAAATAAAGCAACTGAAGAAGAGATCATGCGCCTTGCTGCACAGCATATGGCATAATGGAGGGGGCCAAGAACCATGAGTACGAAGACAGAAACATTGAAATCCAGAGACATTAGTGGGTTCGTGACCAAATACGCAATCTACATCGTGCTAGTCGTGCTAGTTATCGGTATCGCGATATATGATCCACGTTTTTTATCCGTAAATATCCTTCGTGATATTTTACTGCAGTCATCCACGCGCGTAATCATCGCTTTGGGTGCGGCATTCATCTTGATAACAGGGGGAACGGATCTTTCGACCGGACGTATCGTCGGCTTGACCGCCGTTATCTCCGCTTCCATGCTGCAAACACAGGAGTATGGTCGAAGATTTTTCCCGAATTTGCCGGAGCTGCCATTGATTGTGCCGATCCTTATTGCGATTGCAGCCGGTCTATTGGTAGGTCTGATCAACGGGATCATTGTTGCAAAATTCAAGGTTCCACCGTTCATCGCAACTTTGGGTACGATGGTCGCTGTATACGGAGCCAACTCCTTATACTTTGATATGAAACCGAATCAGTCACAACCGATTGGCGGATTGAGATCAGATTTCAGTCAGTTGGGGACAGGCGCGATCGGAACCGGTTCTACGTATTCCATTCCTTACATTGTCATTATTGCCATTGTCGTATCTATCATCGTTTGGATTGTGTTCAACAAAACGAAGCTGGGGAAATATATGTACGCCATCGGCGGGAACATTCACGCAGCAGTCGTTTCAGGGATTAACGTAAACCGTTACCTCATCTACATCTATGCGATTGCTGGCGCTTTGTATGGTCTAGCAGGGGTGCTAGAAGCAGCAAGAACGGGTGGCGCAACGAATAACTATGGGAATATGTACGAGCTTGATGCGATCGCAGCTTGTGTCGTCGGTGGTGTATCCACTTCCGGTGGTATCGGGACTGTACCTGGTGTTCTTGCAGGGGTTTTAATTTTCAGCGTTATCAACTATGGTTTGACGTTTATCGGAATTAGTCCATACTGGCAGTTGATTATTAAAGGTGTCATTATCGTCGCGGCTGTTGCCTTCGATATGCGTAAATACATGAACTCCAAATAAATAAAGATAAACACCAAGAATGCTCCATCTCATTTGGTTATAGGTAATAATGTGAAACAGGCTGTCGCGATTTAACGACAGCCTGTTATCCTGTATAAAATGAAAGCGATTACTGACGTCCGAGGGGGGCATAGTCATGGCTGTTAGTCATAATTCGGCTAGCTGGAGAGAGCGAATATTATCAGTTTCTTTGAGAAGCAAAATTGTAGGCACATTTGTTATTGTATCTTTACTCGTTGCAGTAACCAGCGGCATGTCGTATACATACTTGAATAAAGTGGATAGCTCTTATTCCAAGCTTTTGAATGATAATGTTACTATTCTTCGAAATGTTTCTGAGATCAAAGAGAAAACGCAAATACAGAACAGCATGCTGTTCGGATACGTTTTAGACCCTACGAAGGACAAAGAGAAGCTTTTGACGGAAATGAATGGAACACTTTCTTTGATCATTACAAAGATGGGAGAGGTTTCGAAGAACGAGGATGAGCAAAGTGCTATTCAATCCATGGTAGACTCGAACATGACATTTGCTCGTCTAGTGAAGAAAGTGACGGAATACGTCGACAAAGGGAACGTGGCTCTAGCCAAAGCTGAGGCGATGCAGTGGGCTATTCCGACAACGGAAACATTGACGCAGGCTGCCGCGAAGATTGAAGAGCTGGAAAGGAAAGTCCAGGAGGAAGCTTCTGCCCGCAATCATGATGTGGTTGTATCGACCGTTCAAACGTTGATCTGGGTCAGTGTAGCAGCTTTTGTTTTCGCCTTGGCCATCGGCCTCTTGCTGTCCCGCATGATTGTTAACCCCATACGTTCTATGGTACAAGCAGCTGAACGAATTGCAGCATGCGATTTAACGGTTGGTGACATTAACGTGAAAAATAGGGACGAACTACGACATTTGGCTACCGCTTTTAATCAAATGAAAGCCAATCTGCATAGCTTAATTAGTCAGGTAGGAAGCAGTGCACAGCACGTCGCTGCTGCTTCGGAAGCACTTAGCAGCAATTCTGAGCAAGTTAGCGAATCTTCGGAACGCATTACATACACAGTTCAAGACATTTCGATGGGTACGGATGCGCAAGTGCGCAGTGTACACTTGGGAGTCTCCATCATGGAGGAAATGTCAGCTGCCGTCATTCAGATTGCAGGCGTCACGCAGTCGGCTAACCATCAGTCTTTCCTTGCGCAGCAAGAGGCAGGGGAGGGTAATGCGGCTGTCGAGACAGCGATAACGCAGATGAATGCTATTTATCAAAAGATGATGGAACTTGCTGAATCCGTACAGAGGCTAGGTCAACGGTCTGAACAAATCGTCAATGCGAACGCGATGATTGCAGGTATTGCGCGGCAGACGAACATGCTTGCGCTCAATGCCTCCATTGAAGCGGCACGTGCCGGAGCCGCTGGTAAAGGCTTTGCGGTCGTCGCCGATGAGGTCCGCAAGTTATCCATGCAGACGGGAGCAGCGGCGGAAGAAGTCGCTCATCTTGTTTCCAGTATTCAGGATGAAACAAGAGAGGTTGTCAGGTCCACCGAGGCTGGGAGCCGAGAGGTGCAGACGGGGCTTGAGGTGGTCGGCGTAGCGCGGGATACCTTCCAACGTATTCGCGGTGCGATGGACGAAGTTGCGAGGCAGATCGAGGAAGTGGCGGGAAGTTCGGCCGCTATTTCCGAGAAAACGCGCGCAGCCGTGGATGTGATTCGCGCGATTGATGAAGTCGCCGGACAGACCGCAGCGGGAGCAAGAAATGTATCTTCCAACATCGAGGGTCAGTACGCGAGCATGGAGGAGATATTCTCCTCGGCGACAGTGCTGAACAGCATGGCTGCTGATTTGCAAACCTTAATCGGAAGATTCCGCGTGTGACGAGTATATCTGACTCAGAGTTTCGGAGAATTCCTCGGTTGGGTAGGATGAGCAGGCTAATTATGCTACTTTTGAGTGCTTATGAGTGCTTATGAGTGCTTAGGAGTACTTAAGAGGAACGATATGCCGCTATTTTTGGGAAAATGTGCTGAAAGTCGAATCTAACGGAACGAGAGGGCTCTATTTAGGAAAAATAGAGCTCTTCAGGACGCGAAGCAACGAAATAGCGAATCCTCGTTCCTCTTGGCGGATGAAACTGGTGTTTTTTCGTCAAATAAGGCTTCTACGTTCCTTTTGAGGAACGATAATTAACCGGAGTGTGTTATTGAATGAAATTCGTACGAACCGGAGGCAAAAAGGAAGAGATAACGAATCGTTGATCCACTTACACTGCAATCCGAACTTTCATTGCTTATTTAACGTACCCTTGTTTTAATAGATACGAATTTAAATGTTTTGGGTTTGGGGTAAGCGAAGCTTACCCCTTATTTATTGGGCGCCGCGGAAACGGATGTATTCATCACTAAAGTGCGGGGAGCGCGTGGAAGTGACTTGATAGTGAGAAAACACGCTTAAAATCGGAGGATGCGTCCGGAACCTCCGTAATATCTGCTGAGGCGATGAAATTCATAACTAAAGTGTGGGAATGATGCTAAAGAAGTGAGAGGTCAAAAATGCACTTTTCAGATACTCTAAGTAAAGTAGCATGTGAATCCTGAGAAGGCAGAAAAGGCTGTCTCGGAGGCTCG
>NZ_WHOC01000116.1:0-25371 GCF_013141785.1 Paenibacillus germinis
GGAAATAAGCGCGAAAACTGAGCTTAAGATGAGCGAGAGTCGCGGTGAGAAAGGCAATTGAAGGCTGAAAGGCTGATTTCGGAGCTTTCAAGAGGGAGAGCAAGGGTAGCGAAGGTGAATAAGCTCCGAAACCGAGCTTTCGGCGTGTGGTGAAGGAAGTTAAGCTCGAAAACCGAGCTTAACTTGAGCGAGAACAGCGGTGTGATAGTCATTTAATGACAATCCACTTCGAGTGTACAAACCATAGAAAAAGAAGCCCCTCAACTCCACATTCACAGTGGGTTGAAAGGCTTCTTTATTTGGATTTTTGGGGCTAGCTCATTCCATTTTTTAAGATACGGAGCCGTCTGACTCATAACCGGCTTCCACCAAATCGAGTCGACCTGATTCGGGATCCATAATGAGGCCGTGGACAGGTAAGTTTTTTGGAAGCAAGGGGTGATTTCGAATGATGTTAACGCTTTTCTCAATGCCTTCGCGCACATGATTAAAGCCGGTTAACCAACGAGACAAGTCGATGCCTGAATGACCAAGTGTCTCAATGACATCGTCGGAGATACCTCTGTTTTTTGCTTTCGCAATCACACTCTCAGAGTTTAATCCCGTCATACCGCAATCGTAATGTCCGATAACGAATATTTCATCCGCTTCTAACTGGTAAACAGCGACGATAATACTCCGCATAACACTTCCGAAAGGATGAGAGACAATCGCTCCGGCATTCTTAATGATTTTGGCGTCACCATTTTGAAGATTCATGGCTTTGGGCAGCAGCTCGACCAGCCGCGTGTCCATACAGGTAAGAACTACCATCCGTTTATCTGGAAATTTCGTGGTCAGAAACTCTTGATACTGCTTCGTTTCTACGAATTCCTTATTATAGTTCAAGATTTCACTAATTAAATTCATGGTTTCCCTCCAGGTAAGTTGTTGTGCTGCTTGTCTATATTCTTTGCAGCTTTATCTTTTGTCGACTAAGCTCATACCCGCGTTATAGATTTGATTATTACTCTTAAGTATATAGGATTTATTTCCTTCATGGTAGTCGATTTTCATGTTGTCTTCAAAAAAGATCTCATCCTTGGCTTTATAAATGAGCTTGAAGGTCTCGGTTTCAGCGGTAAGATCATCATGATTAGCATGGGAAACTAGCCAAAGAGTAGGCACTCCGTTCACGGAGCAGCCGCAGTCTTCTGTATCAAAAACTAGCTTTAAGATAGCTTCATTCTGGTCAGAAGTAAATGGTGTTAATCTATGAATTGCTGTATCGGTAAACGTGATTTTCATAAAAGTCATCTCCTTCAAATGTTTGCACAGTTAGTTTTCTGGCCTAAGCTTGTCATTATTCTATCATACCCCAGCATAAATTTGATTCTGAGTAGGGGACGAAGTATGATAAAATAAGAAACTTTTGGGAGGAGATTAGAGCATGAGTGTGCAAGCAGCCCCAGCAAAGCTGGAATCTTTCAAGGCCTATGTTCGCAAAATGAAGCAGTACGAGGAGGCCATCGCCTTAATTTATTGGGATATGCGTACCGGCGCTCCAAAAAAAGGAATTGAAACTCGTTCTGAAGTCGTCGGAGAGCTATCGACCGAAGTTTTCCGTATGTCTACATCCGATGAGATGGGAAGTTATTTGGACTTCTTCATGCAGCCTTCTGAACTAGAAAAGCTTGATGCCATTTCCAAAAAAATGGTCGTAGAATGCAAAAAAGAATATGATCGCAGTAAAAAAATACCGGCCGAGAAATATCAGGCCTATGTCGTCCTTACCTCGCAAGCAGAATCCGCATGGGAAGATGCAAAGCATAACTCCGATTGGGCTTCGTTCCAGCCTTATTTGGAGAAAATCGTAGCTACTACTCAAGAATTTATCGAGCTGTGGGGCTATGAAGGCAATAAATACAACACCTTGTTGGACATGTATGAACCGGGAATGACCGTTGAGAAATTAGATGAAGTATTCGGTGCGCTGCGTGAAAAAGCGGTTCCCTTACTTCAGCGTATTCAAGCTTCAGCCAATCAGCCTAATCGATCTTTTTTAGATCAACAATTTGAAATTAGCAAGCAGAAGAAATTCTCTCTTTCCATTTTGAAGCAAATGCAGTATGACTTTGAAGCGGGCCGACTCGATGAAACGGTTCATCCTTTCGCGACGGCGCTGAACCCAGGTGATGTTCGGATCACAACACGCTATTTGCCGAATGACATCACATCTGCTTTGTTCGGAACGATTCATGAGGGTGGACATGCACTGTATGAGCAAAACATTTCCAAAGACTTAGTTGGCACGAATCTGTGCACAGGCACATCGATGGGGATCCACGAGTCACAGTCCCGTTTCTGGGAAAATGTGATCGGCCGCAGTAAACAGTTCTGGGATCGCTACTATGGCGAGCTGCAAACGACGTTTAGCGGGCAAATTGATGATGTGGACGTGGATTCCTTCTATCGCGCCATAAACCATATTGAGCCTTCATTAATCCGTATTGAAGCCGATGAATTGACTTACAACTTACATATTATGATTCGCTATGAGCTGGAAAAAGGGTTATTTAACGGTACAATTGCCGTAGCTGATCTGCCTAAAGCTTGGAATGCCAAATATGAAGAGTATTTGGGCGTGGTTCCAGCGAATGACGGCGAGGGTGTACTGCAGGATGTGCACTGGTCTGGTGGCGCATTTGGTTATTTCCCATCCTATGCACTCGGTAACATGTACGCGGCGCAATTCACGCATACCCTTCGCAAAGAGCTTCCGAATTTCGATAGCTTAATTGCAGAAGGTAATCTAGTTCCGATCAAGGAATGGTTAACGGATAAAGTGTACCAGCACGGCAAGCTTTTGACGCCGAATGAAATCATTCGCGAAGTGACGGGGGAAGAGTTGAATCCCGACTATCTGGTACAATACTTGGAAGAAAAGTACCAAACGGTTTACGGTATTTAAATTAATCAAAGCAGCATCTTGAGGCAGGAATATTGCCTTAGGGTGCTGTTTTTTTATATGGGTCGAACATCATTTGCTTTAAAACACAATTTGCAGGTTATGCTCTCCCAAGCACGTTCGCACATAATTTTGATGCAGCCAATGCATATAGTGTGTAATTACAAAAACAATATTAACCGACCTCTGGGCTCCTGCATAGGATACAGTACTACTTTTATCGGAGGGGCGTCTATGAACAATCGGAAAAGATGGGGATTCACATTATCCGCCGTCCTACTGCTCAGTGTAATCGTTTCGGCGTGCGGTACGAAAAGCCAAGAAACAACAAAGGTTCGTATTGGTGAGGTCACGCGATCAATCTTTTATGCACCGCAGTATGTGGCTTTATCGCAAGGTTTTTTCAAGGATGAAGGGCTTGATGTTGAATTGACCACCACGCCAGGTGGCGACAAGACGATGACAGCCTTACTGTCAAACGCTATTGATGTAGCTTTAGTTGGATCGGAAACTTCGATCTACGTATCTCAACAAGGCTCGGATGATCCGGTTATTAATTTTGCTCAACTAACACAAACGGATGGTACATTCCTAGTCGCTCGGAAGAAAGTGGATAAGTTCGACTGGAACTCGCTCAAAGGCTCTGTTTTCCTCGGCCAACGAAAAGGCGGTATGCCTCAGATGGCAGGCGAATTCACATTGAAAAAGCACAACATCAACCCGCAAAAAGATCTCCAGCTCATTCAAAATATCGAGTTTGCTAATATCGCATCCGCGTATGCGTCGGGAACAGGGGAATATGTACAGCTCTTCGAACCGCAAGCTTCCATTATTGAGAAAGAAGGCAAAGGCTTCGTTTTGGCTTCCTTCGGTGTGGAAAGCGGACACCTGCCTTACACGGTATTTATGACCAAACAAAGCTTCATAAAATCAAACGCAAGTACAGTGCAGAAGTTTACTAATGCGGTACAACGTGCGCAGCTTTGGGTTGCCGCGAAAAGTGTGGATGAAATCACGAATGCGGTTCTGCCTTATTTTAAAGATATCGATGTAGAAATTGTAAAAAGTGTTGTCAAGCGCTATAAGGATCAAGGATCATTCGCGACGGATGGCATTGTTGATGAACAAGAATGGAACAATTTGCTAGATGTGATGACTTCTGCGGGTGAGTTGAAAGAAAAGGTAGCTTGGAAAAAGCTAGTGAACAATACCTTTGCAGAGAAAGCGAAATCGAACGTAAAACCGTAGTAATCAGCATTAGGCATGTCGATGAATCGAACAAGAGGGGAGTACGAACATGGATACAGCTGTGACTGTAAAAGACGTGACGCAAGTTTATGTGACCGAGGAACGAGCTACACTTGCTGTAGAGCAGATTGATTTTGCTATCCAGCGGGGTGAATTCGTTAGTCTAATCGGTCCAAGTGGCTGTGGGAAGACAACTCTCTTGTCGATCATTGCCGGGCTCATTCGTCCGACAGTGGGTACTGTGACTGTTGCGGGAGGGATCGTGAACGGTCCATCGACAAGGGTGGGATATATGCTTCAGCAGGATTATTTATTCCCATGGCGGACGATCGAAGATAATGCTTGTATGGGCTTAGAAATTACAGAAGCTTTAACCAAAGAGAAGAAACAGGGTGTGCTTCATTTATTGGATGAAATGGGGCTGCTCGGCTTCAAAGATTATTATCCCGCTCAGCTATCCGGGGGGATGCGCCAGCGAGTCGCGTTAGTACGAACATTAGCCACAGAGCCTGAACTGCTTCTGCTGGATGAACCGTTCTCCGCGCTCGATTATCAGACCAAGCTTCAATTGGAGGATTTGGTTGTAGAGACTCTTCGTGCGAAGAAGAAGACTGCTCTCCTCGTGACACATGATATCTCTGAGGCCATAGCGATGAGTGATCGTATTATTGTGCTGGATCCTAATCCGGGACGAATTCGCAAAGAATTTATAATTCCGCAGGAAATTCGGTCTTCTGTGCCTTTCGCAGCGCGGGAACTGCCCGATTTCCATGTACTCTTTCGATTGATTTGGCAGGAGTTTGGGGGCGTGCATCATGAGTGATGGTCAGCAGCAGGCGCGTCTCAACGAAAATGCGGACGATACGCTTACACAGCAAGTTCATCAGCAATTTTTGGCTGCAAGGAAAAAGAAAACGAACTATGTAAGGCTTGTTCAACTAGCCATCCTGCTGTTGTTTTTTTCTTGCTGGGAAATGGCGGCCCGTTTAAAGTGGATCGATGTGCTGCTTTTTAGTTATCCAACGAAAGTTTTTAAGCTGCTCTGGGATAAACTCCTTGATGGCAGCCTCCTTCCGCATGTGGGCGTAACGGTCGTTGAAACCATTATCGGCTTTGTGTTAGGCACTTTGTTCGGTACGGCGTTAGCTGTTGTGATTTGGTGGTCGCCGTTTCTCTCCCGCGTGCTTGATCCTTATATTGTCGTGCTGAATAGTATGCCTAAAGTAGCGCTTGGACCGTTATTTATCGTAGGTCTAGGTCCAGGCTTGCTTTCGATTATTGCAACTACACTTTCAATAACAGTTATAATCACAACCCTAGTCGTGTACGGGAGCTTCAAAGAGGTGGATAACAATTATGTGAAAGTTGTCACTTTATTTGGGGGTAATCAGCGAAAAGTGTTCTTAAAAGCTATTCTACCCGCTTCATTCCCCGCCATCGTCTCGACTTTGAAAGTGAATGTAGGTCTGGCGTGGATCGGTGTGATCGTAGGCGAATTTCTCGTATCGCAAATGGGTCTTGGTTATTTGATTATATACGGTTTTCAAGTGTTTAATTTTACGCTGGTTATCTCTACATTGTTCGTCATTGCGATTGTGGCTACAGTTATGTATCAAATTGTGTCCAATTTGGAAAAAAGAATGACAAAGCATAGATAAGACTTGCCACATTTTGCCCAAAATGAAATAATGAGCCCATAGTTAAAACCAACAACGAGGTGAAAAAGCTATGGGCTTTCGTGTGCTCAAAACAGCGCTAGCGGTCGTGATAGCGATGTATCTAGCGCACGTATTCGGGATAAAAACGCCTGCGGCAGCGGGACTTCTTGCTATTCTAGGTATAGAAGTAACGAAGAAAAAAGGGATTCAAAGCGCATTGCATCGGATATTAGCTTCCATGCTCGCGCTTCTCACAGGCTCTCTTCTTTTTATGGTATTGGGATTCCATGTGTGGGTTGTCAGTATATTCATCCTCGTCGTGTTTCCCGTCCTGCATAGGTTGCGGATTACAGAGGGTGCGGTGACCGGGGCAGTTGTCATGCTGCATCTCTTCGCCTATGAATCTGCCGGATGGATGGCGGTTCTGAATGAAATGTATCTTCTGCTTATTGGATTGGGTACAGCGACACTCATCAATATCGCCTATATGCCAAAGACGGATAAAGCGATTGAGGGGCATAAGCAAAGAATCGAGGCGCTATTCTCGGATATTTTCGTAAACATGGCTAAGCATTTGAGAGACAATACAGTTGTGTGGGATGGCAAGGAGCTTTTGGAAGTCAGTGAAGAGATTGATCAAGGGGCAGGGCTGGCTAAACGTACGATGGAGAATACACTCATTTTCGGAGGAGATCCCTACTTGCAGGTCTATTTTTTTATGAGGGGTGAGCAGTTGGAGTCAATCCACCGGATGATTGATCTGGTTGCCCAAGTGTATCAAACTTTGCCGCAGGGGGAGTGGGTGGCAGCGATTCTTGAAGATATTAGTCAATCCGTCAAGGAAGACTACTATACTGGTGCTGCTGAGAAAGAATTGCAAGTTCTGGATGCTCGTTATAAACAGCTGCCTTTGCCGGAAAGCCGAGAAGAATTCGAGGTGCGATCGGCCATTTTACAGCTTAACAGGGAGCTTATGCAATATTTATCTATAGCCAAAAAGCAAAAAAAACAGCGACCAGAGGCGGGTTGACTCTTAAAGATATGAGTATTTTTATATCGTAAAAATAATATAAAATAATTGTCACTCTAGACTGCTGTCCTGCATACACTTGTAATGAATGATTGTATGGAGGAGGTTGAAAGGATGTCATTAGATAAAGATTTGCAAAGCAGAGAGATCATTACAAAAGCTGTCTGCGGTAAAGGTCGCAAATTTTCGCATGTAAGTCATACCGTGACTCCGCCCTTTTCTCCGACCAGTATATTGGGCGCTTGGATTATTAATAACCAATTCGAGGCGATCCAATCCGGAGATGGCGTAGAGGTAGTTGGTACTTATGATATCAACATCTGGTATTCTTACGATCGTAACACCAAAACAGATGTAGCAAAAGAAACCGTTTCTTATGTAGAAATTGTTGGGCTAAGTTATCTGGACAAAAAACATAGGCCAACAACTGCTGAAGTATCTGCTGTCGCAACGCAAGAGCCGAACTGTGTGGAAGCAAGTGTTTCTTCTAGCGGCGACAGCGTAGTCATTCGGGTGGAACGGGAGTTCCAAGTTGAGTTGGTCGCTGAAACGAAAGTCTTCGTCATTGTTAGCCCCTACGGCCCCAATGACTTCGACGACAAGCATGTAGATTTCGATGACAACGGCGATGGAGATTTCGAGGATCTCGACGCCGATTTGCTTGAGGACGAATTGGATTAAGGAATCTTATACGCCAGTGTATGCGGGTGAAAGAGGTTCGGCAGAGGGCATTTGCCCTCTTTTTTGTTTTATTTCAATAAATGGGCTGTTCGTTCAGATATAGGGACTGTGAGGCTGGAATGAGAACGGAGAAGGGGCAAAATGGATGGAAACATTCTTACTGCACGCACAGGAAAAAGAGGCGCTGGAGCTGGCGAATCTCATTCGCATACCCAGTGGATCAAGGCTGCCTGTCGATTGGCGAGGCCAGGTCGTCATTCATTGGGGAGCTGCTCATGATGAGTGGCCGGAGAAGCAGGCGCTGCAGCCCATCAGGGCGATTCTTAGGGCACAGATGCGTTCGAAGCGGGAAGAACTGCTTCATTTGCACGGCATCAAGACTGTAGCTTGGCTTAATGACCGAAGTACCAAGGAAGAGCGTTTGGCATTTACACATAAATATAAAGTAGCTGTATTTCATCTACAGACATTGGTTGTTTATGAGAAAAAGGAGACGCTTCTATTGTCGGAGAAAGCTCTCTATAATCAAAGACAATTAAATGCCAGTTCGGCCTACATAGAAATTACACCAGATCGTGCGAATTTTCATGTCCGTAGGGCTAGCCGTGAGTCTGTAAAAGCTGTCTATGCGCTCGGTCTAGACTATGGCCTTGTCACTATAGGTGTATTGCCTAGCGGGCACACCTTGGTATTGGATGTGGATCCCGTTCCTAAGCTGAACGTGAAGCTGGCGCAATTGTTCGCGCAGGCGATCGATCGCTATGAGATCGCCATCGCGAAGGAGCTGCGGCGCAAGGAGCGGGCGATGCTCGGCAGCGACCCGGAGTTCCTGCTGCTCAGCCCGCAGGGCAAGGTCGTCTTCGCCGACCGCTTCCTGACGCGGGACGGCGAAGTCGGCTGCGATGCCGTAGTGCTCAGCGGGCATCGCTTGATCTTGCCGCTGGCGGAGCTGCGCCCACAGCCAAGCACAGACCCGCGCGAGCTGGCGAGGAACCTGCGATCTACGATGCAGCTCGCCGCGCGGAAGATCGACGACGAGAGCCTCTCGTGGCTCTCGGGCGGCATGCCGGTGGGGGGCTACCCCCTCGGCGGACATATCCACTTCAGCCGCTGCTGGCTGAATGGGCATTTGCTGCGCGCGCTCGATAACTACCTCGCGCTGCCCTTGATCTTGATCGAGGGCGACACGACGAGAGAGCGCCGCCCTCGGTACGGCTTCCTTGGCGACTTCCGCAAGAAGTCGCATGGGGGCTTCGAGTACCGCACCCTGCCGAGCTGGTTGCAGTCGCCCGATATCACGCGCGGTGTGTTCGCGCTATCCTCGCTCATTGCTGACAACTATTGGCTGCTGCCTCGGCAGCCCTTGCAGGAACCGGATATTCAAGCAGCCTACTATCGTGGGGATAAGCAGCGGCTTCAAGCCACGGTTGCGAAGCTTTGGCAGGATCTTGAGCAGCTGAAGGGCTATGACCTATTCGCTGCCGGTTTGGAACGTCTCCGAGAAAGAATCATGTCTATGGAGCCGTGGAACGAAAGAGCTGATTTTCGCAAAGCTTGGAAAATTGCACCCTACCATCGTAAAGAAGCTTTTGAAGAACAAATCATGTTATAATAGTGTATCTATAAGAGATTTGAAATGGTTTTAATCTGTGCATCGGGATTCACATTTTGATGCTGCATTTACAGTTGGATAAGAGCCTCCTTAAGCTTCTATTTTGCCTAAAAGCGCTGAAAGTGGATGGATAGCAGTCTTTAGAGGCTCTTATTTCGAGAAATCATCGGAAAATGAAGCGTATCTGATCAGATAAGAGTCTTTAGAAGCTTCTATTTTTCCTAAAAGCGCTGAAAGTGGATGGATAGCAGTCTTTAGGGGCTCTTAACCAAATCAGAACAAACATACTTAAATATTCAAAACTCAGAGATATCCTCAGCCCTATTAGAGAAATCATCAGGATCTAAGCTTGACGCTTTTCTCATAAGAAGGTTAGGCGATTAAAGTCTCTGACATTCTTTTTTGCACACATATGAAAATGAAGTTTGGTAGTTTCATAGATTTTTGACAATGAATATAGTGATTGGTTGGAGGAACGCAAGGTGGCCCAATATACGCCGATGATTCAGCAATACTTGGCCGTAAAGGCGCAAGTCCCGGATGCTTTTTTGTTTTTTCGTCTGGGTGATTTCTATGAAATGTTTTTTGATGATGCGATCAATGCTTCACGAGAGTTGGAGATTACGTTAACAGGTAGAGAAGGCGGCGGCGACGAGAAAATCCCTATGTGTGGTGTCCCTCATCACGCGGCGGACAATTACATGTCTCGGTTAATCGAGAAAGGGTATAAAGTCGCCATATGCGAGCAAGTTGAGGACCCTGCTGAAGCCAAAGGTGTGGTGCGACGTGAGATTGTTCGCATCGTTACGCCGGGGACCGTTATGGATAGCAAGCTGCTAGGCGAATCGAGCAACAATTACATCGTTTCCCTAGTGAGTCAGGAACATGGTTATGCTTTTACGGCATGCGATATTTCAACGGGGGAGTTATATACAACACGGCTTTCTAACTCATGGGAACTCGTCGTTGATGAACTTAATGTATACAACCCTTCGGAGATTATTACGGATAATGGCTTATTAACGACAATTCGGGAAACAGGCCTCACTTGGGGACGAAGTACGGTGCTAACGGAATGGACGCAAGTGGATGAAAAACTGCTGGATGAGCATTTTGCTGAGGATGCCGCACTGCCAGGTCTATCCTCTTTGAACCGTCAAGGCGTTGCCTTGCTGCTTGCTTATTTAAAAGAAACCCAAAAACGAGCATTGACCCATGTAAAGCATATCCGGGTATATGAGCCCGATCAATTCATGACAATGGATCCTTTTACTCGAAGAAATCTTGAACTTGTAGAAACAGTACGTGAACGCGCGAAAAAAGGTTCTTTGCTTTGGCTGCTCGACAAAACAGTAACAGCGATGGGAGCCCGGATGCTGCGCCGATGGATCGAAAAGCCGCTTATGAGCGTATCACGCATCGAAGAGCGTCTGGAAGCTGTCAATCTGCTCTACAATCAGCTCATTATTAGAGAAGATGTGAAGCAAGCGTTGAAGGAAGTCTACGATTTGGAGCGTTTAGTTGCTCGTATTTCCTACGGGAATGCCAATGCTCGCGATATGATCGCACTCAAGCACTCCTTGCAGCAGGTTCCGCTTCTTCAAGAAGTCTGTGCAGCTTCCGGTTCCGAAACGCTTCGCAAACTCGTCGAAAATATGGATGCCTGTGAAGATGTTATGTCGTGGATTGCTAGCGCCATTGAGGACGAGCCACCTGTATCCATTCGGGATGGCGGCATGATCCGCGAAGGCTACCAGCCATACTTAGATCAACTCCGGGAAGCAAGTAAGAACGGAAAGCAGTGGATCGCAGAGCTCGAGCGTCAGGAGCGGGAGGCGACGGGCATCAAGTCGCTCAAAATCGGCTACAACAAAGTATTCGGTTACTTTATTGAGGTCACCAAAGCGAACATGTCCGCGCTGCAGGAAGGCCGCTATGAACGCAAGCAGACGCTTGCGAATGCCGAGCGTTACGTAACGCCGGAGCTCAAAGAGAAAGAAGCGCTCATTCTGGAAGCGCAGGATAAAATGGTCGATCTAGAGTATGAGCTGTTCACGGAGCTTCGCGACCGGATCTCCCAGCATATCTCCAGATTACAGAAGCTGGCGGAAGTGATCGCTACCGCCGACGTTTATCAGTCGCTGGCCACGGTCAGCGCGGCGCATCACTACCGCAAGCCGGAGATCGGCGAAGGCTTCGATCTCGAGATTGAAGAAGGCCGCCACCCTGTGGTGGAGGCGGTCATTCAAGACGGCTCGTTCATCGCGAACGAAACGAGTCTGCTGCTAGATAAGGGCCGCATTCTGCTTATTACCGGACCGAACATGGCCGGTAAGAGTACCTATATGCGGCAGGTTGCCGTGATCTGCCTAATGGCGCAGATCGGCTGTTTCGTACCTGCCAGATCTGCGCGCATTCCGGTCACTGACCGTATCTTCACGCGGATCGGCGCTGCCGATGATTTGATCGGCGGTCAAAGTACGTTCATGGTCGAGATGATGGATATCCAAGTGATGACCGAGAAGGCGACGAGCAAGAGCCTCGTCATCATCGATGAGCTTGGCCGCGGCACCTCGACCGGGGAAGGGATGGCGATTGCGCAAGCGGTCATCGAGTTCCTGCATGACCGGATCGGCTGCAAGACGCTCGTTTCGACGCATTTCCACGAGCTTGCGCATCTGGAAGAAAGCCTCGGGCATCTGCGCAATCACTGCATGGCCGTGAAAGAAAGCGGCAGGCAGGTGACCTTCCTGCGCAAGCTCATCCCCGGGGCAGCGAGTACGAGTTACGGCATCTACTGTGCCGAAATCGCTGGGCTGCCCAATGCCATCATTCAGCGCTCCTATGAGCTGCTGAATGGGTTTGAAGAGCGGGCGGCGGGCGCTTCGCAAATCGCCGCAACGACGGCTGCCGTCCCGCCGGCGGCAGCTCCTATACAGCAGCTGTCCCTCTTCGCGGAGGACAGCACAGCAAATACGGCTGTCAAGAAGAAGCAGCCGGACAGCAAGTCTCAGCTGGTGCTCGACCAGCTGAAAGGGATCGATTTAATCAATATGACGCCTCTGCAGGCGCTCAATTTAGTATACGAATGGAAGCAAAAGCTGCAATAAGCTTGTTTCCGTAATTATATATTCGAGGAGAGACGCACATGAAACAACCAAGAATGAGAACAATGAAGGTTACCCTAGCACTGGCGTCGGCTCTTATGACGGTTCTGCCCTTGAATGCGTTGGCACAAGAAGATTTACAAACACAGCAAGTCAGAGAAATCATTGGCAAGCTGCATGTGAGTGGTGTAACGGAAGAAGCGTTAGCTAATCAAAGCATTAAGCAAATGGTAGAAGGTCTGAAAGATCCATATACTGTCTTTTTCAGCCAAGAAGAGTACGGTCAGTTCTCCAGCTCTTTAGAAAATAATTATGTTGGTATGGGCGCTCGAATCGGGATTGATGACAAAGGTGTGTTTTTATCTGAGGTTTTTGCAGGTTCATCAGCCGAATCAGCGGGTTTGCAGCGCGATGACTATGTCCGTGCCGTGGATGGCGCTCCTGCTTCTACGACTTCTATTGATGAAGTCAGAAACAAAATCGTTGGCGTAGCGGGGACGAAAGTTAAAGTTACCGTTCAACGCGGTGACAAAGAATTAACCGTCGAGATTACACGTAAAGGGATCAATGTACCTGAAGTGTATAGCAAGAGCTTCACGAATGGTGTAGGTTACATTCAAATAACGGATTTCTCAAGCGATGCGGATGAGGATTTTGGTAAACAGCTTACGGATCTGCAG
Source organism: Paenibacillus germinis (assembly GCF_013141785.1). NCBI lineage: Bacteria > Bacillati > Bacillota > Bacilli > Caryophanales > Paenibacillaceae > Paenibacillus > Paenibacillus germinis. The sequence continues at coordinate 12,964 of NZ_WHOC01000116.1, forward strand.
GCAAAAGGTTTGAAATCTTTGATTCTAGATGTTCGTAATAATCCAGGAGGTCTTGTGGATACGGCTCAGAACATTGCCAAGCATTTTGTCAAAGAAGGCGTTCTGATTCATACAAGAGACCGCAATGGTGTGGATGATCCAGTGTTGATCACGGGCGGAACGGAATTGTCTATTCCTGTTTACATTTTAGCCAATGAAAATAGCGCAAGCGCTTCGGAAGTGCTGTCAGGCGCTCTGCAGGACTACAATGTTGCCAAAGTGATCGGTATGCAAACGTATGGCAAGGGCAGCGTACAACAGCTTTATCAATTGGATAAAGACAGTGCGCTGAAAGTAACGGTTGAAGAGTATTTGACACCGAATAAGCGTAAAGTGAACAAAGTCGGGATCACACCGGACATCAAAGTGGACGGGGCTTCTGCTCAATTGATTACCGCATTACAGACAGTGGGGATCACAGATATTAATGTCGAGATTTCCAAGCACAGAGTAACTTATAACGGCGTGGAAATAGGAAGTGGATTCGGTAATTTCCGTGAAAATGGGAAATTATATGCATCAACACGCGGCTTAGCTGCACTTGTTGGAGCTACGATTACATGGAACGAAGCGACACGCACGGTCGATATTTCCGATAGTAAAGGAACGCATGCCATCCCTGCCCAGACAGACAAGCTAATCATTGAAAATGGGACTAGCTACGTCAATGTTGATCTTTTCGATGATTATTTTCCACAGCTGCAAGTGAAGGATCAAGGAGAGAATGTTTCCATCCGTGCTGTAAAGGGGAACTAAGAATTATGGGCAAAATCCAGCTCTTAAGTGAACATATTGCGAACCAAATCGCCGCAGGGGAAGTAGTTGAACGACCTTCTTCTGTGGTGAAAGAACTCGTCGAGAACTCGGTGGATGCCGGCAGTACTCGGATTGATGTGACGATTGAAGAGGGCGGTCTTCAGCTGATTCGGGTGTCCGATAACGGCTCTGGTATGGCTTTGGAAGATTGCGAATTAGCTTTTCAGCGTCATGCCACAAGTAAAATCGTGACAAGTAAAGACTTATTCTCTATACGAACATTAGGTTTCCGTGGCGAGGCTTTGCCGAGTATAGCTTCCGTGTCCAGGTTAGAGTGTGTCACTAGCTCTACGAATGATGGACTGGGGCGGAAAATCTCCATTGAAGGCGGCACGATTCGCAGTGTCGAAGAAACGGCTGCTTCACGAGGGACTGAAGTGTCAGTGAGGGAATTATTTTATAACACACCGGCACGATTAAAATATATGAAAACGATTCAAACTGAGCTTGGCCATATCTCTGATTATTTGTACAGATTAGCGCTGGCTCACCCTGGTATCGCCTTCTCATTGAAACATAATAGCAATCTCCTGCTTCAAACGTTGGGCAACGGAGATTTGCTACAGGTCATCGCCGGCATTTACGGCACGGCAGTCGGCAAGCAAATGCTTCCTCTCCAAGTGGAAAGCTTGGATTATACGATCACGGGCTTCGTGGCGAAGCCCGAAATGACCCGCGCGAACCGTGGCGGCATCTCGACCATTGTGAATGGTCGTTATGTGCGCAATTTCGCGCTGAATCAAGCGCTGCTGCAGGGATATCATACCCTGCTGCCGATCAACCGCTATCCCGTGGCCGTTCTGCACATCGGGATGGATCCTGCCTTAGTGGATGTGAATGTGCATCCATCTAAGCTTGAGGTCCGCTTCAGTAAAGAAGCGGAGCTAACCGCGTTAATCGAAGCCGAAGTCAAGCGGCTATTTGGAAGACAGGTGCTAATCCCGCAAGGGATAAAGCCAGCAGCACCTAAGGGCGCATACGTGCAGGAACAGCTGGACCTTACAAGAACGGTTGAGCCAGCAACTGGATCAAGCGAATCTACTCCGGAAGCTTCATCTGCGATACCTACACCGCTTCCTGATTCTTCGATACAGCGTGTATCTGTGGATTCAGATAGCATGGTTTTGCCGCAAGTGAAGGAGGTCGGTACAACGTATCGACCAGAATCGGTGCCAACATCCCGGCCACCTATCGTAGAGCCGCAGAGAAGCTCCACAGCTTCCACAGCTTCCACAGTTTCTGGAGCTTCCGGAGCTTCATATTCGAGCCGTCCGACATCACCATCAAACAACAGCTACACGTCCCCTGCTGGAAGTAATCCCAGAAGTACGTCCATTCAGCAGCAGCGCCGGACAAACGAAGCGTTCATGGACCTACTGCCTTCGAAACAGGAAGGCGAGTCACCCATGCTTCCTGCTTTTCCAAGATTGGACCCGATCGGTCAAATGCATGGCACTTATTTGGTCGCCCAAAACGAAGAAGGCCTGTTCCTGATTGATCAGCATGCTGCGCATGAACGAATTAATTATGAATATTATTACGAACGTTTTGGCAATCCTGCTGAGGCAAGCCAAGAATTACTCGTTCCTATTACATTAGAATTTACACCGTCTGAAGCAGGCATTATTGCCGAGAAGCTGTCGCTTTTTGAGCAGGCCGGTGTGTATATGGAGGCCTTCGGAGGGAATACGTTTCTGGTCCGTGCGCATCCACACTGGTTTCCTTCAGGAGAAGAGAAGGGGATCGTCGAAGAAATGTGTGAATGGGTCCTCAGCGAGAGAAAGGCTGTAGACATCGCCAAACTAAGAGAAAAGGCGGCTATTATGTGCTCTTGCAAAGCATCGATCAAAGCGAATCAAGGATTAAGCGTTCTTGAGATGGAAACGTTGATCGACAGACTATCAGGCTGCCGTAATCCCTACACATGCCCGCACGGACGGCCGATTGTCGTCAGCTTTACGACTTATGAACTGGAAAAAATGTTTAAGAGAGTGATGTAAACCCGTGTTAGTGACAACTTCGTATAGTCCGTCCAGTGATTTATTGGACAAAGCAGTGCGACTGGCTGCTGCATATGGCGGCCGAGTCGTGCCCCGAAGGAAGTATTCTTTGGAACATCTTAGGAATAATTATAAGGATGATTCCCTTTTGCTTGTGACCAGAGATGAGATCAGGTACTATGGAGATGACCAACCTGCGTACTTTTTTCATCCAAGTATGGCCCTTGTTCGTGTCAAACGTATGCAGCGAGGCGAGACCGATTTGTTAATTGAGGCTTCCGGTACAGGAATTGGTGATCATATTGTGGATTGTACAGCAGGATTAGCGTCGGATTCTATTGTGTTCTCCTTTGCAGTTGGTCCAGAGGGAAGCGTCACGGCACTCGAAAGCGAAAAGATTCCAGCTATGTTGATTCAAGAAGGCTTAGCCGTTTATGAATCGGAAATTCCCGAGCTTAACGAGGCTATGAGGCGTATCACAGTTAGAAAGACACATCACCTCGCGTATTTGCAGCAACTGGCACCTCAAAGCGTAGATGTTGTCTATTTTGATCCGATGTTTCGCAGTCCGATTGAGGAATCTCAAGCGATCTCTCATCTTAGACGCAATGCGAACGATGAAGCTGTCAGTATGGCATCTATCGAAGAGGCTAAAAGAGTTGCACGCAAGAGCATTGTGCTCAAAGAAAACAGAGACAGTAAAGAATTTGCCCGGCTCGGGTTCGAGCATGTATTGCGATCGACGACCAAAACAACGTATGGAGTGATTCGACTGTGTTAGCCCCATCAGCCAAGCCGAAATTACTCGTGCTACTAGGTCCCACGGCAGTTGGTAAGACCAAGCTAAGTTTAGAAATTGCTCAGAAGTTTGGCTGCGAAATTATTTCCGGAGATTCCATGCAGGTGTATCGAGGTATGGATATTGGAACAGCCAAAGCAAGTGAAGCTGAGCAGGAGCTTGTCCCGCATCATTTGATTGATATTCATGATCCTTCCTATCCCTTTTCGGCGGCGGAGTTTCAAGAGCGTGTAAAGGCTTTGATTCTGGACATTCATTCACGTGGGAAGCTTCCATTTATTGTTGGAGGTACAGGCCTTTATATCGAGTCTGTGTGTTACGATTATCAATTCACGGAAGTCAGTATGGATGAAGCGTTCCGCCAAGAGCAGGAAGCGTTTGCCACTGAGCATGGGGACGAGGCGCTGCATCAGAAGCTGCGTGATATTGATCCTGAGAGCGCTAATCGACTTCATGCCAATGATCGTAGACGTGTAATACGAGCTCTTGAGATTTATTATATCTCTGGTGAAACGATGACAACCCATTTGGCGTCCCAGAAAAAAGAGTCTCCCTACGAACTATGTATCATTGGATTGACGATGGATCGGGCACTGCTGTACAAGCGTATTGAGGAACGTATCGACGCGATGATGCAGGAGGGGCTAATCAAGGAAGTTCAATCGATTCTAGCCGCAGGCTGTCCAAAGCAGGCGATTTCCATGCAAGCACTCGGTTATAAAGAAATCGTCAGCTATCTGGAAGATGAATTGAGTTTAGAGGAAGCGATAACGCTGCTCAAACGGGATACGCGCCGATTTGCCAAGCGCCAATTGTCATGGTTTCGGCATATGAAAGACATTCATTGGGTGGATGTGACGGAATCAGCAAATTTTTCTGCCCATTTCCAAATTATTAATGATATACTAGCAGGAAAGTTTGTACATAAAATTGAATATAATTAACAAATACACCAATAGAAAATAGCGCCTTCTGGCGATAGTTTCATTCCATTAAGGGGGACCACTGATGAACAGATCCATTAATATCCAGGACAATTTTCTTAATCAACTGCGTAAAGAAAGCATTCCCGTTACCGTATATTTAACTAATGGGTTTCAAATCAGAGGACTAATTCGCGCTTTTGACAACTTCACGATCATCATTGACAGTGAAGGCCGTCAACAAATGGTTTACAAACATGCCATCTCTACCTTCACGCCGCAACGAGCTGTTTCTTTAATGGCTGCTGCTGAAGCTTCGGAATAATCCGTACTCGTACGTTTTGTTTTGCAACTTTTTTATGGACTTAATCGTCTAACCGAATAGATACTTGTGGGAGCAACCTTGTTTAAGGTTGTTCTTTTGTTGGTTACTACTATAGAGAAATGAACAACGAGGGAGTCGATGGATTTGGAGAAACCTACGAATAAGCAAACAACTGCGAATACAAAGACGAAACCACAAGGAAGCAACAAAGGTTCGAAGAAAAAGGGATTTAATGTTCGTCAATTTATTATGGGTTCGATTATTGCTGCCATTCTGGCTATTATCTGTGCAATGGGCATTTATATCGTCGTTATTATGAACGGCTTTAAGATTCTCGATAGCAACATTGATAAGATTGATACGGCAAGTGAATCGACGCTCATTTATGCGCAAGAAGAAGGGAAAGATAAGCCTGCAAAGGAAATTGGTAAAATCTATAAAGGTGAAAATCGAGAAAGTGTGAACATCAAAGATGTTCCGGAGCGATTAAAGCAAGCTTTTATTGCAACGGAAGATCGTCGGTTTAACGAGCATGCAGGCGTTGATTTAAGATCCATTGGACGTGCGCTTGTCAAAGATATTATTCATATGAGCGCTGTAGAGGGTGGAAGTACAATTACCCAGCAGCTTGCTAAAAATGTATTTCTTAGTTCCGAGAAAACAGCTTTTCGTAAAGGGACGGAAATGTCGATCGCTTTTGCTTTGGATGAACGATTTAGTAAGGATGAAATTCTTGAAAAATATTTAAATCGTATTTTCTTCGGCAGTAACGCTTATGGCATTAAAGCGGCAGCCAAGGTGTATTTCGGTAAATCCAACCTGAATGAATTAGAGGTATGGGAAATGGCAACGCTGGCTGCTTTGCCAAAAGCGCCATCGAGATATTCGCCATTGCAGCATCCGGACTTATCAAAGGAACGCCGTGCTGTAGTTCTTAAGCTGATGACCGATCAAGGCTATATTACAGAGGCTGAGCGTGCGAAAGCAGCAGCTGTGGATTACGTTCCGCCAGCAGCGGCTAGTCAAAGCAAGAAAGATTACGCGACTTTCTTGGATTATGTTGTAGATGAAGCAGAAAGTATGTATGGCATCGAAGAAGATGAATTGCTGACTAAAGGCTACCGCATCTATACGACAATGAATCAGAAAGCGCAAGAAGTGATGGAGCAGACTTATGCGAATCCAAGCTTTTTCCAGAAGGACGCTTCTGACGGTCAAAAGATTCAGAGTGCCATGGTTATTTTGGATAACAAAACAGGCGGTGTGATGGGGCTAATAGGCGGACGGGATTACCAACAAAGAGGATTCAGTCGCGTGTATTCCAAAAGACAGCCAGGATCTTCGTTCAAGCCGATAGCGGCTTATGGTCCTGCACTTGAGAGCGGGAATTATACGCCGTATTCTATTATCGATGATTCGCAGACGACTTTCGGTAATGGGACATATTCGCCCCGTAACTATGACCGTGTGACGCATGGCCAAGTAACGATGTTTGAGGCAGTCAAAAAGTCCTATAATTTGGCTCCTGTTTGGCTATTAGATCAAATTAAAGTGTCTAAAGCGATTGAATTTGCGAATAAGATCGGGACTCCCCTCAACAAACAAAAGGATCAAAACTTGTCCATTGCGTTGGGCGGACTTACGGATGGCGTTTCTCCATTGCAAATGGCGACGGCGTACACAGCTTTCGCTAATCAAGGTTTGCAAAATAAAACGCATGCTATTTTACGCATTACGGATGTGCAAGGCAAAGAAATCGCTGCTTACAAGCCAGAGAAGAAACAGGTTATTCAACCTAAAACAGCTTACTATATGACGCTATTGCTTCAGGGTGTTGTAGAACCAGGCGGTACGGGGACCAAAGCGAAATTCAATCGTCCTGTAGCCGGCAAAACGGGTACAACTGGACTGGATATCAAGGGAATTGAACAATATGATCGTGATGTTTGGTTTGTCGGTTATACACCGGAGTGGACAGCAGCCGTTTGGGAAGGCTTCGATAAAGTAGATGCGAAGCACTATGTCACAATCGGCAGCGGAAGCCCGTCGGCTATTTTTAAAGAAGTTATGTCGAAGTCGCTAGAAGGCCGACCTGTGACGAACTTCGTGAAGCCTGATAGTGTGCCTAATCTAACTGAACCGCCAAAAGGAATTACGGATTTAGCTGCTGTGTATGCACCTGAAACGAAGATGGTTAAATTAACATGGACATCTTTGGGTGAAAAGATCGCTTATCAAATATTCCGAAAAGGAGCAAGTGAAGCAGAGCCGAAGATGCTGATCCAAACGCCAACAGCTGGTATTGACGATTCCTCCGCGAACAGTGGAGAAACGTATCAATATTATGTTGTACCGATTAATTTGGACTCTAATATTCAAGGTGCCAAATCGAATGTAGTTTCGGTAGAATTACCGAAGGATGGAACACTACCTGACGGTACCAAGCCGTCACCTTCACCAACGGTCTCACCGTCTACATCACCTGGGAAGGATCCTCTAGAGCCAACGCTCTCACCGGGTACGAAGCCTACGCCATCGCCCGGAAGCACCATTAAGCCTGGCGCTAGTCCGACACCAAGTTCCAGCATCAGTCCTAGTCCTACTCCTACACCATCACCGGCTAACAAGCCGGTTGATGGTTCCGGGGAAAAACCGAAGGATGGCAAGCAAGACGGTGGACAGATTATTGTGCCGAAGTTATAGTAACTTGTTGCTTGACCGGAGATCTATTGGACCAAATTGGTCCGAAGCACAAAGGTCGTTAGCGATGATTTTCATGCTTAAATAGGCAAGGGCTCATATTTTGATGCTGAAACGATGAAAAACAGAGATCGTCGATTCATTCATCTAATCTTGCTCTGCATTGAGGTGTCTTAGATCGGGTTCGTTCAATCTTCAACTATGCTCAATTGAGGTTGCTAGATGAATGAATCCATGTTCGCGGATGAATGATGTTGTAGAAAGTGCAACAATTGCTACCTAAATCTCGCCTTTTTCCAATAGTTGTTGCATAATGTACAACACTTTGGTCCTATAAAAGCCATTTCGCAACAACTGGGTTAAAAATGTTGTACAAACTGCAACTTCAAGTTGCAAAATAGCCTTTAAGCGTGCAAATTGTTGTATAAAATACATCATTGGTAACCACTATAGCCCACTTGCCCTAACGAAAGCTGAATGACTCTAAAATCGGATTTTGGAGTTTTGTTGAGAGACATAATGAATCAATCGACAGTCTCAAACAACCTTATGTAACACGGTTTGATCTTAAGTAGAGATGAACATGCTAGTTAGGGATGAATTTCATCCTTAAAGTCCATAGGTCTAGCCTATAATCCTTTTTAACGATGAAAAACAGCTTTATGAGGGAACAGCAGACCCGCATTCCGCGGGTCCCACACTAAACCTACATACCATTAACGGAGGAACTTTCAATGAATTTGCATTTCAACATGCTTAAACCAGCTAAACTATTACCGCTCACTTTGATCGCGTTAACTTTAATCGCATCGGCCTGCGGCAACAAACCTACTGAGTCTGCTGGCGGCACAGCAACGTCTAAGAGCGGCGCAACGGTACCTGCTGCTTCTTCAGCAGCATCTCCTGCGGCATCGCCAACTGCAGCTCCTAAGCAATGGAGCAAAGCGCCAGATATGACGATCGATCCGAACAAAACGTATCAAGCTGAAGTAACAACGTCCAAGGGAACGTTTACCATAGATCTTTTCGCTAAGGAAGCTCCGAAGACGGTTAATAATTTTGTGTTCTTATCCAAAGAAGGCTTTTATAACAATGTGACGTTTCACCGCATTATCAAAACGTTCATGATTCAAACAGGAGATCCGCTTGGGACAGGCAGAGGCGGTCCCGGCTACAAGTTTGCGGATGAGCTGAAAACATCGCATACATATGAACCCGGCATTGTCGCAATGGCGAATTCCGGTCCCAATACGAATGGCAGTCAGTTTTTTATTTGTTCAGGAGAAGATTGTGCGAATCTCAATAAAAAACCTGACTATTCGATTTTCGGCAAAGTAACGGCCGAAGGTATGGCAACAATATCTAAAATCGCTGAAACACCTGTTGAGATGGGTGGCGAGTCCTCGCCAAGCAAGCCAAAAGAAAAAGTCACGATTAACGCAATCGTCATTAAAGAAAAATAGAATATCATATTCTAAAAAGTGAAGGATGGATAGGAGAGAAAACCGCGTGAAACAACCATGTTTATTGTTCCATGGATTCACCGGTGGACCTTATGAGGTTGAGCCGTTAGCACGGCATTTACGTGAACGCGGGCAGCTATGTGAGGTTCCGCGACTTCCATGGAACGGAGAATCCAGTCATCAATTAAAAGAAGGACATTGGGAAGATTGGGTACGCGAAGCTGAAATGCATGCAGAGAGAATGACGATCCAGTATGGATCATTTGATATGGTAGGCTTCTCGATGGGAGGTCTGCTGGCCGCTTATTTATCCGTACGATATCCGGTTCGTAGACTGATTCTTTTGAACACGGCAGTCATTTATGTCAGCCCTAGAAGGATGCTAGATGTCATTCGAGATGAGTGGAAATATCAAAGGAAAATCAGCTTTATTAAAGCGAAAACCACGCCGCTGCGAGCTACCTGGCAGTTTACACGACTTGTACGCCATTTGAAACCAGAACTAAGTCAGGTAAGCATACCAACCCTCATCGCTCAGTCTGAAAAAGATCAAGTTATTCATCCGCAAAGTGCGCGATACATCTATAGTAAGCTAAAAGGACAGCGCGAGCTCCATTGGCATTCCAGATCAAATCATTTGATATGTCTGAGTGAGGATGCAGGCACGTTGTTTCGTCAAGTTAGTGCATTTTTGGATAAGGAGTAGCAAGGATGACTGTACAGCCAAACATGAATAAGAAACAACGAGCCTTCACTCCAACACCGAAAAAACGCCGGCGAATTGGGCAAAAATCTACATTTAACCGAATGCTTGTGAGAGTGTTCCGAATCGTGGTTACCGTTTTCCTCTTGCTTGTCGCTTGGATCGTCTATATCCAGTGGAAGGTTCAAATCGCTCCTGACCAAACACTGCCTAAGCAAGTTGACGTGGGTATCGTTCTTGGTGCTTCCTTACGCCAAGATATCCCGAGCCCTGGTCTCCAGGAACGTCTAGATTTGGCTGTTGATCTTTATAAAGAGGGTCGGTTCAAACAACTGATCGTCTCCGGAGGTCTGGATCATAACGGCTCCAAGCTAACGGAGGCAGAGGGAATGCGTAATTATTTGGTTAAAAAAGGGCTTCCTGCCAAAAGCATTTTGTTAGAACCACGGGCGACAAGTACCTATGAGAATTTGCTTTACAGCAAGCAAATTATGGACGAGCAGGGTCTTGTAAGTTCGATTATTATGACCCATCAATTTCATGGTTCTCGTTCACTCGATATTGCAGAAACGATCGGCTTGAAGCAGCCTCTCATTTCATCAACGAAGTCAGAGGTCCTTTTCATGCCTTACCATGAAGCGAGAGAAACGTTAGCTTATACCAAGTGGTATTGGACAAAGCTGTTGTTGATTGCAGGCATATGAGATAACAAAGAAGCATGACCTGTAAGCGGGATTTTCCCACTTGCTGGTCATGCTTTTTTTAATTGTTCCTTGGTTATCCGTTTACGATGGCTCCACCGTTCACATGTAAGATTTGACCAGCCATGTAGGATGAATCCTCACTTGCGAGGAAAACATAGCTGGCAGCGAGTTCACCTGGCTGACCAGCACGTTTCATAGGTGTAGTCGAGCCGAACGTGGCAACTTCCTCTGCGGTGAACGTAGAAGGAATGAGGGGCGTCCAGATCGGGCCTGGAGCTACACCATTCACACGTATGCCTTTTGCGTTCAGTTGAAGAGATAGGGAGCGCGTGAAGGTGACAATGGCCCCTTTCGTAGCAGAATAATCGAGCAGCTGCTCATGACCGTGATAAGCGGTAATAGAAGCTGTGTTGATAATTGCGCTTCCGGATTTCAGGTGGGGTAGTGCAGCCTTGGTCAAATAAAAGAAAGAAAAGATATTGGTTCGAAACGTCCGCTCCAACTGCTCCGAAGTAATATTCTCGATGCTGGGCTGAGGATGCTGTTCTGCAGCATTGTTCACTAAGATATCGAGTTTGCCGAACTTCCCGATAGTTTGCTCAATAATTTGCTTGCAGAAATTCTCATCGCCAATGTCTCCCGCGACATGCAGACATTTACGTCCTGCCTTTTCCACGTGACGCTGTGTCTCCTCCGCATCCGTATGTTCGTTCAAATATACCAAAACAACATCAGCACCCTCTTTGGCATATGCAATTGCGACCGCGCGGCCAATTCCGCTATCGCCTCCTGTAATCAGGGCGACTTTATCCTTAAGCTTGCCGGCTACTTTATACCCAGACTGCTCAAAGACAGGAGGAGGATTCATCTGCGACTCAATGCCTGGCTGCTGGTTCTGATGCTGGGGCGGGAATGCTGGTTTCTTTTCTGTTGCTGTTGCCATGTGTATTACTCCTTTCATCCTAGACAAATTCTTAGTTAGGATGATACAAGGGGCTGCAAATCATACTTAATTCGGTAATGATAGCCATATCTGGCTTGGTAACCAAGCTTTTCATACAAAGTTACCGCGGATATATTGGAAGTAACAACCTGTAAATATTGTTTGGTTGCACCATGCTCCAAACTCCATTCCGTCAGTGCGTGCATGAGGACGTACCCAAGTCCTTGGCCTCGAAGGCCTTCATGGATAACGACGTTTACAAAACCTGCCCATTCGTCCTCTACAATAGCAGTACCTAGCGCGATGATTTGGTCATTCAGTTTCAGCTTGAGGAACCCTTTCGGAGAAGGCATTCGTTCAAACAGTCCGCTATAGAAACCTCTGCGCTCTTCGGGAAACTGTTCAAGCATGAGGAAAGCGTCAAGCCACTCCGTATCCGCTGCTTCTGCCCATTCCATTTGAATGGACGACTTCTTTTGCATCATCTTTCTGTTTGCGTTGTCGGAAACTTGCCGACTGGTTGCAGTCATCATCAGACATGGCGTATCAATCGCATATCCTTTTGTTTGAAGAAATTCATCCAGACCTTCAGGGGAAGCGTCGCTAATATGAAAAATTGCGGGTAAACCAAGTTCTTGATAGGATTGCTCTATTTTCGTAAGCCAATAAGGATCGTTTGGATATTCGCCAATGGCAAGCACACTGTTTGCACGTTTAGTGACACCTCGGGAGGCCCGCAGGAGCCAATTGTCAATGGAAGTGGATGACTCGGCTGGCCACGTGTTTGATGCCACCGTATCGATGGCGAGATAAAAGTCTGTTTTCTCGTTCATTTCTAGCGATCTCCTCCTCAAGTAAGTTTCCAATATTATAAATAAATTTATAGAGTTATGTATATAAAATACTCCTTCGGATTTAACATTTTAAAACATTATAAAGTTGCTCGATACTCGATCGCCACCCGTAATCAACTACTTTAACGATGAAAAACAT
>NZ_WHOC01000117.1:0-515 GCF_013141785.1 Paenibacillus germinis
GGAAATCCAAAAGCAATAATTTCTTTTAACCCAGGTGTTTCCATTAAGAAAAATCCTCAGGCCGGCGATTTCGAGGATTATACTGCTGGAGAAGTAACATCCTTCGGAGCTGTTCCCACAAGTAGATGGTTAGACGGATTACAATGGCATACACTTTCTCATTTGGGTACCGGTTGGGCAGGAGCAAACAAAAGCTATACCGACATGTATATGGTTGATTACATAAAGTCTGTTAATCAAAACCAAGGTGTAGTATCAATGGATGCCGCTATTTTTAAAAACGGTTCATTGAGTCCTGATCAGCTAAATCAAATGAAAGCCATTAAGGCAGGTGTGAGAGATGGGATCAATCCATCGCCACCGGATGAAAATAATGTAGCCTTTGGGATCGTTCCTAGTGCTTCGGCGAATTTTAATAATTTGGTTAAAATAACCAACGGAGATAAAGACACTAACCAATTTAGCGATAGTTATCCAAATAACGGGTTGCGATGGATAAAAATTGATTTAGGGAA
>NZ_WHOC01000118.1:0-515 GCF_013141785.1 Paenibacillus germinis
GGAAATCCAAATGCAATAATTTCTTTTAACCCAGGCGTTTCCATTAAGAAAAATCCTCAGGCCGGCGATTTCGAGGATTATACTGCTGGAGAAGTAACATCCTTCGGAGCCGTTCCCACAAGTAGATGGTTAGACGGATTACAATGGCATACACTTTCTCATTTGGGTACCGGTTGGGCAGGAGCGAACAAAAGCTATACCGACATGTATATGGTTGATTACATAAAGTCTGTTAATCAAAACCAAGGTGTAGTATCAATGGATGCCGCCATTTTTAAAAACGGTTCGTTGAGTCCTGATCAGCTAAATCAAATGAAAGCCATTAAGGCTGGTGTGAGAGATGGGATCAATCCATCGCCACCGGATGAAAATAATGTAGCCTTTGGGATCGTTCCAAGTGCTTCGGCAAATTTTAATAATTTGGTTAAAATAACCAACGGAGATAAAGACACTAACCAATTTAGCGATAGTTATCCAAATAACGGGTTGCGATGGATAAAAATTGATTTAGGGAA
>NZ_WHOC01000119.1:0-66777 GCF_013141785.1 Paenibacillus germinis
GGAGGCAAAGGTAGAGCCGACGAAGGCGTTTGTAGAAGGGAATACGCTTGGCGGGACGAATCCCTCATGTGTCAACTTAGTGATTTCCACTTAAAAATAAGCAACCAAGAACCTCCATGTGCTATTATGCCTATGGAGGTTCTTTTTTTTAGTTATTTCGAAAGTCTATCCTAATCTCCAACTAATTGTTAAGCGAGTAGGTGTGCATACATATGGGAATAACAGAACTCTTGTCCTACCTCACCGAAGAAAATTTGGCGATGATCCTGGACAAGTATCGATCACTCGGACCCTTGCCCGGTCTTCTTCTACCTTTCATGAAATCGTTCATTCCGCCGCTTCCGACACTTGTCATTATTAGTGTAAATGCAGCTGTATATGGGCTATGGCTCGGTTTTCTTTACTCTTGGATAGGTATTGTGTGTGGGTGCTTGGTGACTTTTGCGATTGTCAAAAAAGTAGCGGGCCATCCCTATCTAGAGCGCTGGGCACAAAAGCCCAAGGTCCAAAAAAGTCTCCTCTGGGCGCGCCGCCAGGCCTTCAACTATGTGTTTATACTCAGTCTTTTTCCGATAGGACCTTTCGTTGTGATTAATATGGCTGCCGGGCTGGTCGGCATGAGGTTTCGATCTTTTTTGGTTGCGGTTGCGGCGGGAAAAGCGGTCATGGTGCTGTCGGTTAGCTTCATCGGACACGATCCTAAGCGATTCATTGAGAATCCATATGAGTTGATTTATGTGGCTTTATTTATTGTAATCTCACTTATGATTAGCAAAAAAATAGAGAAGCGTTTCATGTAGTATAGGGTGTACGTGTCTTCTGAAATCTCCGTGTAAGTGTTGGTAGTTTCAAGACGAAAGCATTTCAAGAAATTTAGCCGCCGCAACAGACGACGTCATATCTCGACGGGTCGTGATTCCGATGCTGCGGGCTGGAATGGCTTTGGCAGGCTTCAGCTCATGCAATGTACCTTCAGCCAATTCTTTGACGACATAAGACCGAGGGACGAAAGCAACGCCGAAGCCGAGTTTTGCGAATTCGATAAGCAGATCAATGCTGCCGAGCTCGATGTCGGCTTCGATTGTGACATCCTGGGCAGCAAACCATTGCTCAATGAAGCGCCTTGTGCTGCTGCCGGGAGATAGAAGCAGCAATGGGAATTGGCTGATATCCTGCGCGGAAAGTGAGTGGTCATCTCGATCACGGTAGGCTTCACCACCCACGAAGCAGTCTTGGAGGGTCATAATCGCTTGGATATCGAGATGAGGATCATCGGCAATTGGCAAATGAATAAGTCCGAAATCGATGCTGCCTTCCTTGACTCGAGCTGTAATTTCTGATGTTTTGCCGTGAGAAAGCCGGATGCGGACATCGTGATATTGTTTATGAAAGGTATCCAAATAAGGGAATAAGAAGTGCTTGAATAACGAATCACTCGCTCCGACACGAAGTTCGCCTCCAGTGAGGTGCTTGAGTGCGGACATTTTTTTCTCCCCAGCCTCCAAAAGCGCAAAAGATTGCTCCACATAAAGCAGTAATTGCTTCCCCTCTGTTGTTAGCTCCACACCCTTGGATTTTCGATGAAAAAGCTTCATGGATAAAGCCTGTTCCATTTGTTTAATTGCATAGCTGACGGATGGTTGGGTAATGTAAAGCTCCTCGGCTGCTTTGGTTAAATTGCCCGCTTTGGCGGCATGTAGGAATATTCGGTACCATTCTAAATGGATCATGATATAGAGCTCCTTTATGGGAAGGTGCTTATTTGGTAATTTCATCTATGTCTGTACCTCCCATTATAATTGGCTTACAAGATACGCACAATTGGAGAGGGTGGATGATATGCAGGAAACAACTAAGCACGAACCAGATCGGAGAGCTAGATCTCCGTGGTCACAGCATCTGGAAGGACAGGAGGTACGGCTGTCGCCGCTTCATGGAGCGGTAGATGCGACTATCACGATACCGGGGAGCAAAAGCTTCACTAATCGCGCACTTCTTATTGCTGCACTTGCGAAGGGGACTACACGGCTGCAGGGTATTTTACAAAGTGATGATTCCTATTGGTGTATGAATGTGCTCAGAGAGCTGGGAACTGAAATCGAGATGGATGGGGATACAGTTATAATCCAAGGAAATGAAGGGCATTGGCCTGTCACGAAAGCAGATTTGTACGTGGGAGCCGCTGGTACGGTTGCACGCTTTTTGCCCGGGGCGCTTGCCGTTGGTCATGGTGAGTGGGCAATTGATGGCAGTAAACGGATGGCTGAAAGACCTCTTGCACCTTTGTTGGATGCACTATCCACTTTGGGGGCGGATATCCGATATAAGGGCAATCTTGGATGTGTGCCGCTAACGCTGCATGCGGACGGTCTTAACGGAGGAGAAGTAACAGTGTCCGGAGCGGTTTCCAGCCAGTTTATTAGTGGATTGCTGCTCGCAGCTCCTTATGCCAAAGATACTCTTACCATTCGAATTGCTGATCAAATTGTGCAGCGGGACTACGTCGAGATGACATTGGATATGATGTGGGCGTTCGGTGTAAGGCCTGAGGTTCATGAGGATGGGCAAGCGATTACGATTCAGCCGAGTGTATATGAAGCTCGTACATTCATGCTGGAACCCGATGTATCCACTTGCGGTTACTTCTGGGCACTCGCTGCGCTGACGAATGGACGTGTACGCATTGAGGGAATTTCCGCGCAGACAAGACAACCGGATATAGAGCTATTGTCTGTTTTGGAGAAAATGGGCTGTTCGGTAACGCGTGGTGAACATTACATTGAAGTTCGGGGTACAAACCGTATTAAAGGCGGCTTCACGGTGAGTATGCAGCGTTGGTCGGACCAGACGCTTACATTAGCTGCGCTGGCCCCCTTCGCGGATGGTCCCATTACACTGACGGATGCTGCGCATATCAGGCACCACGAGTGCGACCGCATTGCGGCGATGTGTGAGGAACTTGGGAAGCTGGGCATTCAGGTGGAGGAACATGCGGATGGGTTAACGGTGTACCCAGGGGAGCCGCAACCCGCGCTGCTCGACCCCCACGACGACCATCGAATGGCGATGGCGCTTTCGCTGATTGGTGCAAGGGTAGATGGCGTCAGGATTGCGGATCCGGGCTGTGTTTCGAAAACATGTCCAGACTTTTTTGATCGTTGGCGAGAACTGGGTGTCGGGGTTGAGGTTATTTAAGCGAGATCACTCCACACATGAATATTCAGCTTCGGATACAAAAGGGCAAAATCCTCGGCTTGTTTCTCAAGCATGCTTAGTTCAAATGATTTGCTGAAAATATCGCGGTCTGGCAGGAAGGTAACACTCGTTCCGGTTTCCTTGGTAACACCTACGGTTTGGAGCTCGCTTTGCGGAATCCCATGCTTATAATGCTGTTGGAACACTCGGCCGTCACGCCTGATCTCAACCGAGAGCTTGAGCGACAGCGCGTTGACGACGGGCATGCTGATGCCTTTTTCACTGCCTGGTGCTAGGAAATTAGCACTAGCACTAAGGCGGCTCATGTCCGTAAGAACAGTCTGAACACGTGGGTGTTCACTGCCCGGAAGTGCTTGAACGGGGATGCTCCGGCCATTATCTGCAACTGTGATGCTGCCATCCGCATGCAAAAAGAGGCTAACCTCGCTGCAGGTGCCATGCAGATGCTCCAAAATGCAATTCTCAACAACAGCCCACAGCAGTAAGTGTGGATCATACTCTTCTTGGGCTCCACCCAAATAAGAATGCGCATTCGTTCTAGCCTCTGTCATAGCTAAATAGTCACTAGTATCCATAAGGTCGGAAGCCGCCGCCAGCAGTAATAAAAGTGGAAGTGCACGGGGACCTGGAATGGTATACTTGCCGCCTCTCTCTTCTTGGATGAGAAGGTCTGCTCCTACTAATGCTTTGATGTGATGGTAAAGCTGGCCCGTTGTCCCCATGTTCAGACGTTCCACTAGATCGGGGCCGGTAAGCGGTTCTTGTAGGACGGCTCTTAAAATATCCAGTCGCTGCTTATGTGCAAGAGCTCCCAAGATTTTGGCTGTTTTATCGCCGTCCAATTGGATTAACTGACTGACGTGCTTTTCTTGTGGCT
This sequence comes from Paenibacillus germinis, assembly GCF_013141785.1. NCBI lineage: Bacteria > Bacillati > Bacillota > Bacilli > Caryophanales > Paenibacillaceae > Paenibacillus > Paenibacillus germinis. The sequence continues at coordinate 4,094 of NZ_WHOC01000119.1, forward strand.
CCCACCGATAACTAGCCAGATCTCCCCGGTATTGCCCGGAGTAAAAGATACTCCCGAGACCAGCTGCTGCTGCTGAGTTCTTTTTCTCAGTAAACATTTTATTATTCTCATCTTGTTTAGGAATCAATTGCCTGACAAGCTGCTGAAGATCATTCATCTGCGCCTGCAAGGTATCTAGCTCGGTGCCATAATCCCGTGTTGCGGTCAAAAGGATCACCTCATCTAAATTATTTATTTACGTAATTACGTAAATAAATAATAACATAAATTGTGGCAATTGAATAGCTGGAAATTCCAAATTAAGGGATAATTCCTGTTTATGAATATCCTACAGGTGAGGAGCCGAATTTACGTATTAACATCCCCCTTTCCGGTCTATCCAGCAGAATTATTAGTACTTGCTGCAGTCCTGACTGCCAACTGTTACTCCTTAATCGCCCCAATCATGACGCCTTTGACGAAATACTTTTGCAGGAACGGATATAGGCAAATGATGGGTAACGTCGAGATAATAATCGTCGCATATTTAATCGTTTCTCCAATTGCGTATTTGTCATCGTTGGCGGCACCCGTCATCATCGAATCGGTATTGTTGGCAATTAATATTTCACGGAGTACGAGCTGTAGCGGGTAATCTTCGCGGCTCCGCAAATAGACTAGCGCACTGAAATAGGAATTCCAATGTCCTACCGCGTACCACAAAATCATGACAGCAATAACAGGCATCGAAAGCGGGATGATAATGAGGAACAAAATCTTCCAATCGCTAGCGCCGTCCATTCTTGCTGATTCTTCCAAACTAACAGGAATGCCTTGAAAAGAGGTACGCATGATGATCATGTTGAACGTATTGATCGCACCGGGAATGAGAAGAGCCCACATCGTGTTCATCATCCCGAGGTCGTTCACAAGCAGGTAAGTCGGAATCAAGCCGCCGTGAAATACCATCGTTATGACGATGAAAAACATGATGATATTTTTGAAATATAAATTAGGCCTGGACAATACGTAGGCGCCGATCGCCGTCATGACGAGGTTAATAGCGGTACCAAGCACCACATAGAGCAACGTATTCTGGTACCCTTTTACAATCATTGGGTTATTGAACACAGCTTTGTAAGCGCCGAGATCGAAGCCGGCCGGGCTGAACATCAGTCCGCGATGCTGCAGGAAAGACGTTGCATTGCTAAACGAAGCAAACAGAACGTATAAGAATGGGTACAAAGTGACTATGCAAAGGCCGATCATAAGGAGTGCATTCAAATATCCAAACGATCGTTCACCTGTTGTAGGTTTCATCGACGAATCTCCCTTCTGACTACCAAAGTTTATTCTCGGTGAGCCGCTTGCTGATGCTGTTGGCGGACACAATCAGAATGAAGCTTACAACGGAGTTAAAAAGCCCCACTGCTGCCGTAAAGCTGTAGCTTGCCTCCAGAACCCCTTTACGATATACGTAGGTTGAGATGACATCCCCTGTCTCGTAAGTGAGCGGATTGTACAGAAGGAGTACTTTTTCACTGCCAACCGAGAGCATGTTACCCATATTCAAAATGAACAAAATAACGATCGTGGGCATAATACCGGGAATTGTGATATGCAGCGTTTGCTTCCAACGGTTCGCGCCATCCATGCGGGCGGCCTCATAGAGGGTTGGGTCGATGGTGGCCATCGCCGCCAAATAGATGATGGAGCCCCAACCGATTCCTTGCCAAATACCGGATGAAACGAACAGGAAACGGAACCAGCTCGCTTCTTTCAAAAAGTCGATCGGTTCGATTCCGAAAGAGGCTATGATTTGGTTAACGAGACCAGTACGGCCTAAAAAGTCGACCATCATCCCAGCCACGACGACGATTGAAATGAAGTGAGGTAAATACGAGATTGTCTGCACAACACGTTTGAACATGCTATTACGAATCTCATTTAGCAGCAACGCTAATACAATAGCCGCCGGAAAGCCAAATATCAGTTCATATACGTTGATTAAAACGGTGTTCTTAATTAACCGCCAGAAATAAATTCCGTTAAAAAAGCTTTCAAAATGCCTGAAGCCGACCCATGGACTTCCCCAGATGCCTTTTACTGTTGAAAAGTCTTTGAATGCGATTTGTAAACCGTACATCGGCCCGTAATGAAATAGGAGGTAATAAGCGATAACAGGAAGGGCCATCACATAAATGGCCCAATGCCGCTTAAGATCTGAGCGAATGACTTGAAGTAATGTCGGATCGCGATAGATTTTGGTTACAGTGCCTGCCTGTACGTTTCCAGAGCTTTGCGCCATCGTTTCTCCCTGCCTTTCTGCATGGTTTCGATATAAAAATCTGGGAGATGAATCCGATCATCTCCCAGTCCGATTCTTCGATTCATTTAACTGCGTTTATTGAATCGTTCGAGCGCCGCCTGCTGAATTTTGGTGGCCTCCTCGATGCCCATGCTTTGAATCTTCTTAACGTATTTGTCGAAGTTTTCGATCGGCTCCACGCCCATAATGAACTTGAGCAGCATTTCGTCGCGATACGTCTCGACATCCGTCATGACGGAAGCATACTTGCTGCTTTCATCTTTCGTCGGCGTCACGAGCGGCATTTTGCGTTCAGCCGTCGGTTTCGACCAGATGGCAAGCGCATCTTTCTGCTGAGGGAGCGCGAGATACTGCAATTGAAAATTATCGCTAAGCACGAACGGTGCGCTCCACGTCGATCGGTTATGCTTCCCAAACGATTGCGCAAGGCTGACTCCGCTCGGCGGGTTGAGTACTTCCGGGAGGAATACGGCTTTGCCGTTCTCCATTTTGTAGCTGACGCCTTCTTTGCCATAGTTAAATAGCAGATCGCCTTTTTCGCCGTAAGCATAATCAAGCCATTTGACCGTTTCAATCGGATTTTTGTTACTCGTCGTGATAGCAGCACCAATGCCGTTCGAAACAAAATCTTTCTGGCCCCAAATTGGTTTATCCCCAGCTTTCAATAGCGGATAAGGAGCGGCGACTAACTTGAAGTTCGGGTCCTTGTCCTTCATCAGGTTGGCGTATTTGCCGATGCCTCCGCCGTTATAGAACACGGATGCTCCCAGTAGGTTTGTCGTCATTTTATTGTCGTACAATTTATCGTTCGGGGCTGCGAAGTCTTTGTCAAGCAGACCCTCCTTATACCATTTGTTCATCGTTGCAAGGAAATCTTTGAACTCAGGTTGGATTGGGCCGTACTTCACTTTGCCGCTATCTTGGTAGAAACCGTAATTGGTACCCCATGCGCCTAGGAACGGAGCGTCGGTGGCGAATATCGCTTTATCGAGGTAAATCGGGATTTCGTCCGCTTTGCCGTTGCCGTTCGGATCTTTCTCTTTAAACGCCTTCAACACGCTGTACCATTCGTCTATCGTTGTTGGCATTTTCAAACCCAGTTTCTCCAGCCAATCCTGACGTACGCCTGGGCCGAAGAATACTCTGACCTTGTCACCGCCTCGCAGGAACGGGAACGAGTAGATACTGCCATCGTCCGTCATGATTTGCTTTTTCCAGTCCGGATGATCTGTAAACAGTTTTTTTAGGTTCGGCGCGTATTTGTCGATCAAATCGTTCAGCTTAATGATTTTGTTATCTTGAATCGCTTTTTCTGGTCCACCCGGATACCCCGTCCAGCCCGTTTCAATAACGTCAGGTAGTTGGTTGGAGGCGAGCATTAGATTGAACTGTTCTTTTGCCTGTTGGGCATCGAGCGGAGGATGCTGGAATTCAACCTTTACACCTGATATTTTTTCGAGTTCCTTATACATTTCCATTTCTGCGTATGTCTTCATCTGTGAAGCGGCATTGGAGTGGTTCGCTACCCAATACGTCAGATTGGTCAGCTTCGGCGACTGTGTTTCTTTGCCAGGCTGCGGTGATGACGACGTCTCGCCTCCGCCGTTACTGCTGCATGCGGCAACTGAAGCCGCGAGTAAAGAAATCAGCATGACGGAACTTACATGTTTCATTTTTTTCTTCAATGAAAACGCCTCCCTTTTCATAGTGAGTGAATGCATTTGCTATTGAAACGGGATCGCTGTTATTGTCCCGCCTTCTTGTTCCGAGTGTAGCTTCTGCACGCAAGAAAGGATACTTTCTTCTTTTCATTTGCATTGTATTTTCGTAAGAAATGCGGGCTAGTAGAAAACAAATCAGTGAGATATTAAAAAACGTCAGTGTACAACTTGTTGCTCTGTTTCCTTCAAGGAGCACGGATATCCTGACTATGTGTTACATTCCACTTGAGAAAATAAAGGCAGCCTTAGAGGCTGCCCTTTATGTGTAGATAAGAAAGTATAAGTTTTATACTTTTGCTTCGCATCTACCTTGACAAACGCGCTCGTCCCAGAAGGACGACGGAGTCGTTTTATCCTTGGTCAGATCCGGCTTTGTCCGGCCTCATCGCCTCGCGGTATTTTCCAGGTGGAATACCTTCCTGCTTTTTGAAAGCACGTATGAACACGACGTCGTTATTATAACCGACCATTTGCGCAATTTGTGCGTTCGTCAGCTCCTTGTTCTCCATCAACATCTTCGCTTTTTCGATCCGTTTGCGTGTGATGTAATCTAACAGGTTTTGCCCCTGATTTTTTTTGAAGAAAGTAGAAATATATGGTGGTGTCATCTTGAGCCGGTCGGCGACAAGCGCTAGCCCCATGTTCTGATCATCGAGATTTTGATCCACGAAATGGACGATATCCTGCAGTAATTGCGTGCTGTGATCGGACCGTTCGACTTTAAACAAACGGGTGAGCGTTGCGTACAAATCCTTCGTTTTCAGGTACATGCCATCCGCCGTCGGATAGCTGAAAACCGCTTTGATCGGATCGAAATTCGCACCAAGCACTTCTTCCGGGTTCGTATTTGTGGCGTTCACAATTTTCAAAAATGTGCTCATTACATTGAAGAACAAGCACTTACCAAGCTCCGGCGTGATGTGGTTAGAATCAAAATTCATTGAATATATCGTAGAGAGCAGCTTTTCCACATTATCGGAATCGCCGCTCCGAACGAAATTGATAAGCTGTATTTCGATTTCAAGCGGGTAATAATAGTGATGTGTGGCATCTATGATATCTTGGAAGTGGATGACTGCGTTTTTCCCCTTAATGAGTCTATATTCAAGTGCTGATAGCGCTTCTGGGTATGAGTCGCGAATCGCCTTAGGCCCCTGATGGATCTCTCCAGCGGCGACAGTAATGTTGATTTTGAATCTTTGTGAGATCATGCTGTTAAGCGATTCTGCGAATTCTCGTATATCGACAGCAGCGCGTTCCCCTCGCCGTTCCTCTAGGTTGATGAGAAAGGCAAGACGATCGCGATCGAGCTCAACCGAATACCCATTATGGTTTAGTTGAATGAGATCGACACCTATATTCGATACGATAAACCTTGCATGTGCCCAGCCCTGTTCGGATTGTTCTTCGCTGAAATCATCTATGTCTTCGATCTTGACAAGGAGTATGGCAAACCGATCGCTTACGAACGATAGATCCATGAACCGAAGTGTTTCTTCGTTTTCTGGGGAAACGTCCACGTCCATATAACCGCGTATGAGGCGGGATAAATAGTTGGTTCGAATTAACGGGATTTGTTGGGCTAGCATGTTGCGCAAGTTTTTCTCTTCGTGAATCGAGCCTTCGAACGTCTGTTGGATAAACTCGTATTCGTTGGAGGCAGGTCGCCCGATCATGTCCTTCCCGCGCATAATCGCGTTCACGGTCTTCTGAAGCGGCTTGTAATTGCGGTATACCCCTGCGTAGACGGCTAGTAGGCCAGCTATCAAGCATATAACGAAAAGCCCTAAAGACCATGTTTGAATTTGATTGACCTGCTGCATAAACACGTTATTCGGCGTTACCGACACATACTTCCAGCCCGCCTTTTGCGAGGAAGTAACCGATACCATTTGATTGACGCCAGCGATCCGGTAATCGAATGGACTGCTATTGGTTTCAATGCGATTGAGAAGGTCGGGCGAAAATGGTATATCGCTCGTGCTCATAATTGTTTTTCCTGTATGGTCAATGATATAAATCGCGCTGTCGCTAGCTGTTTCCAACTGCTTTAACATTTGTTTGATTTGGTCGACATCGATCAGAACGATAAAATTACCGAGGACATCGGATTGCGAACGAAGGGGAAGCGATTGTTCATAGACGACGACCTCCTTCGGAACGTATTCGGTGTTAGTGGATATTTCATTCCCGCGAGCAAGGGAGGCGGCTGGCAAGTAAGACATGCTGTGCGCGCTTGTCAAAATCTCCTTGTGCCACTGCTCATACGTCATGTCCTTAAATGTATAGTAGGTGGAATAAAACGTACGAGAATCGGTCAATAAATCTGCTTTGACGATGGTATCGCTGCTGTCAAAATAAACGTAATAATCAAAAATAAAACTGCTAACCATGCTGCGGTATCTGCTCAATTGGTTGCGCATGAATTCCACGAAACGGTATTTATCGGCGCTGTCCGCATCTTTCGGAATTTTCAACATATAATCCAACTTCGGATCGAGCGCGACCTGGCGCATTAAATTATCTACTTCCGATAATTTATAGTCGAGCGACAGCTTTAGTTGCTCTAGCATCGCCGTATTGGAACGGTTGGCGTTTGTTTCCAGGCTCTGCTCCACTTTGGCGTACAAAAAGAGTCCCATTGCAAGCGGAATCAACAGGATGAATAAATTAGAGGCGATCATCGTCGTCAGCGCACTTTTGCGACTGCCAATTTGAAACCAAATCTGCGGCATTTTCAATAAGGTCACCTCATTCCTCAAATTACTTGTTTGAGTCGAACACCTTTACCCAAACGTTATCCCGATAAAAAAAGAATGGCTGCAAACAATTCCATAACGATGTTAGTTATATTTTAGCTGTAATTCCAGATATATTAAAGCGCTTTCTTAAATGACAGATCCAACGCTTTCTAATCTAAAAAGCAGAAAGACGAACAGACGCAATCAGATCAGCGTTTGTTCGTCTTTTTTATTGGTGTCTAAAGCGGTATATACACGTATTTGATCTTGATCATCAATGGTAGCTAGTTCAACATCCTTCATATCGAGATGAGCAGCGTGAATCTGAGCTTCAAGCCATGCGTGGTCTTTTCCTAGCTGAGCAAGCATTTTGTCGTCGCTGGAACCTTCAACAATAATCGGCTTCACGAGAGAGAACGACGATGTTGGTATGTTCATATCTTTTGCGGTGACAGGTTGATACTGAGGCTCAAGGAACACGGAAATGATTCCTCCTGGCTCCCACAAAGCAAGTGCGACTTTGGTTATATCTTCAATCTGCTGCTTGCGCAGCTCAGAGAATAGGTGATCAACAGAAATTTTGGCTTTGCGCAAACTTTTCATTTGAATCTGTCCATTTTTAATTAACCTAAGAGGCGGGGGGTCTAAATAATGCTTCAGAAATTTCCACTTTAGACTTAGCCAGGAGGTTGTCAGATATAGGACTATGAGTACAATTGTGGTGATCATGGAGCCAGTTAATGCTAATTGCTCGTCCGAAAGAGGATGGGCAATAATATTGCCTAGAATGAGAGCGATAGTGAAATCCAGAAACCGCAGTTGGGAGATCGAGCGTTGTCCCAATGCTTTGCAAGCGATTAGTAAGAAGATATAGCCTACGACAGCGCGCAAAATCCACTGAATCGTGGTTAGAGATTCTTGGCTATGAAAGAAGTCCAATTCACGTCACACTCCAAAAATGAGGATAAATGCTCGTATAATGTTTCCTCGTTTTCCAGTTTTTATCCATGACGGAGGGTAAAAGTAAAGGGATTCTTCGGGGACTCCAACGCCTAATCATTTGCTGGTATTAATCCAACTTGGCGTTCGCTCCAAGTCCAAAACTGACGAGCTAGCCCCTCGTCTTGGGCTCTGGTAGAGACAGGCGCGATCTTTCGCCTGTAGTAGTACTCGCCGCTGACCGTCCGCACGTCCGGGCTCGTGGCCAAATATACCGCCGTCTCTGCGCCTTGCGCCGGCGTCAAGAAGAACGGCCGCAGCATCGCAAACACGGCCTTGCCGAATCCGGTGTCGCGATCGACACCGAGGTTCGTACCCACGGCCCCGGGGTGCAGCGAGTTGGCCGTGGCGGAAGTGCCTGCGAGTCGCTTCGCCAGCTCGCGGGTAAACAAGATATTCGCCAGTTTCGACTGGGCGTATCCGCTCCAGACACGATACCCTCGGGTGAGGTGAGGGTTAGTTAGATCAATGCGCCCAATCTTATGGGCGCCAGAGGAGACGTTCACGATCCGCCCCTGCGGGGAGCGGACGATGGCGTCCAGCAGCAGGTTGGTCAGCAGGAAATGGCCGAGATGGTTGACACCCATCATCGCCTCGAAGCCGTCTGCTGTAGTCTGCCGCTTCACGGTGACGACCCCCGCGTTGTTCACAAGCACATCCAGCACTTTGTGCTTGGCATGGAACTCCGCGGCGAAAGAACGGATGCTCGCAAGGGAGCCGAGGTCGCACAGCATAAGCTCGATGCGCTCCGAGCCGCTCTGTTTTCGCGCCTCGATCAGTGCCTGCTCGCCTCTTTGGCGGCTGCGGCACAGCATAATGACGTTGGCGCCTTGGCTGGATAGCGCCACAGTGGTGGCCAGGCCCATTCCTGAGTTAGCGCCTGTTACGATAACCGTTTGATTTTGCATAGGTTCGCCTCCTCTTTTTGGTATAGCTCATAGCGTATGCCTCGAATTGCTTGATGGGGTATCATTAATTCTGTTGTAACATATACAGTGGTATCCGCGAGAGAGGAAACTGCAGGGAGCTTCTGTTGTAAAGTATACAATGGAATTTACGATATATTGAGTGAAATTGGTATTTTAGAAAATTTCATTGTAGAAAATGCAATGGAATCGACTCTCAGGCTTCGAAAAGTGCAATTTTATTGGATTTGTTCCAATGGAATGGGTGTCCAGGCTGTTAAATCGCTACTTCCACTGGATTAATCCAATGGAAGTAGCATTCAGGCTTCGGATTCACAAAAGTGGGAGCTGAATATTCCAGATATGACTTTGGGGACAGCCCCAAAATATATTCCCTAAAAAGCCAAAAAAGAGCACATGGATGTGCTCTTTCATTCATCTACTTTAAATCACACCAACGGCTGCATGCCGCGCTCGAACCAATCCTCGCGAGTCGGACCGTAAATGTCCGGGACGCGTAGTCCGGCTTGACGCATCAAGACAATCATTTCACCGCGGTGGTGAATTTCATGCGAAATAATGATGCGCAGCGTTAAACCATTACGCCACTGCTCGCCATACATGTCACTGCTTTCAGCGAGCTTAGCATCTGTCCACTGGGCCTGGATAGCTTCGGCTAGCCCGGCTGAAGAGGAACGGTAGGTGTCAGCAATTGTCTTGGCGGATGCTGGTGCGAGTTCTTCACCCTCGGGAGCGTCGAATTTGAGACCTGTACGTGAGGACATTTCGTGAACTGTTGTGGCGATATGCCAACCTATTTGACCTAGTGTGCGGAGCTCAGGCCCAATTTGCTGTTTAAGTGAAGCATCTGTCAAAGTGTCCAGCACGCGCTGGGTAGCTTTTGCTTCATTATTCCATTCATTTACAAAATCTTCGATTGTTCTAAACATGGGTGAGCCTCCTTAGAGTTTTTCGCCAGAAAAACTGGCATCGTAAGCATAAGCTTGAGTTTTTCGCCAGAAAAACTGGCATCGTAAGCATTAACTTGAGTTTTTCGCCAGAAAAACCGGCATCGTAAGCAATCGTCTATTGGTTTCGCCTACTTCATAACCTCATTATAGACAACCACCACTGACAGCGTCCTGTCAGTGTTCATTTGCGTAGAGTTGAACAATTTTTTCAGCTTTATCTTTGATGATGGCTGCAATATGGGCCGGCTCGAGAATACGCAGGTTGGGACCATAGCTAAGAAGCATGCCATGAAGCCACGATTCATCCGGTTGAGTGGCGGTAATGATCAAAGTGCCGTCAGCTTGAACGGTAATTTGCTCAGGACGGAAATAATCCTCTACTTGAGCGCGAACGTTCGGCTGCGCATGCAGCACGAGTTTGATGAGCGAGGAGGGGTTTCTTTTGCCCCAGGTATGATCTAGCTGTTCTAAGGTTCCTTCTTTACGTTCAAAGGTTCTCTGAAGCACTTCAATCTCTTTCATACGAGATAATCGGAAGACGCGAAAATCTTGACGCAGCAGGCAGTAGCCATACAAATACCAGCCAAAGCCTTTGACCACAATGCCCATAGGTTCTACTGTTCGCACAGACTGCTCACTTTGGGAAGTCATATATTGAAAGGAAATCAGTTTGGATTCTTTAATTGAAGTGCGCAGAGTGCTCAGCTTCTCTTTGTCCTGATTGCTGCCATGCCAAGGGTTCATATCAATAATAAGTTGATTGTTTAGATTAGCGACGGTATTCTGTTCCGATTTCGCCACGAGAGCGCCTACTTTATCAAGAAGGTTGCTGATCTCTTGGTCGCCGACAGTAGAGCGGATTCCTTTGAGGCCGACAATAATAGATTGCAGCTCATCGAGGGACAGGAATTGGCGATCCAGCCGATATTGGTCCATAATTTCGTAGCCACCGCTCATCCCTGCATAAGAAACGACAGGAACGCCAGCTTGGTTAATGGCCTCAACGTCTCGGTAAACCGTACGTAAAGACACTTCAAAACGCTCCGAAAGTTCTTTAGCGCTAATTCTTCTTCGATTTAGAAGCAGCATGGTAATGGCAAGCAGACGATCAATTTTCAAGAAAAGCACCTCATCGATTCATATATGTTAACTTTAACATTCGATTCCAGAGAAAGAATTCCTTTTGTGGAGTTCCGCATACCCGATGGAAAATTTTGAAATAATAAGCCGAATTCAAATCTCAAAGGGGAGAGACTTTGAGCTACGCTCAAAGATCCCTATATTAGGAGTCGGATGACATGTTTAGAAAATGCTTTAAAATCGCCCTAGGCACAGCAGTAATTAGTTTACTATTGAGCAGCTCATCCTTATGGAGAGGGGGACTCGCGTCCGCTGAGGAGCTGCCGCCACAACCACCGTCACAAACAGCGCAGCAAGGCGAGCTTATACAAACGCGTGAGATTGATGTCACAGGTGACGGCAAACCTGATACAGTATCCCTGATAGGGATGAAGTCGGATGTTAGCAGTCCGTACTATAATAAGCTATTCATTACCGTCATAGGACCGGCTCAGACCCATGTTGTCATCCCGCTTGAGGGCGGGTATAATCCGCAGATGGATTTCTGTGATTTCATTCATGACAATCTGCCTCAAATCTATGTATCAGCGGAAACTGGTGGCAGTGGGGGGCTATCCAACTACTATATTTACTCACTGAAAAATAATGTTCCGACTGCTGTCCCGCTGCCTAGTCCACTTCATGTAAAGGCCACCTTCAAGAAAAATTATGTGGTAAAGATGAAGATTGAAGGGACAGGGAAGTCCTTCAAAATTGATATCAAAGACCGCAAGGACGATTACGAGAAATTCGGAGTGTACAAAAATGGCATCGTAGTGAAGCCTATTATTGTGGATGTTCATGGTTATGGCGCTCTGAAGCCGGTGGATGTAGATCGGGATGGGTACTGTGAGCTGAGGGGTGTTCAGCGAATCACCGGTATTGCGAATGCAGATACACTTGGCTACGTCATCTCCGTTTGGAAATGGAAAAAAGGGAAATGGATTTTAAAAGACGCTTCGATAGTCAAAACGCTGCCTGGCAAGTTACGTTAAAAAAAGACCGTCATCTCACGGAATGCATGGTTCCATGATGTGGCGGTCCTTCTTTCTATTAAAATCCTGCTTGCCGTTCTTATGCCCAGTTTCCTTTGCGGAATAAAGGCTCGCGGCTTCCATCTGCCAGAATGCCATCGATCTCCATGTCAGCTGAGCCGATCATGAAGTCAACGTGGATTAGGCTTTTATTGTAGCCATTCTGAACTAGCTCCTCGGGGCTCATCGTCGTTCCGTCTTCAATCGTGAACGGATATGAATTACCGAGCGCTACGTGACAGGAAGCATTTTCGTCGAATAAGGTGTTGTAGTAGATGAGCCCTGACTGTGAAATGGGGGAGTCATAAGGAACGAGTGCCACTTCACCCAAGTAACGAGCGCCCTCATCCATGTCCAGCATCTTATTCAGTACTTCTTGACCCACCTCAGCGGTCGCTTCGACAACTCGGCCATTTTCGAATTTCAGGCTGAAGCCATTGATTAAGGAACCTTGATAACTAAGCGGCAAAGTGCTGCGAACCGTTCCGTTCGTGCCATTTCGTGCAGGCATCGTAAATACTTCTTCCGTTGGGATGTTCGGCACGAAGAAAATGCCTCGCTCCGACTCGCTCCCTGCGGCAACCCATTGATGCTTAGGGGCTAGCTCTATGTATAAATCTGTACCAGGAGCTTTGAAATGAAGCTGCTTGTACTTTTTGTTGTTCAGTAAGTTCTGTTTTTCAGTCAGCGTCTCGATATGCTTTTTCCATGCTGCAACCGGATCATCTTTATCCACGCGAGTTAGCTTGAAAATCTGCTCCCACAGCTTCTTGATGCGCTCGGCTTCGCTCAAATCAGGAAATACCTTAGCCGACCATTCCGCTGTCGGGAAGGAGACCATCAGCCAGTTCACCTGATTGCTGCGCAAATATTTCAGGAACCCTTCGCGCGCAGTTGCTGTAGTTTTGCTAGAGATGGCGACCCGCTCAGGGTCTACATCTTTGAGCAAATCGGAGTTAGGCGCGTAGATTTGGAGGAAGGCTGCACCGTCCTTCGCCATCTCTTCCAGGCCGCTTGCTCGCCACATGGGGTACTCGCGCAGCGTGGATTCCGGGGCGTGCTTGATGCGCAACGCCTTCACTTCATCGTCGTCCCAGTCGATGACGACATCTTTGGCCCCGGCGTCGTAAGCCTTTTTCGTTAGCTTGCGCACAAAGTCAGCACAGGCGATTGGCGTCATGATGACGACGGTTTGGTCCTTTTGTACGTTTAATCCTACACGAATCGCAAGTTCTGCATATTTATCTAAATAATGTTCGAATGTCTCCATATCGCGGGCTCCTTTATATTTTAGTAAGATTTAGTGTATGATAGAAAATAAAACTTTAACCCGTGGGAGAAAGGCTGGGCGAATATGGAAACGAAAAGTACAACATTAAGCACTCCATCCAATTTCATTAAGAACATTGTAATCGAAGATCTGAAATCAGGCAAAGTCAGTCAGGTAATTACCCGATTTCCCCCGGAGCCGAACGGTTACCTTCATATAGGACATGCGAAGTCGATCTGTCTTAATTTTGAGCTTGCGGATGACTTCAAAGGGTTAACGAACCTTCGCTTCGATGATACGAATCCGGTAAAGGAAGATACGGAATATGTAGAATCCATTAAAGCCGATGTGGCATGGCTCGGCTTTCAGTGGGATGGTCTGTTCTTTGCTTCGGATTATTTTGAGGAAATGTACAACCGCGCACTGGTATTGATACGCAAAGGTTTGGCTTTTGTGGATGATCAAACAGCGGATGAAATTCGCGAAACGCGCGGGACGCTTACACAGCCGGGGTTAGATAGCCCTTATCGCGGACGCAGTATAGAGGAGAATCTCGCCTTGTTTGAGCGTATGCGTGCTGGTGAATTCAAAGATGGAGAGCGTGTTCTTCGTGCTAAGATCGATATGTCTTCGCCGAACATCAACCTCCGCGATCCGATCATTTACCGCGTTGTCCATGCCCATCACCATAATACGGGAGATGCTTGGTGCATCTACCCGATGTACGCTTTCGCGCATCCACTGGAAGATGCCATTGAAGGTGTTACGCATTCCCTCTGTACGCTGGAATTTGAAGATCAACGGCCTTTCTATGATTGGGTCATTCAAGAGTGCGAAATGCCAAATGTGCCTAGACAGTATGAATTCAGCCGCCTCGGTCTGACCAACACCGTAATGAGCAAAAGAAAGCTGAAACAGCTCGTTGATGAAAAAGCTGTAGACGGTTGGGATGACCCGCGTATGCCTACCATCTCTGGTTTGCGCCGCAGAGGTTTTACAGCAGAAGCTATTCGCAATTTTGTTCGTGAGCTTGGGGTTTCCAAAGGAGGCGGAGGCAGCGTCGTTGATGCTCGCATGCTGGATCACTTCATCCGTGAGGATCTGAAGTTGAAGGCGATGCGTACGATGGGTGTTCTGAATCCGCTCAAAGTCGTGATCACGAACTACCCTGAGGATCAAGTCGAAATGCTGGATATGGAGAACAACGCAGAGAATCCGGAGATGGGCAATCGCCAAATTCCGTTCTCCCGCGAGATCTACATTGAGCAAGACGATTTCATGGAAAATCCGCCAAACAAATATTTCCGGTTATTTCCTGGTAACGAAGTGCGGTTGAAAAATGCCTACTTCATCAAGTGCAATGACTTCATCAAAGATGAGAACGGCAAAGTGGTTGAGCTGCACTGCACTTATGACGTGGAAACGAAAAGCGGCAGCGGCTTTACGGGTCGTAAAGTCAAAGGAACGATCCACTGGGTAGATGCGAAGAGTGCTGTACCTGCGGAGTTCCGTCTGTATGAGCCGCTGATTCTCGATAACCAAGAGGACGAGGATGCTTCGTTCTTGGAGAATTTGAATCCAAACTCGTTGCAAATTGTGCAAGGTTTCGTGGAAGACAATATGAAGCAAGCGCAGCCGCATGATAAGTTCCAATTTTTCCGCCACGGCTATTTCAACGTAGATCCGAAATATACAACAAGCGACAAACTGGTGTTTAACCTGATTGTTTCGCTGAAAAGCTCGTTTGAAGTGTAAGATTGGGCTCGCTTGAGTCCATATAAAGATTAGAAATCCTAGTGAAAACTAGGGTTTTTTGTTGTATAGGCAGCCAGACGAGGAAAAAAACGATTTTGAGAAAATATATTTTTTTCACAAATATCCAGTAATATAAACGATATATCCCTATTTCTTAAGGAGAGTGCCGCGTGACAACCGTCTTGGTGGTAGATGATGATCTTAATATTTGCCGGATTACGAAGCTGTACTTAGAAAAAAGCGGCTATGCGGTACAGACCGCAAATGACGGAGAGCAGGCTCTAACCCAGTTCGATGAGCTGCACCCAGATTTCATTGTACTTGATATTATGATGCCCAAACGCGATGGCTGGGAGGTCTGCCAGAAAATTCGTGCGAAGAGTGATGTTCCCATTCTCATGCTGACGGCAAGAGGTCACGTGGATGAGCGAATTGAAGGTTTGCAGATGGGCGCCGATGATTATCTGGTGAAGCCCTTTGACCCGAATGAACTGGTTGCTCGTGTGACCACGATTCTCCGCAGGACGCTGCTCCGCACAGAAGCTGCTGCACCGGCTCATCTATATGAAGTGGGCAGCTTGCGAGTGGATAGTCTGTCCCATGACGTGACTGTAGAAGGGCAGTTCGTTGCTTTGCCCAAGAAAGAGTATGAGCTGCTGCTGTTTTTCGTGCGAAACCCGAATCAAGTTTTTACCCGGGAGGACCTGATCGCCAAAATATGGGGGTGGGATTTCGAGGGTGAAGACCGCGTTGTGGATTTATATATTAAACGTTTGAGACAAAAGCTCTCTGCTTTGACGGACAGGAAAGAGGACTGGAGCATCCGTACCGTATGGGGTGTCGGGTATAAGTTTGAGGGTCCTGGTGCATGCTGAACTCCTTTTACCGTAAGCTGCTATTTATTTATATTTCTATAACTGTTGTGTCCATTCTTGCCATTTCAGGAACTATTGGCTATTCGATGAAACAGAAAACCTATGAACGCAGCGAGAAGCTCCTTCTAGAGAAGGTGGAGCAAGTTGGTGAACTGGCCAAGGATTTGTTCGATAACTCGACACAGCTGAAGGATTTCCGTAAGCAGATTAGCGCCATGGAGAAAACGTCGAACGTTCGTGTTGCCGTTATTAAGCATCCCAGAGCAAATCTGGATAAGATTCAGGCGGTGGGCGAGGCCCCAGCACGTAAAGAATGGGTGGATAAAGTACTGTCGGGTAATCAAGTGACGGTGCAAAGCAATTTTGCTCAAAATAGTACGGTGAAAATGCTCATTGTCGGGCGACCTGTCATGCAGGAGAATCGGGTCATTGGCGGGATTTTCTTATATACTCCAATAGTAAATATTCAAGGCACTATCAATGGCATTAATCGAGCGATATTCCTATCTGCCTTAACGGTTGCTTTACTTGCGATTGCTGTCCTGTACTTCGTTTCCAGACATTTTATGAAGCCGATTCAGCTCATGAGTAAAACCGCAGAGGCTTTGGCCTTGGGGGATTTCAGCGGAAGGGTACCTGTTAGAGGGAAGGACGAAATCGCTTCGCTGTCAGGATCTCTGAATCGCATGGCCGGTAAATTGCAGAAGGTAGAAGAGGGACGCAAGCGATTTCTATCCGAAATTTCCCATGAGCTGCGAACGCCGTTGACGACAATTCGTGCTTCCCTTCAAGGGATAACGGATGGCGTTGTTGAGCCTGAAGATGCGAAAGAATTCATCCAAGTTTCTCTTCAGGAAACCCTTCGACTGAGCCATTTGGTTGATGATTTGATGGAGCTGTCGTCTTTTGAGGAGAAGCAGGTCAAATTAAACCTCCAGAATGTCGATGTACCTGAATTAATAGGGCTGGTGGTTACCCAACTCAAGATGAAAGCTAAAGCAAAGCAGATCGAATTGAGCTCAGAGGCGGAGGGGCCTTATTTGGTTTATGCGGATGCAGACCGGTTGAGGCAGGTGTTTATCAATTTGCTGGACAATGCCATTAACCATATTCCTGAGGGGTCCTCGGCGGGTATTCGAGTAAAAGTAGTCAAGAACGAACGCTGGATAGAAGTGTGGGATAACGGTCTTGGTATCGCGCCAGAGAAACTGCCTCATCTATTCGACCGTTTCTATAAAACGGATGAAAGCCGCAACCGTTCCGGTGCTGGCCTCGGTTTGACAATCAGCAAACACATCGTAGAAGCTCATGGCGGTTCGATTCGAGTGGAATCTCAACCTCAAATGGGTACGGTATTTAAAATATTTTTGCAGTCGCCTATGCTTCGCCGCATGACAAACTTATGACATAACTATTTGGTAAGATAGGGTTCGTAAGGTAAACATAACCATAAACGAATCGAGGAGCGATACTTATGTTGAAAAAATTAACAGGACTAGCGTTGGTAGGTGCAATTGTATTAACAGTTCCGATTGCGGCTTTTGCCGAGAATGCACAGGGCACTGCTCCAGCGCCAACAAGCAAATCCACTAAACCAGTTAAGCAGCTGCTTCAGGATAAAGCACAAATATTTGGCGTATCAACAGATGGTAAAACGAATGAGCAGATCAAAGCGGAGCTTCAAGCTTTAAGCGCAGCCAAACACACGGAGCAATTGAAGAAAGCGGCAGCGAAGCTGGGGATTAGCACAGACGGCAAAACAGCGGAACAGCTGAAAGTTGATATTCAAGCTGCTGTTCAAGTGAAGCTGAAAGAAAAAGCGGCAAAGCTTGGTGTTAGCGCGGATGGGAAAACGAATAAAGAGCTGAGAGCAGCGCTTAAGGCAGCTGTTTTACCGAAACTGCAAGAGAAAGCGGCTAAGCTCGGTGTTTCCACCGATGGAAAAACAAATAAAGAGATTAGAACTGAGCTGCAAGCGGCAGCTTTGACGAAACTGCAAGAAAAAGCAACAAAAGCGGGTGTTGCAACGGAAGGCAAGACAGCCAAGGAAATACGCGCTGCTTTAAAGGCGAGTAAAGAAGACAAAAAGGCAGAAGCAGTGAATAAAAAAGCTGCTAAATTAGGTATTTCTACGGAAGGTAAGACCACCGAGCAGGTGTTTGCTGAAATAGAAAGTGCACTGAAAGCGAAATGGGAGAAGCAGGCGCAGAAGTAGGGTAAGAAATTGGCACAGAAATAGGGTAAGGATAGGAACAAACCTCGAGGGCGGCCTCGGGGTTTGTTTTTTGAGCGCATAGATAAATGAATTCTCACTTGGTGAGTGATCTTGCTTTCAATGTGTCAGTCTTTTTGGCTTAAATGGTCTAAAGTTGCACAATTACAACAATGACTTTGGCTATTCAGAGCTTAAGAAAAGCTAGTAGTCCATAAAACCATAATTCCCCATAAAAATAGGAAACCTCGAGGGCGGCCTTGGGTTTCCTATTTTTGATTAATAAAGAGAATATCTCGCGAATCTGCATTAGGTGCGATGAAATCAAACAACCGTTCCGCTTCCTCGGCAACCTCAGCGTGATCAACCTGAGATAATGGCTCGAATAAGTTGATGGTCAAAATAGCCGATTTGCGTTTCTGTGTAATGGACCAAATACCTCGAACAAAACCATCGATGATCAGCGTGGCCCGGATGATGCCATTGTCCGTGAACACCAGATGCTTATCTTCATCACGCATGATGCGGGTGCGATCGTCGTAGGACAGGAGCATATTGTCGAACTCCGATAGGAAACGAGGCGGAGCTGGGGTTGTAGGGTCCGGCCGAGGAGCTTCCGGCAGGTCGAACAGTTCGTTTCCTTGCTCGTCGCGGAAGGAGAGCAAGCTGGGGCGCAGCCGCTCGATCACCTCGCGCAGCCGAGTAAGCCCGGACCAGACCTGCATATCCTTGACGGATGCAGGTCCGAAGGCCGCCAAGTAGCGCAGCAGCATGGCCTCGGGGTCCTGCCCTTGTGCCAGCGGGCGGCCGAGCCAAGCCTCCGCTGTGGTGTGGGCGGCGTGCCCGCTGGCGCCCCAGATGCCGCGGGGCGGCACCTGAACAAGCGGCAGGCTGCAGCGCACCGCTTGAGCGAGAGCAGTGGCATCGCGCTGCGGCCACTGGGCTTGAAGGCGCTTGCCGAGCTCACTGAAGGTGAGCGGCTGCGCCTCGAGGAACGCTCGCCCGGCTGCGGCGAGCGCGTCAAGATCCAGTTCGGCAAGCTTCTTGCCGAACGTGCCCTTTAAGGCACGGTCCTGCACGGACTGCAGGACGGGGCGCAGCGTCAGGCAGTCTTCGGCCGTGACGAGGTGGATCGTCGAGCGCATGAGTGCGATGCGCACGATGCTTCTGTCCATGATGTGCTGGGACAGCTCCTCATGGCGAAAGTTCTGCAGTCTAGTCCACAACGCCACGTAGGGTGGGTTAGGAGCTTGCGCCTGCAGGCCAACGAGGTGCCGGACAGCCTGGAGGCTGGGCATATCCGAGCGCTCGAGGAGCAATTGCCGAGCTAGTAGTGCTCGGTTTAAGGCACGCTGACTGAGAATTGGGCTGGCGCACCCGGTCATTACGGGTTTCGAAATGTCCATTTTCGCGCAGCCCTCGTCTGAAGAATTGATTAACGACATGTGAATATGCCTCCTATGATTTGAACGATCATTCGCTATATAAATTCCATTATATAACAATTTACTGACAACGTAATGTCAGGGAGGAAAGCATGTTTGTGTGGTGTTTTGCTTGCAGGGAAAAATTAAGTCTTATTTAAGCTAATCAGAATATATAAAATTTTATAAAGTTGTTCGAAATATAAAATTTCCTTAATTTTCATATTACTAACTTTAGAATTTAGTATAATAGATTCCGTGTTTATAGACATTGGATTTATTTACTAGCTACTTGGAGGGGAATTAGATGAGAGTTAATGTTCATCGTTTTACTGCTTTTATTCTGTTAATGACTATGATTTTCAGTTATGCAATGCCTGCTTTAGGTTCTGAGGCAGTGAAAGTGGAATTAAAAGACACTTTTAATTCTTACGCTAAAAAAGAGATTGACTCTCTGGTTGATTCTGGAATTATTTCTGGTTATGCAGACGGAACATTTCAACCACAAAAAGCGATCACTAGAGCTGAACTTGCTAAAATCCTAGTACTCTCTTTGGGATTGAAAGAGGATCCTACGAAAGCAGAGTCCTTTAAGGATATAAATGCTACAAGTTGGTATCGAGGATATGTCGGGGCACTCGTAGCCTCGGGAATCACGCAAGGCACTTCACTTACATCCTTTTCTCCGGAAGCCAAAGTGACACGTGAAGAATTGATCGTTTTTTTCATTCGTGCACTTGGATTGGACGAGATAGCTTCTAAGTCGCCTATTATCAATACTTTTTCCGATAAAAATCTAATAGCTGATTGGGCTAAATCACCAGTTTCCTTAGCTGCGCAGATTGGTTTCGTCAATGGAACAGAAGGTCAGGATAGATCCACTCGATTTAATCCTAAGGATCCTGCAGAGCGTCAAGCTCTTGCTAGACTAGCGTATGAATTTAAGAATCATGCTTCTCAATATGTCAACAAAGCAAAGGAATTAACTAAGGGGCAGCAGGGTTCTTTAGTTACAACACTAGAAGCAACGAATAACACTAGTATTGAAGTGACATTTTCGTCGGAGTTAACTTCAGTAAATAAAGAGGATTTTTCATTTGATAATAATTTGCAGGTTATAGAGGCTGCTCTCAAATCAGGCAGCAAATCAATTGTCTTGTTGACGACTTCTGCTCAAACAAAAGATATATCCTACAAATTTACCTACAAAGGTATATCTACGGATAAAAGTGTTGTGGGGGCAGCAGCAGTACTTGGCTTTTTTGGAGGCGGAGGAGGCGGCGGCTTTGTTGGGGCTCCTTCCGTGGAACAGCAATTAGCTAGTGGTGCAGCACTGGACACGATCACCATTAAAGCTACAGGCACTTATGGTCCTGCTAGTGGTCCGGCCACGACAGTTCAAAATCTCATTATTAATCCGGGTCCATCCGGTGAGATTACACTGCGAAATATTAATCCTCAGCAGTTAGAGATTCTGTCCGGAGCCGTAAGCTCAATTAAATTATATAATTCCCATGTAAGATTATTAAAAATAAACGCTATCAATAATAATGGCCAGAGTGTACGAATTGTTGTAATGGACGGAGCTATTGTTTCGGACACAGAGGTGAGTTCCCAAGCAATTTTGGAATCATCCTCTACACAAGGTACTTTAGGTAAAATTAAACTTGCTGCCGCTGCGGCAGGAAAAGATGTTACGCTCAAAGGAAATATTGACGGTGAAGTAACAGTAGAAGCACCGGATGTTAATATCCAGATCGATCTTCCTTCAGATGGCAATCTCCTCCCGACAATAATCAAGTCCCTAAAGTTGAGAAGTAACGCAAAAATAGATGCTACACCAGGTACGGTGACACAAGGTGTCTATGTAGCAGTACCTAATACAACGCTGATTGTTAATGGATCCGGTGAACTTCAGAACGTGGAGCTACCTAGTGGGTCGTCAGGTACGACGATTCAAGTTGGCGCAACGGCAAATATTAAAACAGTAACAGCGGATACGATTGTTACTGTTACAGGGGCTGCTGAGGCTATTGCAAAGATATTGAGTGGTAATGGGGACTTACAGATTAGTGATGACCTTTTATCAAAAGTAAAAACGGAAGCGATTAAGCTTGCAAACCAATCGATTCAAGCAGCAGCTGGTATTGGTTCAGACCTCTCTGCTCATATTGCTCTTTTCGAAGCTGCTGAAAAAGCTATGGCAATCGCTAAGGTATTTGGGGCAGTAGACTTTGATTTTACTAACTTAACAGAATTTCAATCCATGAAAAAGTCAATATTTGATTTCAGAGATCAAGTAAACAATCTCCAATTGCTATTCCAAGCAGGTGACACAGCCCTATCTGTTACACAAATACCTAAGTTTTCTAAAGTAGAGGGCAACGATATTGTATTAGTGTGGAATTCAGACAGGTCAGATCTTTTTTCATCTTGGGGTCCATTAGAAAGACCAGCATCCGGAGCAGGTGATGCTACAGTGAATGTAAAGGCAACCTTATACAAAATGGCATATGCAGTAACAAAATCTTTTGTCATCAAAGTGAAGGAATATGACTCCGAGGTTGTTGCTGTCAAGAGTTTACGTTCCGACCTGTTGTTGGTTCAATTCGATCATCCCGTCATGAATTCTCAAGCGGCCGATTACCAATTTGACCATGGACTTGAAGTTGTGAATGTCACCCAGTATCCACAGTTAAAAAACTATGTGTTATTAACAGTCCGTGAGCAAATAAGTGGCACTAATTATCAGGTGTCGTATAAACATGAAAATGCGAATGTTTCCTTTATTGGGAGTGTTCAGGATACTTGTTCA
The DNA here is from genome assembly GCF_013141785.1 of Paenibacillus germinis. NCBI lineage: Bacteria > Bacillati > Bacillota > Bacilli > Caryophanales > Paenibacillaceae > Paenibacillus > Paenibacillus germinis. The sequence continues at coordinate 26,243 of NZ_WHOC01000119.1, forward strand.
AGTACTACTTGTCCGATGCCATCTTCAGCACCTATACCCATGATTCCGTTGCCAGGGGTGAATATTCCTGGTTTTGTGGTTGGATTCGTCTACGAGAATACGGAATCAGGTCTTAAGGGAATCCCGAATGCAACTGTAGGGTTAATTGGAACTAATAAGACCGTTCAAACCAATAACAATGGATTTTACAGTTTTGACCAAGTTTCACCAGGTAACCCTTATTCCGTCCATGTAACAAAAACGGGATATTCAACGTCTACAACAAATGATTTTGTTATCGGTTCTGGTGAACCCTATGCTGTGGGGCCTGTCATTCTACATACAGCACCAAAGATTATAACCGGTTTGCAAGCAAGTATTTTGGGTCCTGCGAGTATACAACTATCTTGGAGTCAATATTGGGTTGATGCTGTAAATGGTATTACCTATAAAGTGTATAAAGATGGTACAGAAATCGCTAGTACACCTTGGATACCACTTATTACAATTGATTCTCTACAAGCAAATCAATCATACAACTTCTCCGTCAAGGCTTGTAATGATATGGGTTGTTCGGAGCCAACTGCGATTTCTGTCAAAATGCCACAAGCTCTGCAAGTTGCTGGTATGAAATCATACTCTGTAACAGACCAAGTATATAGCGAGCTTATTAAGACTCCATCAGCAAATAATCGATTTGTATTTTCTAATGGAATCAACGCAGATTACTTACTTGTTGTATTGATGGATAGTGATTTTGTGCCTATTCCGGATGCTCCTCTGCTAAAAGGAACGTTAGATATTTCTGAAGCTAGTATTAAAGTATTAGGTTTGTCAACACCGGTTACTGGAGAACTGATAACGAATAACGGAATAACTTACTATAAAATAAGTTTTTCCAATAAACCTGTTCCAATCATAGGCGCCAATATTTACAATATTCATGGATTAAAGTACACAGTTAATGGTCAAATAAGTAGCTTGCAAGATATACAATTCACTATTGTATTCGAATGATGTAATTCCTCAAAAGGCTCTTCTCAAACCGAGTATTCGGCTGGGTTGAGCCTTTAGTTGTTGAATGCCATTGAGAAAGCTACAATAAAGAAAACCAACATAGGTAAGGAGAACTTACTATGATCAACATCGGTCTAGCCGGCTGGGGCGACCATGAGTTAGGCGGCAGCAAAGGGAAGCTGCGGGAGTATGGCGCACACTTTCCGGTTGTGGAAGTGGACACTTCTTTTTACGCGATCCAACCGGAGCGCAATTATTTAAAATGGAACCAAGAGACGCCAGAACGCTTTGGTTTCATTATTAAGGCATACCAAGGAATGACAGGTCATTTGCGGGGAGAGAATCCTTTTGCAGGTGGGATGGAGCAAATGTTTGAGGTTTTCTTACAGTCGATCCGACCTGTTCAAGAAGCGGGGAAGCTTAAAGCTGTTCTGTTTCAGTACCCGCCATGGTTTGATTGCAACAAGACGAATGTGGATATGCTGCGTGATGCTAAAGAAAAGATGGGGGATGTACCCGTAGCGCTGGAATTCCGTCATCAGAGCTGGTTTACGGAGGAAATGTGCGAAAAGACGCTCACCTTTATGCGACGAGAGGGTTGGATGCACAGCATCTGTGACGAGCCTCAGGCAGGGATTGGTTCGGTCCCGACAGTGCTGGAGGTTACCCACCCCGAGATGACGATGGTTCGATTTCACGGCCGCAATGTTGGCGGTTGGGTGCAAAACAACGAGGCGAATTGGCGTGACGTACGGTACTTATACCATTACAATCAGCAGGAGCTACTGGAGTGGAAGATGTGGCTGCTAGAGCTGCGGGAGCAATCGCGAGAGGTATGCGTGATCTTCAACAATAATTCTGGTGGACATGCCGCAGGCAATGCCAAGGAATTGATGGGGCTGCTCGGTTTAGAATATGAAGGGCTGGGACCACGGCAGTTGGATTTGTTTTAGCAATTGAAAAGGGCTTGTTTAATTGCGTGTTTACAGATTTTCGGGCTATAGTAAGGGTTATAAGTAATTGGCTGAGTATAAGCAAAGAGGAGAGTTAGACAATGGTTGGTGCCATCATCTTAGGTATTATTGCCCTTTTGATCATAATAGGTTCGACATTCTGGGTAACGAAGAAAGCATACTCCCGTAAATGGGATGAAGAAGATAACGATTGAGGATAGAGACACTGACTACGAAATGGAATGCCAAAGCGCCAGCCTTCAAATGAAGGTTGGTCTTTTTTTTATAAAAAGGGGCATTAGCCTTAGAGATATTGACATTTGCTACTAAAGGAATTAGGATGTTATAGATAATGATAATCATTCTCATAATATTGAAGGAGAGATAACTATTTATGCATACCCATTTTTCTGCTGCAAATCGTACATATGGAGTTAAGCTGCTTGTTTTTGTTACGACGATCATGCTGATCCTAGCTGGCTGCGGACAACAAACAGACACTTCGAAGTCGGATGCTGCAGCTACCACGAATACGAAGAAAGAAAGTCAACCCGCTCAATCCGAAGAATATACCGTTAAGCATGCCATGGGCGAAACAAAGATAAAAGGTACTCCCAAAAAGGTTGTCGTGTTAACGAATGAAGGTACGGAAGCCGTTCTCTCGATGGGGATTAAGCCGATTGGTGCGGTGAAGTCTTTTACATTAGGGGATTGGTATGATCATATCAAAGCGGATATGGAAGGCGTGAAAATAGTTGGGGATGAAAACCAACCGAATTTAGAAATGATAGCTTCCCTAAAGCCTGATTTAATCATTGGAAATAAGGTTCGTCAGGAAAAAGTATATGAGCAGCTGTCTGCTATTGCTCCTACCGTATTTTCGGAGAGATTATCAGGTGATTGGCAGATCAACTTCAAGCTGTATGCAGAAGCTTTGAACAAAAAGGCTGAGGGCGATAAAATCATTGCAGATTTCGAGAAACGTATCACAGATTTCAAAGCAAAAGCAGGCGATCAGTTAAAGACGAAGGTGTCGATTGTTCGTTTTATGCCGGGTAAAGTTCGTATCTATATGAAGGATACATTCTCCGGTGTTATTCTCAATAAACTGGGCTTTGAGCGGCCAGCTTCACAGAATCAAGATAAATTCGCAGATGATCTGACGAAAGAACGTATTCCGGATATGAACGGGGACATTCTATTCTACTTCACATGGGATAACGAAAAGGGAGAAGCGAACAAAATCGAGCAAGAATGGACGAATGATCCACTGTGGAAAAACCTCGATGTCGTGAAACAAGGCAAAGTGCATAAAGTAAGTGATGCGGTTTGGAATACGGCAGGCGGAATTAAAGCTGCTAATTTATTGCTGGATGACTTGGAGAAGTATTTTCTGAAAAAATAATTCGCTTAAAGCGGAATTACTTATAGTAGGAAGTGAGAGAGTGGACAAAGTTGTCCGCTCTTTTTTATTAAATGAGTTTAGCGGTTTAGTTGTCAGGTATACGCTTTCTTGCTATGATTGAAGCAGTAAATATAAAAGGTGGCTGGCCGATGAACCGAATGGAGGCCGAATTTAGTAACCTAGTGAAGGCTTACCGCAAAAAGCATATGGGCAAGGGGCCGGAGCGCGTGATGACGACCTTTTGTAAGTGCTGGGCGATATGCGAAATGGCAGGAAACCTCTCTCCCGTAGAAAAGTTTATGGCGAAAACCGGCGATGGCAGACAAATGCTCCGCACGGCTCGCACGGAAATGGTGAAAGAGATTTATAAGGACCACCCCCCTATCGAAATGGAGGAGCTGCTTGGCGCGAAGTTCGTTAAGCTGTTCGTTGATATCGATATTGAGCTGGATGAGGGGATGTCGGTGTTCGTTTTTGATCAGGATTTGGAAAAGAAGTTTTGTAAGTAGAGATGTTGGTAACCCGACAACTCGACTACTTGGTAGACTAGTAACCGGGCAACGCGACAACTCGAATTACTTGGTAAACTAGTAACCAGGCAACCCCACAACACGACTTCCTGACTTCCGACTTGAGATGATGTAAAAAGTGCATCTATTTTCGGTTAAATAGCGATGAAATCGGAAAAGCTGCAAATTGTGCAGTAAAATCAGCTGCTTTTGACGTTTTTGCATGTATCAGGCTAGATTAGCTGTAGGTAATGCAGCAAATTCATTAAATCTAGGAATTTATGCCCGTTTTGCTGCACTTTATGCAGTATTCGGTTCAGGTGAAAGCCATTTAGTAAGTGGAATTCTGTAAATAAATGCTCAAATAGCGACATATACATAGGTAAAGGTGCTTGGCACTTGGTAGCGAACCTGCCGGAGACTAACCACTGTGAGACATGACTTGAGGCTTCCTCTGATGAGAGGAGGTCTGGGGATTGTTTTGCGGTGGTTTTTTGCTTGCTGGGGTGCTGTTAGGGTAGCTATTGGGTGTACGGAGTAGGGGGAAGGGATAGCGATAGGATGCTGCGCGAGATGGAAGTGGGGGAAGTAACTCAGGAATCTGAGCAAATGGGATAGTGGTTAGAGTGAGGTGTGAGCAAGTGTTTTCGGAGAGTTGTTCGCAGGTACGAAGGTGCAAAAATAACATAGATTAAGAGTAAGAGTAAGAGTAAGAGTAAGAGTAAGAGTAAGTGTAATTGCAAGAGCAAGAGCAAGAGCAAGAGCAAATGAGTGGAAGAGATAAAAAATAGAACCAAAGGAGCGTTTTTAAGATGGGGAAAACGAAGCATACGGGGCCAATCAAGCTGCCTGCTAAACCAGATCCGAAGCTGTGGGTCAGCAAGGTGCCGTTCGGGCTTGGGAAAATAAAGCCGCAGCATATTCGCGAAACGGCAAAAATCGCCTGGCAGAATCGCGATAATCTGCCCTATGCGTATCGCATTCTGACGCAAGGCGTGTGCGATGGCTGCGCACTAGGCGTGTCAGGGCTCTACGACCAAACGCTGGCAGGGCCGCATCTCTGTACAACGCGGCTGAATGTGCTGCGTTTGAACACGATGCCGGCGATTCGGGAGGAGCTGCTGCATGCAGACATTGACGAGCTGAGCCGCATGAGCAGCACCGAGCTCAGACAGCTCGGGCGTATCCCTTATCCGCTCATCCGCCGCCATGGGGAGCGGAAATTCAGCCGAGCCACTTGGGATGAGGCGCTGGACACGATTGCAGGAAAGATGCGTACGATCGATCCGAAGCAGATGGCTTTTTACTTGACGGCTCGGGGGATTACGAACGAGTCGTACTATGTGGCAGCGAAGGTGGCAAGGTTGCTCGGTACGAACAACATCGACAACGCCTCGCGTATCTGCCACTCCCCGTCGAAGACGGCTCTTAAGCGCTCCGTTGGCGTGGGCGCTTCGACGTGCAATTACAAGGACTGGATCGGCACGGACGTCCTTGTGTTCTGGGGCAGCGTGGCCGCAAATAATCAGCCGGTCTCGACGAAATATATGTACGCGGCCAAGCGCAAAGGGACGAAGATCATTGTCATTAACCCGTACTACGAGCCGTCCATGGAGCAGTACTGGATTCCTTCGATTCCCGAATCCGCGTTATTCGGGACGAAGCTGGCCGACGATGTGTATCAAGTGAACATCGGCGGGGATATCGGCTTCATGAACGGCGTCATGAAGGTATGGTTCGAGATGGAGGAGCGCGAACCGGGCTCCGCGATTGACCATGCGTTCGTGCAGGCGCACACGAACGGGCTAGAGCAGCTGCGCGCCCACGTGGCGCAGCAGGACTGGACGACGCTTACGCAGTCGTCCGGCCTCACCCGCGAACGCATGCGCGAGTTCGCGGAGCTGCTGGCCCGTGCCAAGAGCGCGGTTTTCGTGTGGAGCATGGGGCTCACACAGCACCGCTTCGGCACGGACAACATCTCGCAGGTGGCGAATCTCGCCCTCCTGCGGGGCTTCCTCGGCCGCGAGCACTGCGGGCTGATGCCCATCCGCGGCCACAGCGGTGTGCAGGGATCCGGCGAAATGGGCGCCGATCCCTTCAGCCTGCCGGGCGGCGAAATCGCCAGTGCCGCCGACCGCGCAAGAATCGAGCAGCTCTGGGGGTTCGAGCTGCCAAGCTGGCAGGGTGACATCGTCGGTGTCACCCTCGAGAACGCGCTCCTGCCCGAGGAGCAGGAGCGGAAGCTCCGGATGTTCTACACATCCGGCGGCAACTTCCTCGAGACGATGCCGGACCCGGCATTCGTCCGCGAAGCCCTCACAAGCATCGATGTCCGTGTCCACCAGGACATCATCTTGAACACCTCCACGCTGCTTGATGCGCGGGAGGCTGTGGTGGTGCTGCCCGCGATGACGCGTTACGAGCAGCCCGGAGGGGGCACGTCCACCTCGACGGAGCGGATGGTGTACTTCTCACCCGAGATCGCCGGCCCCCGCATCGGCGAAGCCCGCGCGGAATGGGCGATCTACGTGGATCTCGCCCACCGCGTGAAACCGGATGCCGCCGAGCAGCTGGGCTGCGGCAGCGCAGAAGCTATCCGCGCGGAAATTGCTCTCGCCGCGCCAAGTTACAACGGCATTGGGCACCTGCGTGAGCGCGGTGATGTATTTCAATACGGCGGCGCGTGGCTGTGCGAGGACGGCGTCTGTCCGACGCCGGATGGCCGCGGCGCGCTGCTGCCGATCGAGCTTCCGGAGCTGCGGAAGCCGGAAGGGCATTTCGCGGTGACGACGCGCCGCGGCAAGCAGTTCAATTCGATGATCTACAGCGACATCGATCCATTCAATGAAGCAGATCGCTACGATGTGCTTATTCATAACGACGACGCTAGCGCGCTCTCTTTGAATGAAGGGGAGGCGATCGTCATCTATAACAGCTACGGCAGCATGCACGGAAGGGTAAAGCATGCTGAGGTAAAACCAGGCAACATCGAGGTGCATTGGCCAGAAGGCAACTCCTTGATTCCCAAAGGTGTGTATGAGCAGTATGCAGGCATCCCAGAGTATAACACAGCAGTCATTGTAGAGAAGGCAGAAACCTATCACGCTCACAAGGATACACGCTACGTTGAACGACGTATTCAAGAGCTTGAGACAGAAGTGGAGTGAAGACGATGGACGACGAACAGGATATCTCTCACGCTCCTAATGCGGACACAGCACCTCAATCTCATCCCTCACTTCAATCAACGACATCATGGGGGATTTACCGATATAATGGAACGGAGGTACTCTCTCAAGAGGATACCATCGCAACAGAAGCGCCGCTCACCATCAAAATTGATGGCGAGGAATTCGCAACACTCGTCTATACGCCGACCGATACCATCGATCTAGTCACAGGCTTTCTAGCCTCCGAAGGCCTGATCCGATTCGTGGATCAGATCGAGTCGCTCACGCTGGAAGAGGAGCGGGGCTTCGTTCATGTCAAGCTGCGTCATCTCCATCAATTAAGTCAAAAGATGGTGTCCAAGCGCTTCATCGGTTCCTGCTGCGGGAAAAGCCGCCAGTTCTATTTTCACAACGACGCTCGTACCGCCAAAACCGTTAATACGAAGCTCCAACTATCGATTCAGCAGTGCTTTCATCTTATGAATCAGCTGCAGGAGCAATCGGCTGATTTTCAGGCGACGGGAGGTTTGCATAATGCAGCTCTTTGCACGGCTAACGAACTGCTCCTCAGCAGGGCGGACATTGGCAGGCATAACGCACTAGATAAAATTTATGGACACCTATTAAGGCAGCGAATTCCTGTTCGCGATAAGGTCATAGCCTTCAGCGGAAGAGTCTCTTCCGAGGTCGCTCTCAAAGCCGCAAAGATCGGCGTCGGTATCCTTTTGTCGAAATCTGCCCCGACAGATCTGGCACTTCGCTTGGCTCAGGATCTAGGGATTACGGTTGTTGGCTTCATCCGAAGGGATCAATTATCGGTGTACACGCACCCCGAACGTATAACGGAATGTCGATAAAGCCCCTATTTTGTGGAAAAATTTGTATTGTTTCTCTATCTTAATTATGCTAGATTCTAGCTATTGCCATCTTTTGTAAAGAGAGGAACACAACTATGGGGAATTGGAATACTTTTACGAAAAAAGGAATCGTAGCGCTGCTTGCAGCCTTCTTACTTGTCTCCTTGCAGGGCCCTCTACCATCTTATGCAGCTGAAGTGAATGCGGAGGTTCCAAAGGTTATTGAGAAGACATCACCTTCGGTTGTAGCCATTATTGGGAAGCCATCATCTGATTCGGATAGAACCTTAGACAAGAATCGCTTTAATCTCGCGCACGGAACGGGTGTCATTGTAGAGTCAAATGGTGTTATCGTGACGAATGCCCACGTAGTCAAAGATATGAAAAATATCGTCGTCGTTACGTCTAACGGTACAACCTATAATGGACACGCAACGAATATCGACGAGGAAAGCGATTTAGCCTTGGTCAAAATCGATGCCACCGGCTTATCGCCTGCGAAATTCGCCTCTTCCTCCGATATTAAAGTGGGTGAAACCGTAGCCGCAATCGGGACTCCGATTTCTTTTGCCCTAAGGAACTCCGTCACCGTTGGGATTGTCAGCGGGCTTGACCGCTCTGTGAACTCGCAGTATCAGCTTATTCAAACGGATGCGGCGATTAACCCTGGCAACAGCGGGGGCGCTTTAATCAACATGAATGGCGAAGTTATTGGTATTAATACGATGAAATATGCGGATTTCGGCGTCGAAAATCTCGGGTTCGCGATTCCGGTGGATACCGTCAAATATGTATTAAAGCATTTTCAGCTTTACGGCAAAGTTAAACGTCCTTATCTCGGTCTGGAGCTGGAAGAAAGCTGGGAAGCGGTTGTAGGTTTACCAAGTTCTACGGGTTTAAGAGTTGCTTACGTAGATCCGGTTTCACCAGCGGCTGGGGCTGGCATTCAGCAAGATGACCTATTCGTATCGATCGGTACAAGTAAAGTGAAGACTCTGGTGGATTACAATGAGGCGATTAAGAAGTATTTGCCGGGTGAAACGATCGAAATAACTATACAATCTGGTAATGCTACCAAATCGAAGTCGGTTACACTCGGAGAAGCGCAGCAACAGGAAACGAAACATACGCAGGACGCTGAGGGTTCTTACTTGGATGCGGACCGCGGCAAAACGAAAATCGGCGACAGCCACTACGGATGGTCCATGAAATACCCCGCGGGCTTAGTGAAAGGTCATCAGTCCGATGATGGCGACTCCGTCAGTTTCGTGGATGCGAAGGGGGATTTCTCCCTAACGATTAAAGTAGAAAGTAATCAAAGCGACGAGCTGTCACCTTCAGCACTTCTGAACAGATTGGTTAGTGATGATGAGGACGATTATTCCGGTGCGGCTTCAACCATTTTAGAGCGTCAGTATGTGAAGCGCGAAGGTAATCCCTATGCCAAAATTGTTGGTCGTTCAGGAGATGATGGCTATATCCAGACTCGTGGATACCTTCACCAAGGCAGCTTATATACGGTGCAATTATTTGTATCGAAAGAGCATTACAATAACAATTTTAAGCAAAATAGCTACAATGATCTGCTGGATAGCTTCAAGCTTTCCTTTAATGATAAGGATGAGTCGCTTAAAGACATTTCAGTCTACTCTGGCGGCAATACTACCTACACGAATGAATATGGCTTATCCTTTGATTTGCCCTCCAATTGGCAGCAAGGCGGTTATACGGGCGGCTCCTCCTTCTTTAATGATGATTATTCCCAAATGCTTCAAGTCGGCGTAACCTCGGCCTCATCTGGTGACACACTGGGAGCGTGGGTAGATCGTCAGCGTAAGCAGTTTGAAGATTCTTATGCCCCCAAATACCGCAGTATGGAAGAACCCGAGGAGCTAACCTTAGCCGGTGTGCCTGCTCTGAAATTAACCTACGCGAGTACGTTAGGCAATAAGTGGAGTGCGGGCTATTCCCTCTTTTTTATCAAGGATAAGTATAAATATGTGGTGGATGTGAGTTATCCGCAAGAGGAAGAGGGGGCAACGCTTGAGGATCTCCTGAAAACCTTAACTGCTACCATCAAAGTGGACAAAGACAGTATGGATCAAGAGCTTGGCTTCATTCAGGATCTGGATGAACTCATGGATCCGAATCGTACAGTTACTTACAAAAATGAGAAATTCAAATACACGCTGCAAATTCCAGAGATCTGGACCATCAGCAACTCTTACGATAGCAAAGATCAAGTGAATAAGACGTTCCTCTTCACAGGCGGGTACTTGAGCGTTGGTGCAGAAACGAAAACGACTTACGAAGAGATGGTTAAAGAGGAAGATGCCGCTCAGAAGAAAAGTCAAGATAACGATAATGACTATACGTTTACCGATGCGGAAATCTCGCTTTTCGGTGATTTGAAAGCCAAAAAATATGAGATCAGCTATGCAAGTGCCAAGATACCTTACAAGGAAACGATCTACATTTTCAATCAAAATAATATTTCTTACACGGCAACGCTCCGTATTGATGATGCGGTACGCACCGAAACCAATCAGGCTCGACTCAATAAGGCTTTTGAGTCGTTCAAATTTTTGGACGGTGTGAAAAAATAGAGCTGCGCTAATCAGGAAACCTCTCATCGGTCCAGGCTGAAGGGAGGTTTCTTGTTTTAACCTTTGATGACTTCTCTAAAGGGGATACTAACACATGAATATCAAGCTCGCTCGGACACTTATCTGGCTGCTTTTCATAGGCTTCACGAGCTGTTTGCTGTATTGGATGTTTCTAGGCTTCGGGCGGCATATGCACACTACAGGTCAACTTGCTTACAATGTCGTCCCTTTTCGAACAATTGGTATGTATGTGCTGTATGCCGATTCTTTTTCTACGCGGACTTGGATCATTAATTTGTTTGGCAATATTGGTGTTTTCATGCCTTATGGTTTTTTACTGCCTTATTTAAATCGCTCTGCAAGACGTTATGGTACGTTTCTTCTGTACTTCGGATGTCCTCTTATAGGCTTGGAATTGCTGCAAATGCTGCTGCGGGTAGGCAGCTTCGATGTCGATGACGTGATACTGAATGCGCTTGGCGCCAGTATATCCTTTGTTCTTTTCGCGGTTATTGGACGTAGCTTAAAAGGAAGAGAATCAAAAAGAAGGTATAAAATGTGACCAAATGCCTCAACATAGCGGGTGTAACGAAATAACCCCAGAGGAGGAATTTAATAGCCATGACACAGCCAGATTCAAGTTTACAATCACAAAATCCGATATCCTCAGCGCAAAACTCGGTAGATAATGTCCATGCAGCCGTTTCTCGTGCGATGTCTCATCCAACACCTCAGACGAAGGAAGAGGCTCAGAATTCAATCACTCACGCGGAGAGAGCGCTAGAGCAGGCGACGGATCAATCCGATTCGCCAGCGGTGCAGCAAGCCGTCCAATCATTGAACGATGAAAAGGCAAGGCTCCAGAGTAACCAATAATATAAAGAGGTTCCTCCATTTTACCAAAGAACGGTTTCTTTTTGTTTTAGAAAAATGAGAGGCTGCCCCTCAGTCATTTTTTTTGACTTTTGGGACAGCCTCTTTTTACATTCAATTGAGATGTTTTGCGGATTGGGGCTGACACCAAAATGATAAATCCATAAGAGGTGCAGCTTTTTCATGGATAGGTGCAGGCAGCCATCTATTATGCTTCCACTAAGGGGAAACTAGAGATGCATTTACGTGAAATATGCGCTAATTCAGCAATGAGGAACGTACAGACGCTATTTACGTGAAATATGCTCTATTCAAGCTAAAGAGGAACGTACAGACGCTATTTCATTGTTTTTAGCTCCGAATCACACAAATTTCATCGAATAACGCCCTCTCGTTCCGCCAATTCAACTTTCAGCGCATTTCATCCACTTTAGCGTCTTGTCGTTCCGTTAAGAACAACTCTGCCCCAAAAAGCCCCCGCTATTGTGGAAGTTTCTGGGACAGCCGCTTGCTTATCTGCTGCTTATTTATGATATAGCGTATAGCCCGGATCTTCCGGCACTTCAATAGCAATGATACGCAGGCCTTGATCGCTATCAGCTCTCAGGTGAAGAGTTTCACCTTCCATTGTGGCTTGGACTATCGCGAAGTCTTTGTGGGACCAAGCTTGAAGCTTCTCCGCGGCGAGTTCACTTGTGCCTTGACCTCGAATAACAAGGAAGGTTAGCGGGCGGCTTGGTGTAAGTGTGTAGCTGAACTCGGAACCAGGCTCAAGGCTCCAATCGTACATGTTAACGTCCGCATCCAGCTTAATGGGAGAATCCCCGCCGATTACGGTTTTCAGTGTTGCTCCAGCGATATGGCGGATTGAGAATTTCTCATGCTCATATTGATGGTAAGCGGCAGGTTTTTTCACGGTCTGACTAAGGTGCGGCTCGAACCAGATTTGCATCGCTTCGCTGCCAGCTCGGCGGAATGCCTCCGCGTGATAAACACCGGAACCAGCTTGAATGACTTGCGCGCCTCCATTTGTTACTGTTTCCAAGGAACCAAGGGAATCTTGGTGTTCTACGAGACCATCAATGACATAAGTGACAATTTCGAACGCTTTATGAGGATGCATACCGATCTCCGATACTTCAGAAGCTTTGCCCCATGCCCAGTAGAATAAGGAACCGACGCGGTCAACAGCCGTTTTTTCACCCGGAAAGCTGATAGCTCGTTGTTCCAGGAACTTTCCTCCGTCAAAAGCGCCAACACCCTGTTGCTCAGCTGAAAATACTTGAATTTTCATAGTAGCAGCCCCTTTACTATAAAATATTTAATTACTTACTATATGTAAGTATTATATGTCTTTTCAATCCGTCTGTCAAAGCCTTAGCTGGTCAAACTGGGGTAGATCTTGACTTCGCATCTACCCCGAACTACAATTTCTAATGTAAGGAGTGTGCCTATAATGAAAATGCAAAACTTTAAATATGAAGGAAGCGGACTTAATCGCTTTTTTGGCCCCTTAGAAGCAAAGATTATGGAAATTCTCTGGACCAACTCGCTGGAAATGACGATTAAAGATGTCCAACAGAAGTTGGATCAAGCCAAAATCATCAATTTCAATACCGTTATGACCGTTATGAATCGCTTGGTAGCCAAAGGAATTCTGCAAAAGAAATCCGTTGTAAGATCGTTTAAGTACAAACCCGTCGTTACGAGAGATGAGTTCATGGAAAAACAATCCAAAGAGCTTACCTTTGACCTTATCGAAGAATTTGGTTCCTTGGCAGTCACCCATATGGTGGATGCGCTTGATAAAGTAGACCCCGATCTGCTTGACAAGCTGGAGCAAAAAATTAAAGAAATCAAAAAGGATCGATAACGATGATGGAAACACGTTTTAAATGGTTGTATGCAGCGTCACTCGCCTTATCGGTGGCTATTCTAGGACAAATGTTACTCTTTGCTCTTCAATATATTTTTAAATGGAAATCGTTATTTAATATATTTGATTTGTGTGTTATTTTATTTAAAGATCTTCATGTACCTGCACCAATTGCTTGGAATGTAGTGAACGCTCTTATCCTCTACTCGTTTAGTGCAATCCTTTGGATATCGGCTCGGCATGCCCTCGGCTCCATCAAAGCGATGAAGCTCGTTAAGAAGTATCAAGACCCTCAGTTATCAAAGCAATACCGCGATAAAATTCAGCTGGGTGAAGATCAGTTCCAGATTATTTCTTACAAAGCTCCCATCGCGATGACGATAGGGCTGTGGAAGCCGCGGATGATCTTATCATCCGGACTTATGGACATGCTGGAACCTAATGAGCTGCGCGCAGTTATCGAGCATGAGAAGTGCCATATGAGGCACAGAGATCCACTTGCCATCTTCCTGCTTTCGATGATATCCAAGTCGATGTGGTACATTCCGATTTTCGCTTGGATGGCAGAGAAATACCCCATCATGATTGAACTTCGGGCAGACAAATATGCCATTACACAAATGAAACAATCCGCACATTTAGGCAGTGCTCTCCTCAAACTACTCAAACAAGCACCAACACCGCATATATCCTTATCTCACGCCTCATTCGCCGAAACATCAATGAATGTACGCATCATGCATATTCTCGATCCACAGATGAAAATTTCATTCAAATGGCCCCTAGTACGGCTACTCATTTCGCTCTTAACAATTATTTTACTTGTGGGACTTATCTAAGATAGGATACCCTGATAACCATGATTACATTTAGCAGCCGGAGCCCGTGTCAGATAAGTTGACGGGCTTCGACAAAAACTGCAGAAAAGTCTTGACTTTTCGGATATCCAAAACTACACTTTGTAGTGTGGGAAATTATATAGCTTTTTAACATGGGGGAGAGAGATTAATGGATTATATCTTGAAAAATTTACACTACATCGTAACACATGTACCAATTGCACTTCTTGTTTTTAGTTTTATTTTTGATCTTATCGCAGTTATCGCGAAAAAACGTGAATGGCACTCCGCTGGTATGCTTTGCCTAGTTGTAGGCGCGCTCGGGGCTATCGCAAGTGTCCTAACAGGCCCGTCCCCATGGCGTAATCCACTAGTGGTTCCGCATGAGTTTTATGCGAAACTAACGATGTTTTTGTCTATCGCGTTGGCGATTGTACGAGTTGGCTTATTGATCTGGAAAAAGAAAGAATTGGGTCGTAACCCAATCTACTTGGTTGGTTCGCTCGCGGCTGTTATCCTTGTTGGCTATACAGGGCATATTGGTGGTCAAATGGTACATAAACCAGTTCCAGCTAAGACGACTGCTCCAGCTGCATCACCAGGAGCATCACCAACAGCATCTACTGCACCAGCGGCTACAGCAGCACCAGCGAAATAATAAAAAGGGTTATCCAAAGGCTTATAGCCTTGTGGATAGCCCTTTTTGTGGTTGATTGGTCAGAGCTACTTGTCCCGAACCAACTCCAGCTCCTCAAGTGTATAACGATGCTCCCACAAAAATATCATGTCGTACTGTATCGAATCCCTTTCGACAAAGCGGGCTATGCCTGCGATGACTCCCCCAATAACAACTCCAAAAACGACAATCCATCCCATCAGAGCAAACACTTGATCGACCATGCACATTCACTCCCCTATGCGCTATGAACCTATATACTATGGATATGCCGCCATATTTTGAAACATGTGTGACAATCCAAAGGGGTTAAAAGGCGAGTAAATGCATCCGAAATGTCGAGGTAAGATAGTTCGTTTATAGTCTTTCTATCCGGTTGACACAGACTCTCCAGGGATGTTAAGATCACCTCTGTAAGCACGAATATACAACTTTTGGAAAAGAAAACACTTACGATGCAAGCCTACTTACAACAACTCTAAAGGAGGGTTTCAAAAATGATTGATATGGTTATGGATCCTATTGCTCATCGCAGATTTACAGATAAAAACCATACAATTTCATATTTTGTAACCCGATTGTTAGCCGGAAGCGCATGATTTGTGCTTGTTCGGCTGCTGCCGCCCCTTCACATACGCTAATTAAAAGCGCGGGTTACGAAGAAGTTCGTAACGAGCGCTTTTCTGTTTCATAGAAGGCATATCGCTGCGTGCGGTGTGCCTTTTTTGTGTGGATTTAGGTCATTTTGGACAGCACCATTTGAGAGGAGTGACATGATTACATGTTTACGGTATTAAAAAAGTTAGCTTGGTTTTTTCGAATGAATTGGATACGTTACACGATCGCCATTGGACTGCTTATTATTGTTGGAATCATTGATGTAATTCCACCGAAATTGATTGGCTACGCGATTGATGGTATACACATGGGAACTTTGACTGGCAGTAAATTGATCCAATTGCTCGCTTTTTGGGGGGCGTTAATTGTAGCTGGTTATGGGCTATCCTACGTCTGGCTGTATCAGCTATTTGGCGGGGCTTTCGTGCTGGAACGTGTTCTAAGATCCCGGTTAATGAGGCAACTGCTGCGGATGACGCCTACTTTCTATGAGCGCAACCGCACAGGTGACCTAATGGCGAGAGCGACGAATGACCTGCAAGCGGTGTCGACGACAGCGGGCTTTGGGATTTTGACCTTCGTTGACTCAACGCTATTCATGCTTACGATCCTAGGTATGATGGGCTTCTTCATTAGCTGGAAGCTGACAATTGCTTCAATTCTCCCGCTGCCCATTATGGCAGTTGCAATTACGATCTATGGGGGGCGCATCCATGAAAGATTCTTGCTCGCTCAGAATGCCTTTGGAGAAATGAACGATCGGGTGCTGGAGACAATAGCTGGGGTTCGCGTTATCCGCGCTTTTGTACAAGAGAAAGCTAGTGAACAAAGCTTCAAGACGATGACAGATGATGTATATCGCAAAAATATCGCGGTTGCCGTGATCGACGCCCTTTTTGAACCAACGGTCAAAATCCTAGTGGGCATTTCCTACTTAATCGGATTATGTTACGGCGGATATTTGGTGTTTCACAGTGAACTGACGCTCGGAGAGCTCGTGTCCTTCAATACATTCCTTGGGATGCTGATCTGGCCAATGTTCGCCATTGGCGAGTTAATGAACATTATGCAGCGCGGGAATGCCTCCCTCGATCGGGTGAATGAAACACTTGGTTACAAGCCGGATGTAAAGGAAGACCCTAAAGCAACGACACTGCTGCTGCCGAACACGATTAATTTTAATGAGGTAACCTTCCGCTATCCTTCTTCTTCTATTGATAACTTGGTGAATATTTCTTTTCAGCTGCAGCGTGGGCAGACGCTCGGAATTGTAGGACGTACTGGAAGCGGCAAAACAACGCTGCTTAAACAGCTGCTGAGAGAGTATCCATTAGGTCAAGGTGCGATTGTTATATCGGAAACGCCGATCGAGAAGTTAACCATCGACACTCTTCATGGCTGGATTGGTTACGTGCCGCAAGAGCCGATTCTTTTCTCGAAAACGGTGAAAGAGAATATCATGTTTGGACGCAGCCAAGGAACAGAGGAAGAGCTGCTGCAGGCGCTTGAGCTGGCCGCGTTCCGCAAGGACGTGGAGTTTTTACCAGAAGGCCTTCAAACGTTGGTGGGTGAAAAAGGCGTCGCCTTATCCGGTGGTCAGAAGCAGCGCGTTTCTATTGCGCGGGCGCTTTATGTAGACCCTGAAATCCTCATGTTGGATGATGCGCTTTCTGCGGTAGACGCCAAAACAGAGGCTGAAATCATTCGCGGCATTCGATCGGAACGAGCCGGTAAAACAACACTCATCACGACGCACCGACTCTCCGCTGTTCAGCATGCGGATTGGATTCTTGTGCTGGATGAGGGGTATATCGTGGAAGAAGGTACGCATGAGCAGCTTGTCGCGCTAGGCGGCTGGTATAAAGAGCAGTATGACCGTCAGCAGCTAGAAGAACAGACGAAAGTTTAGTAAATAGATATCCGAAGAAAAGAAGGTGAGAACCCTGAAACAGACAGGTAAGCGATTATTTCAATACGCGGCGTTATTCAAAAAGCCCCTGCTCATTGCGCTGATATTCTTATCGGTCGCGGTGGCAACGGAGCTGGCAGGACCTTTTATCGCGAGACAGATGATTGATACACATATTCTTGGTATCGAGAAGCCGTGGTACGAGACTACATCTGCGACTCAAACTAAGAAGGCTGTCCCTTATGAGGGGACTTTTTATAAGCGAATCGATAACTTTGCTGAAGGCGAGCCGAAGGGGAAGGAAGTTCGCATTTTACAGGTGGGCAGCCAGTTCCTTTGGGTTGATCAGCAGATCGCCTTTGATGGCGTACGAAATCTAGCAGACGATGGTAAGCTTACAATTACACAAGGGACGGAAAAAGCGGAGTATGCAGTTAAGAAGCTGAGTATTCAAGAGCTTTACACGTTCTATAAACCGGAATTTAACAGTCTAATGAAGCTTGCAGGCTTTTATTTACTGCTAATTATTATTGGTGCAGGCTTTACCTATGGACAAAAGTATTTACTTCAATCGGCAGCGAATCGGATTATCCAGCGCATGAGAAGTGATGTTTTTGCACAAATTCAGCGACTACCGATCAACTATTTTGATAATCAGCCTGCGGGTAAAATTGTATCCAGGATTACAAATGATACGGAGTCAGTCAGGGATCTGTATGTACAGGTGCTTGCGAACTTTTTTACAGGTACGATCTATATCGTGGGCATCATCGCGGCTTTATTCGTTCTAGATTACAGATTGGCTTTATTCACACTTCCGGTTATTCCGCTGCTATATGTATGGATCATAGTTTACCGTAAATATGCCTCCTTCTATAATCATGAAATTCGGGAACGGATTGGCTCGATCAATGGGATGATCAATGAGGCGATTCAAGGCATGACGATCATTCAAGCTTTTCGCCGGCAAAAGGAAACGATCCAAGAATTCGAACAATTGAACGATGAATATACGAAATATCAGAATAAATTGCTTAGCTTGAACTCGCTGACCTCTCATAACCTGATGAATGTGGTTCGGAATTTGTTCTTCTTCGGTCTCATCTGGTATGTCGGGGGCAGTTCAATCAACACGTTGATCACCGTCGGTGTACTGTACGCTTTCGTCGATTATTTGAATCGGATGTTTCATCCGATGGTCGGGATTGTCAACCAGCTGCCGAATTTGGAGCGTGCTCTAGTATCCGCTGACCGTGTATTCGAGCTGCTTGATGAACAGGGCGTCGACGTGGCTACGGAGAAAGCGGATCGCTATCTGGGCAATGTGAAGTTCGAGCATGTTCGCTTCGCCTACAAAGAAGGGGAGGATGTGCTCAAGGACATCTCCTTCGAGGCCAAACAGGGGCAGACGGTGGCACTTGTCGGCCATACCGGATCGGGCAAAAGCTCGATCTTGAATCTGCTCTTCCGCTTCTACGATGTGAATGAAGGCCGGATCACGGTAGACGGCCGCGATGTGCGGGAGATGCCCAAACAGCAGCTGCGTCAGCATATGGGCATCGTGCTGCAAGATCCGTTCCTGTTCACAGGGACGATCGCGTCCAATGTCAGCTTGGACGATCCGTCCATCACCCGGGAACGGGTGGAGGCTGCGCTGCGCGAGGTTGGCGCAGATGAGATGTTCAAGAGCCTGCCGCACGGCATCGATGAGCCTGTGATCGAGAAGGGCAGCACGCTGTCTGCTGGGCAGCGGCAGCTGATTTCTTTTGCCCGGGCGTTAGCGTTTGACCCGGCGATTTTGATCCTCGATGAGGCGACGGCCTCCATCGATACGGAGACCGAGGCCATCATTCAGGCCGCGCTCGAAGTGCTTTCGAAGGGGCGGACCACCTTCATCATTGCCCACCGCCTGTCGACGATTAAGAGCGCCGACCAGATTCTTGTGCTCGACCATGGCGAGATCGTCGAGCGAGGCAACCACGAGGAGCTGATGGGGCTCCTCGGTCGGTACTATCAGATGTACCAGCTGCAGCAGGGACATCCGGAAACGGCCTCGGCCGCTGAAAGCGAAGTGCGCAGCGTGTTGTAGGGCAGGGAGCCAACCGTCGGACTTATTGTCCGGAGGCTGGCTTTGGCTTTTCTGAGTAGATAAGAAAGTATAAGTTTTATACTATTGCTTCGCATCTACCTTGACAAACGCGCTCGTCCCTGAAGGACGACGGAGTCGTTTATCCTTGGAAACGGTATATGAAATGTTGCTGTCATCGTATAATTGATCGTATAGATTAGTTGTGTATTTCTAGAATTTGATCAGCAATAGTTTCACTACCCCTTTAGGAAATTGAGGTAAAGAAAAAGCCTACCGAATGGTAGACTTTGTATGATATATTAACTTAGTACAGGACAACCTTGGGTGAGCATTCTCCTCCAGAAAGGAGGGTGATGCCATGGAAACTTTCCAAACGATTGTAATCATGCTTGCGTTCGGTAGCTTTATACTGGCGCTATTGACATACATCGATAAACGAAAGTAACCCACTCGTATAGGTTGACGACCTAGTGGGTTACTAACTCTACAATTCGGAGGGTATTCACACCCAAGTCTGTGCAGGAGATGGTGTTGGTCGCACCGTCTCTTTGTTATTATAATCATACTACGTATGCTTTAGACACGCAATATAAAAGGAAAACTACCTATTAGCTATAAGGTGATGATGAGCCGATTACAAAGTGCGAACTGCATTGGTTTTCTCGATAATTGCAGCATCTGAACTAGAATGAACTCCACTACGGACAAGGCTCTTTAACCGCACTAAAGACTAACTGTCGGCCCTATGCTACAATACAATAAGTAATATTTCCCTATTTGAAATGGAGGAGCATCATGCGTCCAGAAACGATTCGATTGTTAAACTTGCTTCAGCTTCTATCCGAAATTGCTATTGCTGTCGGATACTTGCTTGGTCTTATTCCGTTTGTTTATTTGTGGTCGTGCTCGTGGGTGATCCCGCTCGTGTTCGTCAACCTGGTGTTTGCCATACTTACAAGCAATGGCACCACGACCAAGACGGTCATCAATATTGTTATGGCTTTCTTGAGCTTTATTCCTGTTGCGGGGTACCTTTTCCGTGTGATTGGGATCGTTATTTCGTGGATCAACATTCAGGCATTGGCAAAGGGAAGAAGCAGAGGTTACTAGTTGTTGGTACAAAACAAAGACGGATGGAGGCCGGTTTAACTGGCTTCCATCCGTCTTTGTTTAATTGCTTTTTGATTAGTCTTTTCTATGGAGCGGCATTAATTGTTATTGGGAAGGAATTGCTGCCGAATATCATAACTTGATAGTTACCTGGTTCAAGACCGATTGTGGGAATATCAACATCAACATTGGCCTTGCCCGTATCAATAACAACTTTGACTGCTCGCTTAGCCACAACTTCATTTTCTAAATCAAATCTAGTATTGTAATAAAAATTAGAACGAATAAGATATACGGTTTCTGCTTGATTCACTCTTACAGAAACTGTTTGTCCTGATTGGAATGTAGACGCATTTGACATTTTTTTAACAAGAGGCACTGCTCGAATAGGTTTCGAAATTAGTTCTTGATCAAATACATGGTTAAAATTATCTTTAACGGAGCCAGCATTCAATTTCAGTTTATTGTTAGTTCCTGTGTAATACACGTCGAAAGTTACAGAAATTGTATTACCTTGAAAAGTAACTTCATCCTTATTACTCAAAGGTTGAAAACTAACGGAATCATTGGAGTAAGAGAAAGCTGCTTTTAAAGCATTCATGTCAGCAAGATTGTTAAATATATTTTTATTAAAATACATTCCGAATTTTTTATTCGTGTTATCACCTGTAAAGTAAATAGTGTCTCCGTACTGTAAGGGATCCGATGGGCCGGCGTATAATTCAATAAAGCTAGAATCCGATATCTTTCCCTCAGTACTAATAGCAACAACAATAAAGTTAACTTTTGATTTGCTCAATCCAGTTGTATTTATGTAGGACCCTGTGTTAGCTTTTACTTGAATTTTTACACCTTTGCCAACTTTCACTGCTTCATCAAGAATGATAGAATTTCGCGTTGTTCCGTTCTCAACAATATAAATCCAACCATCCTGGTCACTCAGCGCATAAACGTTCTCTCCAACAGTAGTTTGATAAGTTACTTTTGATAATATTGGAGTAGGGCCCGATGGTATAGGGGTAATAATTGGATCGCTTCCTGTCCCAGGAGTTGTATCGTTGCCTGATGATCCATTTCCATTGGAGTTGTCCCCGCCTCCTGAAGGTGCTGGTGCAGTGCCCGATGCTGGTTGCTCGGCTTTTACTTCATTCCCGCCAATCTTAAGTTTCACATCACTCGGGACATCAGCACCTTTTGTCGTTTTCTCTGGTGCTTTTTCCATCGATACGCCTTCAGAGTTTACGGTTGCGTTTGAAATCTTGCCTTGGCCGCTAATATTTGCTGCAGCATTAAGGATTAAAGAGAGTATAGCGGCTTCATTTCCGATATCGATTTTAGTATCAGAAGCAGCTTTCCCAACGTTAAAGTCCTTCACCGATCCCTTTGGAAGCTCAATGACAATACTTTGGGCAACAACGTTGACGGTTTCAAATGAACCTACTAACTGAACGCGTGAGTCTTTAGGTAAAGCGTCAGATAGTGTTACACTGTTGATTTTTGAACCTGCCTCAGCCTCAATTTTTGCATTTGATTGCACTGTAACATTGCCAACTTGTGTTGCTCCATTAGCAACGATACGTACCTTGCCGGTAGCCTTATCTACAACGATGGTAACCATAATTGAGTCTTCAAAATGAATGCTGTTCTCGCCGCCGCCACGCACGGTCGTAGTTCCATGGACATTAACATTTTTAAGAGTTACATCTCCTTCACCAATACCTTTACCTAGAAGAAGATCTCCTTCAATCTCTACATTTCTCAAAGTAACATTGGCAGCATCTATAATTACATTCTGCTTGATCTTTTCTATGCCTGTTTCGGGACCATAGACGCCTGCTGTATTATAAGTTATTGATTTAGCAGCTACGGTTTTTTCCAATACAGTCAATGCCTCGGCCCTAGTTAAGTTCGATGTTGGTCTAAAAACATTGCTCTCGTAGCCATTCATAATCTTGGCGTCAATAACAGAGCCAACCGCACTTTTGCTCCATTCAGGGCTATTGTTTGTATCTGTAAAGGATTTAGCGGACGAAGACCTTTTTAAAGAAAGTATATTGGTAATGAGAACCGCTGTTTCTTCTCTTGTAATCGGGTTATTTGCTCTGAAAGTATTATCGGTATAGCCTGAGATATATTTGGCGTTTTGCGCTATTGCAACATCTTTAAAGAACCAATCGTTAATTGTTACATCCGAAAATGAAAGCTCGGATGAAGCTTGTTGAAAACCAAAAAGTTTATTGATAATTGTAACGAGTTCAGCTCTAGTGATAGAACTATCAGGCTTAAAGGTGCCGTCCGGATAGCCTTGAACTACATTGTTGTAAACATAACCTGTAATTGTTTGTTCTGCCCAGTGTCCCTTAACATCGGAAAGTGAAGATGATAAGCTAGTCTTTGATTGCATGTTTGTAGAGTCGTTGGCATAACTGCCTGTTGGAATGCCTACTCCAATGGCCAACAATAGGGCTAGAGTAAAATAAATGAATTTCAATTTCTTCATGATGGTTCCTCCCGCGAGTGAATAATCTGTAATATTTAAATGACATGAAATGACAATTTACAACATTTTCCTTGTAAATTCAAATTAATTAAATACATAAATAGAAATTTATAGAATAAATAACGAATTTTATTAATAGTAGAAGGTTTAACATGAAAAAAACACCTTATTCTATCGTAAATGCTACGACAAATAAGGTGTTTTTTTCATTTCATTATTTCCTATTCCACGCTAATAAGCAATCCCCACACGACACCCCACATACTCGCCCTCAAGAGCGACTCGGTACGTGAAAGCCGCGGTGTCGCCCACGGAGATGGACATCCCGCCTTCGGGCAAATAGTCCCGCTCAGCGCGGTACTGCCCCTGTGGCTCGCCGTCGGGTAAATAAGTTGGACAGACAACTGTCCAACTTAAGCCCGAGGCAGCGAGCTGCTCCCACGCCTTGCGATGCTCCTCGGCGGCTCGCGCCCTCGAGCGCCGGGAGTCCGGCGCCTCATAGCGCAGCAAGCCGGGATGCTCTCTGCTTTGCAGAATGCCGGCTGTACCGACAGAGACTATTCGGCTCACGCCGTGTGTCTTCATAGCCTCTATGAGAAGAGGCGTAAACTCGGTCAGCACCGTGCCTCCATCGGTACCGAGGCAGCTTATGACCAGCTCCGCCCCGTTGAGGGCAGTATATAGATCTTCTCTGTTTCGAGCGTCCCCTTGAAGCCTGTGCAAGGCTTCGGAGTGAATTTCCGTCAGCTTATCCAGGCTTCGAACGAGTGCAGTGACTTCGTGCCCGTCCGCTAGTGCTTTTTCCAAAATTCTTCTTCCTACTCTACCTGTGGCTCCTAGTATGAGAATATGCATGATGGGGCCTCCCTGTCGTTAACGGTTATCTTATTATACGCTTATCACACTCGTGGAGGGAATTTAGTCGAGATTGTGCCCGAATTTTCTTAACGTAAGGGATATATCGGTCCTTTTATTCAGACGGGCATAAATCTATTTATTTTTAATAGATAGCTTTCATAGGTTAACATAGGAGTCGAACTCGGAAGAGTCGTCATAAGTTGATAGTATCCCCTAATAAAGGAGAATTCGAATGGCGACTTTCTATGAGGCTTTGAGGCAAAATGATAGACTTTTCCCCTTGTTGCGCCGGCCTGGGATTAATGGTACCGGTGTCGGGTATGCGGACCCTGATAAACCCGCTCGTGGTGCGGCTATTATCGTGTACACAAGTAAAAATGCTGCCATTACAGAAATCAGTAAAAGTATCGGAAAGATGATTGGAGAAAGCATTCCTGTTCGCTTTATTACAGCCGGACCCTTCAAACCACATGCGACAGCAGCTCCGAAAAAGATGAAACGGCATATGAAAGCGCCGATAATAAGAATACGCCCGACACTTTTTCGCAGCAGGATTCGCCCGATTCCAGGAGGAACCAGCATCGGTAGAGAGAATTCCGGTACAGGGACATGCGGTCTCATCGTAATTAGGAATGGCCAATTGTTTATTTTGAGCAACAACCACGTTCTTATCAGAGCGAACAGATTCGGCGCTAACATTATTCAACCGGGGGCTATAGATGGAGGTCGGGCCGTAACAGATCGGGTCGGCACGCCAGTGCAGTTTGTTCCCTTTAATTTAACGGGTCCTAACTTCATGGATGCCGCAATAGCGCAGCCTTTTTCCAACAGTTTACTGAATCCGAGATACTTGGTCAGCTCAACGGGCCAATTGATTGTTCCACAAGGTCATTTACTAAGTTACAGTGTCGGTGACCGTTTTTTTAAATCAGGGCGTACAACCGGTCTTGTTTTTGGTACTGTCGAAAGTATTGGTATGCAATTTAATGTGGGGCCTTACCGTGAGCTGGGCAATGCCACTTTACAGTTCCGCAATCAGACTTTGATTACAGCACCGAATAACATATCTTTGCCCGGCGATTCAGGCTCTGTCTGGATGAGTGGGCGGTTTGCGGCTGCTTTGAACTTTGCGGGCAGCGGTACTCGTTCTATTAGTACGCCAATTGCAAGCGTTTTGAATACGTTTGGTTTGCGGGTAGCCATTCCTGCAGGAACTGGAGGTTTCAAGGCTGGTAGGGCTACAGGGGCTGCTCCAAAGGGGAATTATGCCTATGTTCGACCTTTATCGGCAGAGATGCTAAAGCAACTGCGTGTCGTTCGCGCCACTTCACCGAAATAGAACCATCATAGATCGCCCCGCGCCATCTGGAATGATCAGTGTGAGGGGCGATCTTTTTATTGCAATATGTTCCCTGCATCGATCCCTTTGAACGATACTTGAACCGAGTGAGCTAATCCAGCATAATAGTAGATACTTGATTACGGCATAGAAGGGAATTTCCCAAGCATGAGAATTAATAAATTTATTAGCGAAACCGGTGTTTGCTCCAGACGGGAAGCGGACAAGTGGGTAGAGGCGCAGCGCGTTACGATTAATGGTGAGGTCGCCGGACTGGGGAGCGTCGTTAGCCCTGGGGATGAGGTTCGGATCGATGGTCGACCGATTGGCGAGAAGAAGGAACATGTTTATATTGCTCTCAACAAGCCAGTAGGGATCACAAGTACAACTGAAGCGCATATCAGAGGTAACATTGTTGATTTCGTTGGGCATTCGGAGCGAATTTTTCCAATCGGCAGACTGGATAAAGATTCCGAAGGGCTCATCCTTCTGACCAATAACGGAGATATTGTGAACCAGATTCTGCGAGCGGAGAACAACCATGATAAAGAATACATCGTGACGGTGAACCGACCGATTACACCGATGTTTTTGCAAGGAATGGCTAGCGGGGTCCGAATTCTGGGCACGATGACGAAGCCATGTGAGATTTACCAAGTTGGCGACCGCGTTTTTCGAATCATTCTCACACAAGGGCTTAATCGCCAAATTCGTCGGATGTGCGAAGCCTTCGGGTATCGAGTAGTGCGCCTGCAGAGGGTTCGGATCATGCATATCCATCTGGGTAATTTGAAGGTTGGCAAATGGCGGGATTTGACGCAAGGTGAAATGCAGGATTTAATGCACACACTTAGCAAAGAGAACACCCAATCAAGAAAATAATTGCAATAAAATATACACATGTTTGTGCATTCGAAAAAAGGGTGCTCAGATATGTGTTTTTTGTTGAGTAATCCAAGTTTTTTAGCCATAAATCGTTTCGATCTAGTGACATTTCGTGTAAATAAAAATATATAGCAGTAATCGAGCTTACTAAAGCAACTTTTTTCCAGTTCTACACGTCAAGGATTATTATGGAATCTCTATGTTTCTAAGGCTTTGAAGCTGGTTTTTGGAACGTAAAACGTTGAGGAGGAAGATGACTTTGAAGTTAATCAAACAAGTAGGAACATTGGTACTCGCTTCGACACTGCTGCTCACTGCTGCGCCTGGGGCTTGGGCGGCTGAAGCTGCTGTAGGAAGCACGTCCATTGCACCCCCTGCATTCCCCGGAAAAGATGATAAGCAGCTGGATGCCAAAATTACCAAAGAGCAAGCCATTGAACGAGCTAAGGCCTACATAACGCTGCCGGAAGGCTACACGTTTCAATCCATCAGTCTGAATGCTTATTACAACATGAATGGCCGGAATTTCCCGACGTGGAACATTAATTACACCAAAATGGTGAAAGATCGGAATTACGGCTCCTTAAACGTATCCATTAACGGCTTGGACGGAACGCTGACCTCCTATTCCATGAATGACAATGACCCTGATCACAAACCTAGCTATCCGCCGAAGGTGGATTTCAAAGCTGCCAAGGAAGTCGCTTCTGCCTTTATTGGTAAAGTGAACCCAGTGAAGCAGAAGGAGCTTGTGTACAATGATTCAGAGGAGAATGCATTTCGTACGCCGCTGAATGGTAATTATCAGTACAATATTCGGTTTGATCGATCTGTTGGCGGTGTGCCTTTTGCAATGAATGGTATCAATGTGGTCGTCAATGGAGAAGGACAGGTTACGAATTATAACTACAATTGGGATGACAATGTCACTTTTCAGCAGAATGTAACACCGATTACTAAGGAGAAAGCTGCCCAAATGTTCCATGAAAAGGCGAATCTTTCTTTGCTGTATCAGATTCCATACGGTGCCAAAGGCAAGAAATTGCCGATAATTTCGTACATGCTGGGCGGCTTCTCCCTGAATGCGGAAACGGGTGAGATTTGGAGTCCAGTCAAAGGGATGGAAGATGCTGAGGGAAATAAGCCGTTAACCGACAAGCCACTGGCTGCTAAGCCGACTGCTACCTTGGACCTGACTAAAGAAGAGGCTATTAAGAAGGTGACAACGGTTTTCAACCTATCCTCCGACTACAAGATTCAAGAAGCATCTTATAATGAATCGACGAACCCTGAAACAGGGGAAACCAATTCAAATTGGAATTTAAGTTGGAATGAGACGTCTGAGAAGGATTCCAAAGTTAAAATCGTCGGCAAAGGCGCATGGGCTAGCGTGAATAGCAAGACAGGAGAGATTACGAATTTCAGCAGCTACACTCCTTATGGCCCTGACTCTGATAAAGATATAGAGGGTAAAATTGCTCTTGAAGATGCGATAACAACCAGTGTTGATTTTGTGAAAAAGCAGCTACCTGCTTATACCGATCAGCTGTTGCTTCGTGCACAAACGGTTAAAAATTATTCGGAAGATCAACTGAAGCATATGCGCAATTGGGATATTAGCTTTAAGCGCGTGATTGATGGCGTAAATGCAGGGAATGAAGAAGCGACGGTAAGCATCGATCGTGTGACCGGTCAAATTGTTGGTTATCACTTCTCTATCAGCAATCTGCCATATCCACAGCAAAAGCCGCAGGTACTGGCAATTGATAAAGCCAAGGATCTTTGGCTCGCTCAGTTCGACATCAAGTTAAATTATGTGGCCCAAGGCAGCGGGTTCATCGGTGGAATTCCACTGGAGAAATACAGAGTGATGGTTGCAGCTGGGGATGTCCCGCAATCCATGGATCTGAAGACAGACGGGAAACTAGATGCCAAGCTTGTCTATTCACTCGTTCCGAAATTCAACCGTGAACCTTTCCTCTTGGATGCGCAAAACGGTCAATGGCGGAATAGTGAAACGGGTGAAGTGATTTCTTTGGATAAAGTGACAGTAAGCGACATTGACAATCACTGGGCTAAAAATGAGCTTCAGCTTATGCTGGATTATCAAGCGCTGGATGTCAAGGATGGCAAAGTGAATCCGGATCAAACTATTCAACGTGGTGAGTTAGTCAAAATGCTCGTTATTGCCATGAATGGCGGTAATGGTGGTATTTATTACGGGGCAGAACGGAAGGCATCTTTCGCCGATGTGAGCAAATCTTCTCCTTATTTTGCCTACGTCGAAAATGCGGTTGATCGCGGTTTGCTAGATGTAGGTGCTGAATTTAATCCAGAAGCTGCGATGAATCGGGAAGAAATGGCACAGCTGATCGTGAAGGCGCTTGGCTACAAGAGCTTGACGAAGTTCGATGGCATTTTCAATGGTAATATCGCAGATGCTGCTAAGCTTAAGCATGTTGGTGATGCAGCTATTGTGGTGGGGCTGAATATTATGTCTCTGAACGATGGACAATTTGCACCCCAGCAAGAAGTGACGAAAGCACAAGCGGCCAGTGCCTTTTACCGCTTTTTGCAAAGACGGTCTGAGCTTCAGGAGCAGCCTCGTTACTATTACTAAATAGTGGATGTAGGAGTTAACTAACTCCTCTTATAACCAATACAAGAAGCCTCTAAATCCACTTACTAGTGGGTTTGAGGCTTCTTGTGGTTGAGCAGGCTCCAGATGTGAACATGCTCCCTTTGATGAGGACACACACAACTTACGTCCAAGCTCTAGAACATTGGGAATACATATCGAACTAAGAAATACAGAACGCCGAAAATGATGACGATGTAAGCAGCATATTTGATGAAAGTAGAAGCAACTAGACTGGAATCCGATTTTTTCTCCACATGGCGTTCTTCGATATCGAAATTGCGAGGCTGAGTCGACATTTGAATCACTCCTTTGAAGTTGTAATGCTATGTAATACCCTGCTAGGCGTGAAGTGAAACACAGGAAAAAACTATACCAATATTATTTTCGTACAGTCGGGCAGAGTTGTGTTACAATAATCTTTAAAACTTTAATAGTACAATGTGGAGAAAGGGAGTATGAGAAAAATGGTTGTTTCCAGTAAAGTAGGTTTGGAAGATATTATTAGGGCCAATCATGTGCTCAGCAGGGTGATCGAACCATCGCCTTTGCAACGCAATGAGCTGCTCTCTAACTTGTATGAATGCAACGTTTATCTTAAACGTGAAGATATGCAAATTGTTCGTTCTTTCAAAATTCGTGGAGCGTATAATGTGATTCAAAGCTTAACACCAGAGGAACGCGAAGCGGGTGTCGTCTGTGCGAGCGCCGGCAATCATGCGCAGGGTGTGGCTTATTCCTGTAAACAGCTCGGTATTGAAGGCAAAATCTTCATGCCGACGACAACACCTAGACAAAAGATTTCCCAAGTTAAGCTATTTGGCGGATCTTTTGTTGAAGTTATTCTCACAGGTGATTCATTCGATGATTCCTCTAACCATGCCAAAGCTTACTGTGCTCAAGAGAATAAGGTGTTCATACACCCTTTCGATGATGTCCGCACGATTGCCGGTCAAGGCACGGTTGGCCTCGAGATATTGAATCAAATGCCCGAATCTCCTGACTTTATCTTCGCAACGATTGGCGGAGGCGGCCTGGTAGCGGGAGTTGCGACCTATGTGGATAGTGTTTCTCCACGAACGCGCATCATCGGTGTTGAGCCAGAAGGAGCGGCAAGCATGACGGAAGCGCTCAAGCAGGGGAAGGTAGTAACCTTATCCACGATCGAGAAGTTCGTAGACGGTGCTGCCGTGAAGCAGGTCGGCGAGCTTACTTTTGACATTTGCAAAGAAAAGCTGGAGGATATCGTAATTGTCCCTTCCGGAAAAGAATGTACAACCATTCTGGAGCTTTACAACAATAACGCGATTGTTATAGAGCCCGCTGGCGCACTCCCGGTTGCAGCACTCGATGCCTATCGGGAGCAGATTCGCGGTAAGAATGTGGTCTGTATCATAAGCGGCGGCAACAATGACATTGACCGTATGCAGCAGATTAAAGAGAGATCGCTCGTGTATGAAGGCTTGAAGCACTACTTTATTCTTAATTTCCCGCAGCGTGCTGGGGCATTGCGCGAATTTCTGGAAGAAGTTTTGGGACCTACAGACGACATAACACGGTTTGAGTATACGAAAAAAAATAACCGGGACGATGCCCCGGCGCTGGTCGGCATTGAACTCAAAAATAAAGATGATTATGAGGGGCTTATTGAGCGCCTATCCCAGAAAGATTATGGCTATATAGAAATAAATAAGGACCCCAAGCTATTTAACTTGCTTATTTAAGGAAAAATAGCCAAACGTGGAATGAATATGATATAGTTAATTAGTCCCATTTATTCCCTTAATATCGTAAAAGGCAAACTTATCGAAAGGTAAGGACGCAAAGCTGCAGATCTAAGGTTGCCCTCGCAACAATGATGGCTGGGCTGCCGACAGGTTGCAGTTTACCTAAACAGGTACACCTACGGCTATTCCGATTTGGAATAGCCGTTTTTTTCATATCAAATAAGGAGGTTCAAGAATGAGAGGCATATTTTCTAATTGGATACAGCATATGAAAGCGCAAACGTTGGTCTATTTGGGCGTGCTGGGCTTCTTTTTGTTGACCGTTAATCTACTTGCTGCTTCTTCTTTCTCCTTTTCGCCTTACGTTTTCATTAGTGTGCTTGTTCAAGCACTAATCTGTCTATTTTTTGCGAAGAGTGTCCGAAAACTGCTTCTTATTAGTAAAGAAGAGGAAGAAAAGAGTAAACAACTAGCCTTTCTGGCCTATCATGATACATTGACGGGATTACCCAATCGCCGATTGTTTAATGACCGATTGGAGCGAGCGCTCCTGCATGCGCAGCGTAATGAACAACTGGCGGCTGTTATGTTCTTGGACATGGACAGATTCAAGGATGTCAACGATTCATTAGGTCATGCCTATGGTGATCGTTTAATTCGCCTTGCAGCAGAACGTTTGCTGGGCTGCCTGCGTGGATCCGATACGGTGTACCGTCAAGGTGGCGACGAGTTTACTATATTACTAGAATCTTTTGCAAAGCCTGAAGATGCAAGAGTTGTAGCTTCCCGAATTCAAATGGCTCTGGAAAAGCCTTTTATCCTTGATGGAATGCCAGTAACCATAACAGCTAGTATAGGGATAGCGCTGTATCCGTTAGACGGTAAGCTGCCTGAGCAGCTTATGGCGTATGCAGATGAAGCGATGTATGCGGCCAAGAACCGGGGACATAACCAGTTCCAATTCTATGCCTCTGACATCGATGCCATGGTGAAGAGCAAAGCTCACATGGAGAAAGAGCTTCGATCGGCCTTAGATAACAATCAATTCGAAATCCTATATCAGCCTCAATATGAAATAACAAACCGGAAATTAATCGGAATGGAAGCGATCATTCATTGGAGCAAGGGGGACGACCTCGCACCTAGCATGGATTGGAAGAAAGCGGCCGAGGAAATGGGGTTCATGATACCCATCGGGAAATGGGCTGTACGAACGGCGTGCAGACAGATGAGAGTCTGGCAGGACGAGGGCTACACACCGCTGAGAATGACCCTATCAGTAACGGCTTCGCAATTTAAAGATGAGCATTTTATGGAGGAAATTGCTGTTGTTTTGAAAGAAACAGGTGTTGATCCTATGTTGGTGGAACTGGACCTTACGGAAAGTATCACATCTTCCAATGTACAAGAGGCTAGCGAGAAATTGATTCTGCTAAAGAAATTCGGTGTTCGTATCGTTATGGATGACTTGTGTACAGGCCTATTTACACGAAGCGGGCTCGAAGGTATGCCGCTCGATAGTGTTAAATTGGATAGCACATTGATCCGGGATTTGGTAGACGACGATGAGAATCAGCTGCTGGCTGCTGCCATTATTCGCATGGCTCACCGCCTAGGTCTAAACTTAATTGCAAAGGGTGTTGAAACAGAAGAACAACTGGAGCACTTAAGACTTTTGCAGTGTACGGAAGTGCAAGGAATGCTGTTTAGTAGCCCTTTAGGACCCGAACAATTCCTGAGACTTATGAACGATAAAATTAACAAAGGGTAATCTAGATTTTATTAACCAGTGGTAGTATAATAAATAATTGGGGCTTGGAACCTATATTGTATGGGCTTACAAAAAGACCATGTCAACTTGTATGACATAACGAATTATGTTATTTTGCTGGTGTATCGCTTTTATCTTGGGTTTCAAAATGATACACTCATCTATAGCCAGTCTTACATAATTTAACTAATTTTGGTCAACCTACAATGTAAGATTTCATGGTTTTAAATTAAATGATTCTATGGGGGTAATAATGATGAAGAAAATGCTTTCAACAGCTCTTATGGCTGTAACGGTTTCTGCATTGGCTCTTTCCGGCTGTGCCAAAAAAGAAGAAACGAAACCGGCGGCTTCAGCAACTCCAGCTACTTCTGCAGCAGCAACAGCATCGGCAGCGCCAAGCAACAATAGCGGTAAAGACTTCAAAATCGGAATGGTTACCGATATTGGTGGCGTCAACGATAAATCTTTTAACCAAAGTGCATGGGAAGGTTTGAAGGCACTTGAGAAACAAACAGGCGTTAAAGTGAAAAACCTTGAAAGTAAAGGCGATGCAGATTACACGCCTAACTTAAACCAGTTCGTTAAAGACGGCTACAACCTGACTTGGGGTATCGGCTTCTTGATGGGCGATGCACTAAAAACAGTAGCAACACAAAACCCAAATGCTAAATTAGCGATCATTGATAATGTCGTTGAAGCTCCGAACGTAGAATCCGTAACATTCTCTGAGCAAGAAGGATCTTACCTTGTTGGGGTAGTTGCAGGTTTAACAACAAAATCAAACAAAATCGGTTTCGTTGGCGGTATCGACATCCCGGTTATCAAACGTTTTGAAGCTGGTTTCGTAGCTGGCGTTAAAGCGGTTAATCCAAATGCTAAAGTTCAAATTAACTATACAGGCGCTTTTGACAAGCCAGACCTTGGTAAAGCAGCAGCAGCTACGATCTACAACGATGGCGCTGATGTTATTTTCCACGCAGCTGGTTCCACAGGTAATGGTGTATTCAACGAAGCGAAAGACCGCGCGAAAAACGGTAAAAAGGTTTGGGTTATCGGCGTAGATAAAGACCAATCCCTTGAGTTCGGCGATGAAGTTACACTGACTTCCATGTTGAAACGTGTCGACACAGCAGTTGTTCGTGTTTCCAAAGACATCATCGACAACAAATTCCAAGGTGGTAAAGTGGTTACACTTGGTTTGAAAGACGACGGCGTAGGCCTTCCTGAAACATCCAAGAAAAACGTAACACCTGAAATTTTGAAAAAAGTTGACGAGTTCAAAGCAAAAATTATTAGCGGCGAAATCAAAGTTCCTGAAAAACCTTAATTTAGGTATAAAAGGCGTTGCGGTTACGAACGATAGGTTTGCTTCTGTTCAAACAAGGCTAGTTATAATAACTAGCCTTGTTCTTTAGTTTTAGAGGTAATTAAAAAAATTGATCCTTAGGGTGATCTGATGAGTGAAGTAGTCCCTGTTGTTGAGCTTAGCAACATTACGAAGCGGTTTCCAGGCATAGTGGCGAATGATGCCATTAGTTTAAAGCTGATGAAGGGTGAAATTCATGCCTTACTTGGCGAAAATGGTGCGGGTAAATCAACACTAATGAACATTGTGTTCGGACTTTATCAGCCGGATGAAGGTAACATTAAAGTGCAAGGCAAGGAAGTGTTTATTGATAGCCCGAATCGTGCTATCGAGCTTGGCATTGGTATGGTGCATCAGCACTTCAAGCTGGTTCAGCCATTTACTGTGACAGAAAACATCATTTTGGGCATGGAGCCCAAAAAAGGGTCGAAAATCGATTACAAAACAGCGCAAGACAAAGTACGCAAGTTATCGGAGCAATATGGTTTGCGTGTGGATCCAAAAGCGAGAATTGAAGATATCTCCGTCGGCATGCAGCAGCGTGTAGAAATATTGAAAACGCTGTATCGCGGCGCCGATATTCTTATTTTTGATGAACCTACAGCTGTACTAACGCCGCAAGAGATTAGTGAATTGATGGTCATTATGCGCAATCTTGTCCAAGAGGGCAAATCCATCATTCTCATTACACATAAGCTGAAAGAAATTATGGAGATTGCTGATACTGTGACGATCATTCGTCGGGGCAAAGTGATTGATTCGCTCGAAATTTCGAAGACGAATCCACAGATTCTGGCGGAGAAGATGGTCGGGCGCGACGTCTCCTTCAAAGTGAACAAGCAGGAAGTGAAGCTTGGAGAACCCGTTCTCCAGGTGCAAGAATTAGTCGCGCGTAACCAACAGGGTTTGGCTGCTCTGAAGGGGCTTAACTTTGAGGTGAAAGCCGGAGAAATTCTGGGCATCGCCGGTGTTGATGGCAACGGACAGAGTGAATTAATCGAGGCATTAACCGGGCTGCGTTCCATTGATAGCGGTCGTGTACTGCTGATGGGAAGCGATATTACCAACCATACGCCGAGAGAAATCTCCGAGGCTGGATTGTCGCATATTCCTGAGGACCGGCACAAGCATGGACTCGTGCTCGATTTTACAATGAGCGAAAACATGGTGCTGGAAACGTACTTTCATCCTGCTTATAACAAAGCTGGTTTCTTGAATTATGAAGCTATCGATCGTCATGCGGAAGCGTTGATTAAGCAATTCGACGTTAGAACGCCAAGTATCTACAATAAAGCGCGTTCTTTGTCGGGTGGTAATCAACAAAAGGCGATTATTGCCAGGGAAATATACAAAAATCCCAATCTTCTCATTGCCGCGCAACCGACGAGGGGATTGGATGTCGGTGCAATCGAGTTCGTGCATCGTCAGTTGATCGAGCAGCGGAACAAAGGCAAAGCTGTTCTGTTGATTTCTTTTGAGCTGGATGAAATTATGAATGTGTCGGATCGCATTGCCGTCATCTATGAAGGACAGATTGTGGGAGAAGTGCTGCCGCAGGAGACGAACGATCAAGAGATTGGTTTGCTTATGGCTGGCAGTAAGCGCACAGAGAAAGGAGCTGCTCATGAATAAGGTTGCTCGCATTTTTACAAGTGAATCAGCGGTGAATCCGATCGTGGCGATTATACTTGGGCTGTTATTCGGAGCACTCGTGATGCTGGCAGGCGGATATAACCCAATTGCCGCCTATGGGGCGCTATTTTCTCGTATTTTCGGTAATTCGTATGATATAGGTGAATCCATTCGTGCGATTACTCCTCTTATTTTGACAGGATTATCCGTCGCATTCGCTTTTCGTACAGGCTTATTTAATATCGGTGCCGAAGGGCAATTCGTCATGGGCATGACGGGGGCCACATTTATCGGTGTCAAATTGACAGGTCTTCCATGGATTATTCATGCTCCGCTAGCTGTTATCGTCGGTGCACTTGTTGGTGGCCTATGGGGAGCTATTGCGGGCTATTTGAAGGCAAAGCGTGGAGTTAATGAAGTCATTACAACGATTATGTTGAACTGGATCGCTTTGTTCCTGTCGAATTATATCATTAATCAATTTCTTCTAGAGCCGAAGCAGCAGCGTTCCTACATGATCCAAGACTCGGCATCTCTGAGCATCACATGGCTATCAGCTATGTTGGATAATGCGAGGATGCACTGGGGTACACTCATTGCGATACTCGCAGCGATTGTGTTCTATATCATCTTATGGAAAACGAAACAAGGCTACGAGCTGCGTGCAGTTGGTCATAACATCGATGCAGCGAAATATGCCGGTATGAATGTGAAGAAGAACATTATTAAAGCGATGTTTATCTCCGGTGTGTTTGCCGGACTTGCGGGCGTGTTTGAAGTCCTTGGTGTATTCCACTATCAAGTTGTTTCAGCAGGCTTCCCAGGTTATGGATTTGATGGGATTGCGGTATCCCTGCTAGGTGCTAACAATCCAATCGGGATTGTGCTCGGGGCTGCACTGTTTGGTGGATTGTCTTACGGTTCGGCAGGCATGAGTTTCGGTGCCGATGTGCCGCCGGAGATTATCCGAATTGTCATCGGTTCGGTCATC
This sequence comes from Paenibacillus germinis, assembly GCF_013141785.1. Classification (NCBI taxonomy): domain Bacteria; kingdom Bacillati; phylum Bacillota; class Bacilli; order Caryophanales; family Paenibacillaceae; genus Paenibacillus; species Paenibacillus germinis. The sequence continues at coordinate 62,439 of NZ_WHOC01000119.1, forward strand.
TTCTTCGTCGCAACCCAAGGTATCGTTAAATGGGTGCTCATCCCGTTCTATAGTAAACGCAAGAAAGAGAGGGCTACGTAACATGGACCTGCTCACCATGCTTAACGCGTTTTTCACGAAATTTAGTGAACTTATCAACACGACGCTCGTCTATTCGACGGCGCTCATCTTTGGAGCCTTGGGTGGGATTTACTCGGAGCGCTCCGGAGTAGTCAATATCGGGATTGAGGGGCTCATGGTTTCCGGGGCATTTGCATCGGCCGTTGGAGCTTATTATGCAGAAGAGGCGAATATGGGTATCTGGTCCCCGTGGATCGGGTTGCTTACTGCCATGGTATTTGCGCTCATATTCGCTCTGATTCATGCGGTAGCAACGATTTCGTTCAAAGCCAATCAAGTCATCAGCGGTGTTGTGATTAACTTCTTGGCAGCAGGCGTAACGTTGTATTTGGTCAAAGTACTGTTCAATGGTGCTGGTCAAACAGAAACGTTAAATGATGTGTTTTCCAAATGGGAAATTCCGATTTTGTCCAAAATCCCGTATATCGGCTATGCTCTCTTCAATGCCTATCCGACAACTTACATTGCTTTAATTCTAGTCGCGGTTACTTACTATGTGCTGTTCAAGACACCATTCGGTTTGCGTCTTCGTTCTGTTGGGGAGCACCCGAGTGCCGCGGATACAGTAGGGATTAAAGTGAAGCGTATTCGTTACATCGCCGTGTTGATTAGTGGTCTGTTAGGCGGACTTGGCGGGGCAACCATTACGCTCACGACAACAAGTGCCTTCTCACATAACACGATCTCAGGTCAAGGGTTTATTGCGATGGCCGCGATGATTTTCGGTAAATGGCATCCAGTTGGCGCACTGGGCGCAGCAGTCTTCTTTGGAATGGCGCAGGCGCTCAACAACTTCATGCGTTTGTTCGAATTCTCGAAAAATATACCGCAGGAATTCCTCTATATGCTGCCTTATGTACTGACAATCTTAGTGCTGGCAGGCGCAGTAGGCAGGGCTAAAGCACCATCAGCTCTAGGTGAACCTTACGATCCAGGTAAGCGATAAAAATAAAACATGCATTGCTATGGGAGTATTCCCGCGGCGGTGCATGTTTTTTTGTACCCTGTTATTGTAAACAATTACCAACCAATACGTGTCGGAAAATACAGGGAATATGCCGAATTATGACGAATTCCCAATCCACTCCATATATTCATAACCTATCATATATGACCGCGGAAGGAAGAATGCCACAAATGTCTGTTTTACGAACCTTGTTAGGAGCCAAGTCGCTGAAGGTGAAAATGACGCTGCTGCTGCTGGCTGTCTCACTGATCCCTCTTTTGATTTCTATGCTTATTCTTACCGCTCAATCCTCTTCTGTTGTTGAGTCTGATACCAAAGATCAGCAAATTCATCTTGCGGAGCTTAGTGCGAGCGAGATCAATTCCTGGCTGAATAGCAAAATTGCTTCTATTCAATCTGTTGTTAAAGCTCATCCAGATTTTATGAATGGTAAAGCCAACACGATCTTACCCGTACTGAAAATTATGGCGGAGAGTGATCCGGAAGTGTATCGTTTTGCCTATATTGACCCGCAGGGCATGTCCATTGACACAGCTGGCGATAAGGTGGACGCAAGCAAATTTGATAATTTTAAGAAAGCTGCCGTTGATAAGAAAGTATCAGTGTCCGAAATCATTAAGGAGGAAAGCAGCGGCAAAAACACGATCATCATCGATGTTCCGCTCGTAGACGGCAAAGGCGATTTCCGCGGCATCGTGCAATCTTTCCTTTTTCCTGAACAAATGCTGTCCATCATCAATCGCATCAAATTCGGTGAAACGGGTTATGGCTACCTACTCTCGCCAAGTGGTACATACCTCGTTCACCCGAAGAAAACGGGGCAAAAATTAGAGGAATCATCCACGGCAGAGAAGATGGATCTTTACAAAAATACGGTATTCAAGGATAAGAGCGGGTATATTCTATACAAAGAGCCAGATGGCCTACTAAAGTCAGCTGCTCATCAAACCATTGATGCCACTGGTTGGAAGCTTATTTTGACCGCCGAACATTCGGAAGTATTCCAAAAGGTGAGTCTGCTAAAGAAAAATTCAGCCATTATGCTAGCTGTTTCTGCGGTTCTTGTCATTGTTATAGCTATGCTCGTCTCGCGGATGACGATTCGCCCAATCATGACGATTTCATCTCTCATGCAGCGAGTAGGGCAAGGTGATTTATCTGGTCGATTGAACACCCATGGTGATGATGAGATCGCCTCGATGCGCAAGAACATCAATGCGATGCTCGATTCTTTCTCTGGGATGATTTGCAAAATATCAGAAGCCGTTTCACATACCGCGGCATCTTCCGAGCAGCTCACTGCAATTGCGAGTGAATCGACAAAAGCTTCCGAACATATCACAGTAGCGGTGGGGCAGGTCGTGCGATGTTCAGAAGCGAACTACCAGGCATCTGAGCAAATTTCGACAGCTATGAATGAAATGTCATCGGGCGTGCAGAAAATTGCCGAATCCTCCACGAATGTCTCGGAAACCGCACAAAGTGTCGTTCAAGAAGTGGACCGTGGAAACGGGGAAATTCAACAAGCAATTACCCAAATGCGACAGGTCAGTCATACCGTAGAACATACTGCCGAACTCGTGCACGGCTTAGAGGAGAAATCCGAACAAATTCGACAGATTGTTAGCTTTATTTCCAAAATTGCCTCACAAACTAACCTGCTGGCCTTGAACGCATCCATTGAAGCGGCCAGGGCAGGTGAACATGGCAGAGGCTTCGCCGTCGTCGCTAGCGAGGTTAAGAAGTTGGCGGAGCAAACAAGCAGTGCGACCGTGAACATTTCCTCCATTATCGGTGAAACGATCAACGCTACGAAAGAAGCATCAAGCTCGATGCGGGGCGGACTGTCAGAGGTTGAAAAAGGCTCGGCTCTCGTCCAAACGGCTGGGCAAGTATTCCAATCGATTCTCGCCTCGATCCAGCATGTAAATGACCAAATCCAAGAAATATCGGCTGCGTCCGAGGAAATATCAGCGGGAACCGAACAGGTGGCCGCTTCTTCACAGGAGACAGTGAATATCGTAAAACAGGCTATGGATGAACTGCAGGCTATTGCCAAGTCGGCAAGTGGGCAGCTGCAATCGATGGAAGAGATTAGCTCCTCTTCCGAATCGCTTAGCGTGTTGGCGGTCGATCTACAGGACCAAATCAACCGCTTCAAGTTGAAATAGAATACGGGATCCTAGTGGAATGATTGTAGGCGTTTCACAAGCGGATTCGAATGCGAAGTAATTGTATGAAGCAGATAATGTTAAAAGCTTGGCGCATCAGCCAAGCTTTTTAATTGTTTGATTTACATATGAGATCCGCCGCTTGCATCAATCAATTGCCCCGTTATCCAGCGGCTGTCCGAAGAGGCAAGAAAGGCAGCGATATCGGCCACATCTTCGGGCTGTCCCCATCTGTTAAAAGGGGAGAGACCGGCTGCGAACTGCTGCCCACCCGGATCCTGTAATGTTCCAGCATTCATATCGGTATCAATGATACCGGGCAAAATAGCGTTCACTGTAATACTGCGATTCCCAAGATGCTGTGCTAAGACGAAGGTGAGTGTGTTGAGTGCACCTTTCGAGATGCTGTAGCCCAGAAAATTAGGGAAAGCCAAACGGGTAACAGCAGAAGAAATATTGATGATGCGGCCCTCATCTCTCAGGCGAGGTAATGCTTGTTGGATGAGAAATAGAGGTGCTTTGACATTGAGGCTCATGACTTCGTCAAAAGATTGTTCTGTCGTCTCCTCGATGGTTCCACCTTGCCCGATTCCAGCGTTATTAACAAGAATATCAAACTGATTACCGCCAGTGTGCTTCTCGAGGGCTTCGTCCAAGCCCACATATAAATCGCGAACGCCGTTTACGACATTCAAGTCAGCACCGAGTGTAAAAGCGGAGCCGCCTTTATGCTGAATCTCGCGAACCACTTCCTCTGCAGCATCGTAATTCTTTCCATAATGTACGGCTACAATGGCGCCATCCTGCGCTAGACGCAAAGCAATCCCACGTCCAATACCCCGACTTGCACCCGTTACTAAAGCGATTTTACCTTTCAGCATGCTCATATCCTCATCTCCTTCAATGTTTTCATGTTTAGTTTTATCACAGAGTGACATTCGCAATGTTGCTCTCTCATTCGGAGGGAGTACAGATATTGTCGGTACCCCAGTCTGAGCATGCTTCAGGAACTGCGTGAAGGGTTCTATCTGATGCTTGCGAGGGTGGCGAGTCGTTGGCTTGAGCTCGGTAATCAGCATGA